>SKZV01000269.1 GCA_007127165.1 Rhodovibrio sp. | reverse complement strand
GCCTCGGGACCGATGTCGAAGTGTTCGCGCAGCGTGGCGAAGAGCCGTTCGATCTGCTCCGGCGAGAGGATCGTGGGACTGCCCCCGCCGAAGTGCAGGTGCGACACCGCGAACCGCCCCGGCAGCCGCTCCGCCAGCAAAGCGATCTCCGCCAGCAGCGCCTCCAGGTAGTGCGTCACCGGCGCGGGCTTGTTCACCACCGTCGTGTGACAGCCGCAAAACCAGCACAGCGTGTCGCAGAACGGGATATGTAGATAGAGCGACAGCGGTTCCTCCGGCGGGAGCGCCGCCAGCCAGTCCGCATAAACTTCGCCATCGACCGTCGGCTGAAAGTGCGGCGCCGTCGGATAGCTCGTATAGCGCGGCACCCGCGCATCGTACTTGGCAATGAGGCTCTGGGTCATGAAGAGAATTGAAACAGGTAGCGGCGCACCCCGCGTTGATCTGGCTCAAATCCGCGCGCGGACGCTCTCGTTTACTCGAGACAGCCTGTGCCCCGGGTTCTTCCTGTTCATTCTCGCTTCTTTCCCTCCATGCCTTGCCATGAACGCTCGGTAGCGGACCGTTTTGTTGACACGTCTCAAGGCGACTGCGCGTTCGCGGCGATACCATCATTAGTATTGAGAATGTGCTCTCAAGCATGACTGGCGACAGCGACGACGTTCTTGGACTAAGGAACGAATTTGCTGTTGAAGCGTTATTGAGTCGTCCGCCTCTGCCCCGAAAGACGAAGGGCCGGGCGGAGCAAGTGGAGCGTTCCGACCGATGCGGTACCTGGGACGATGGCTTGGAGAGTCGCGGTCCCGCCCGACGAAGGTGAGGGCTTTGCGAAGAGGGCACAATGTAACTATAAATTCGAATGTGATGGTGGCGGATGGCGCTGACGAGTGGACGATGAGACCCCCCGATCCGATGAGCCCCGACGTCGAGCCTGCGCGATGGGGGCTATTTCTCGACGTCGATGGAACCCTGTTGACGGTGCGCGAGCGGCCGAGCAGCGTGCGCCTGGACGTTGCGGTCCGCGAGGCGCTTGCTGCGGTGATCGCACTGAACAGGGGCGCCTTAGCGTTGGTCAGCGGCCGCAACCTCGAAGATCTCGACCGCATCTTCGATCCCTTGAAGCTCCCGGCGGCGGGGCTGCACGGCCTAGAACGGCGGCGAAGCGACGGTGAAGTCATCTACGCGGCCGCGGCTCCGGCCTTGGACCCCACGCGCGCGGCGATGAAAGCCTTCGCGGCCACTCACGACAGGCTGCTGTTGGAAGACAAGCAGCGCAGTCTGGCGCTTCATTACCGGCAAGCGCCCGAGCTGGCGGAAGAGGTGCGGCAGTTAGCCCACTCGCTGGCGAAGGCCTCCGGCGATGAACTTATTGCGGTTCACGGAAAGATGGTGGTGGAACTGAAGCCCGCCTACCCGAACAAAGGCTCGGCCATCGCGGATTTTCTCTCCGAAGCCCCTTTCGCGGGGCGGCTGCCGGTCTTTCTCGGCGATGACGTGACCGACGAAGACGGCTTTAAGCTAGTGAACGAACGCGGCGGAGTCTCGGTCAGGGTTGGCGAGGGGGAGAGTGCCGCGCGCTATCGCCTGCCGGACGAGGCAGCGGTGGCCGACTGGCTGTTCCGCTTGAAGCGATCGCTGCTTGACGAGGCGGGAGCGGCGCAATGAGCAACCTGGACTACGGCGTTATCGGGAACTGCATGATCGCAAGCGTGATCGACCCCGATGCGCGTATGGTCTGGAGCTGTCTGCCGCGTTTCGACGGGGACCCGGTCTTCTGTTCGCTCCTGGACGGAGAGGACCGACTGGATCGTGGGTTCTGGGACATCGAGCTCATGAATTTCTCGCACTCGGAGCAGGCTTACCTCCCGAACTCCGCTGTCCTGCAAACACGGCTTTACGACACGTCCGGCGGCGTGGCGGAGGTCACCGATTTCGCGCCGCGCTTCAAGCAGTACGACCGCGTGTACCGGCCGCAAACGCTCGTTCGGCGGCTCGTGCCGCTCTCCGGTTCCCCGAGAATCCGCATACGCCTGCGCCCCGCTTGCAACTATGGCGCGGGAGGGCCCGAAATAACGCGGGGCAGCAACCATATCCGCTATGTATTGCCGGGACTGACGTTGAGGCTAACCACCGATGTGCCGGTCACTTACATCCTGGAAGAGCTGCCGCATCTGCTGGAATGGCCGGTGACGATGCTGCTGGGGGCCGATGAGAGCCTGACCGAAGGTGTGGCCGAGACCGGCCGCGCCTTCTTTGAAAAGACCGATGGTTACTGGCGCGACTGGACACGCGCTCTGGCGCTGCCGTTCGAGTGGCAAGATGCGGTGATCCGCGCGGCCATCACGTTGAAGATGTGCTCCTACGAAGAAACCGGAGCCGTCATCGCCGCGCTGACGACCTCTATTCCGGAGGCCCCGCACTCGGGCCGGAACTGGGATTACCGATACTGCTGGCTGCGCGACGCCTACTTCGTGGTGCGGGCCCTGAACCGGCTGTGCGCCACCCGGACTATGGAGGGGTATCTCACCTACATCGCGAACGTGGTCGCGGACTGCGGAGAAGGGCCGCTACAACCGCTCTTCGGAGTCGGCCTGGAGCACAATTTGGAAGAACGTGAAGAGCCTGCGCTGACCGGCTTCCGCGGCATGGGTCCGGTGCGGGTCGGCAATCACGCGTATCTGCAGATCCAGAACGACATTTACGGCGCGGTGGTTTTGGCCTCCGCGCAGGCGTTCTTCGATCTGAGGGTCACCTGCCGGGGCAACGAGGCGCTGTTCGCCCGGTTGGAGTTCATCGGCGAGAAAGCGGCGAAGCTGTGGGATCAACCCGATGCGGGGCCTTGGGAATTCCGCGAGCGGATGGAGGTGCACACCTTCTCCGCGGTCATGTGCTGGGCCGCCTGCGATCGTCTGGCCCGCATCGCGCACAGACTTGGTCTCGAAGATCGGGAGCACGACTGGACCGAGCACGCCGAAGTCATCAAGCACGGAATTCTCGAGCAAGCATGGAACGCGGAGCTGACCAGCCTGACCGCCACATTCGGCGGTAGGGAGATCGACGCGAGCTTGCTCCTGCTGCCGACCCTGGGTTTCGTTACCGGCGACGATCCACGCTTTACCGGCACCCTGCACTACGTGGAACGGCGTCTTCGTCATGGCGACGCGATTTTCCGGTATGTGGCCGCCGACGACTTCGGCGAGCCCGAGACCTCATTCACTGTTTGCACGTTCTGGTACATCGACGCGCTCATGGCCACCGGCCGCATCGAGGAAGCCCGCGCACTGTTCGAGAAGATGTTGGCGGCGCGCAACCACCTTGGCCTGCTGTCCGAGGACATGGCCCCCGACACAGGCGAGCTTTGGGGAAACTTTCCTCAGACATACTCACTGGTCGGGTTGATCAACTCGGCCCTGCAACTCAGCCAGCCCTGGGAGGATGCATTTTGAGCCGTCTCGTAATCGTCTCGAACCGCGTCGCGACACCCCGCCGTGCAAGCTCGGCGTCGCAGGGGGGGCTGGCGGTCGCGATACAATCGGCCCTGGAGGAGTGGGGAGGGATCTGGTTCGGCTGGAGCGGCGAGGTCCGCGACAGCGCTGGCAAAGCGCCCGATATGGTGGAATCCGGAAACGTTTGTTACGCTACGGTCGATCTGGTGCAACAAGACTACGACGAATACTATAACGGCTTTGCCAATTGCACCCTGTGGCCCCTGTTTCATTACCGGCTCGACCTCACGGAGTTCAGCCGGAGTACGATGCACGGCTACCACCGCGTCAACTATCTGTTCGCGCAGCAGCTTCAGCCGCTCTTGGAATCCGACGATCTGATCTGGATTCACGATTACCATCTCATTCCGCTTGCCGAGCAGCTCCGCAAGGAGGGCTGCCGCCAAAAGATGGGATTCTTCCTGCACATTCCCTGGCCGGCGCTGGAAGTTTTTCTAGCGCTGCCCAACCACCGCGAAATCGTGCGGGCGCTTTGCGCCTACGACCTCGTGGGTTTCCAGACGGAAAACGATGTGCGCGGCTTTCGCAATTACATCGAGCGCGAGGTGGAGGGATCCGTTTATTCGAATGGAATCATCGAGGCGTTCGGCCGCCGTCTACGCGTGGGAGCCTTCCCGATCTCGATCGACACGCGCGCCGTGGTCCGCTTCGCCGAGGAAGCCGAGAACACCTGGCATGTCCAGCGGCTCAGAAGCTCGCTGAGGGATTACACGTTGATGATCGGCGTCGACCGGTTGGATTATTCCAAAGGCTTGCCGCAGCGATTCCGGGCTTACGAGCAGCTTTTGGAGAATTACCCGTCGAACTGGGGCCACGTCGTCTTCATGCAGATTGCGCCGCCATCGCGCCAGGATGTGCCCGAGTACATGCAGCTACGCACGGAGCTGGAGACCTTGGCGGGTCATATCAACGGAAGCTATGCTGAGTTCGACTGGGCGCCGCTGCGCTACATGAACAAGGGATTCACCCGTCCCGTTCTGGCGGGGTTCCTGCGGTTGGCGCGGGTGGGAATCGTTACGCCGCTGCGCGACGGGATGAATCTGGTGGCGAAGGAGTACGTTGCCGCGCAGAATGCGGAAGACCCGGGCGTCCTGGTGTTGTCCCGCTTTGCCGGTAGCGGGGCCGAACTGGATGGCGCG
>SKZV01000152.1 GCA_007127165.1 Rhodovibrio sp. | reverse complement strand
GCGCCGGGTCCGATCTGGACGCCGCTCATTCCGGCTTCCTTCGATGAGGAGATGGTTTCCGGGCACGGCGGAAGCTCGCCGATGGGGCGGGTTGGGCAACCGAACGAGGTTGCACCCTGCTACGTCTTCCTGGCCAGCGACGACGCTTCCTATATGAGCGGGCAGGTCCTGCACCCGAACGGTGGCACGGTGGTCAACGGGTGAGCGCGCGTTCGCCCGTAGAATACAAAACGATCACGACGGCGGACGTGAGGAACGTCCGCCGTCGTTCGTGCGGCGAACCAGCCACCAGCCTGCCGCGATGAACACGATCCCGAACGCAAAGAACCAGAGAAGGTCCCAGAACAGCAGGTTCTCTGTGTCCATCCGAATGCGGTGAAGGCCGAGAATCCAGTGGACGAGGACCGCGTCGATTACGTGCCACGCCCCGAAGCCGATCAAAAAGGTTCCGAGCAGTCGCCGGTCCGCGCCCGGCTGAGCGAACTCCTCCCGCCTCCGCCACAGCATAAGCAGGCCCGCCGTCAGCACGACGTACATCACTGCGTGAAGGACCCCGTCCGCGAAAATCTGCGCAGGCGTGTCGAGGGGGAGGGCACTGAGCAGGTGATGCCATTGCAGCAATTGATGCAGCAGAATCCCGTCGAAGAACCCGCCCATCGAGAAGCCGAGCAGATAGCCTGCCCACCGGAAGGACGTGCTCCGCGTCGGTGTCGCTGCTTTCCGTCCAGCCCGCGTGCTCATGCCTCTCCCCTCGCCATACAGTGCCGATGAGGAACACGGCGAGGCGAGTCCGGTTCCAATCTTGGCTATTCCGCGGGACGCGCTTGCTCTTCTTTTCCCTCCTCGCCCTCTTTGCCCTGAGCGCTCTCTTGATCTTCTTCCCCCCTTTTCGGATCGGCACCCAGCGATTTCAGCATATCCTCAATATGCCGGCGGACCTCTACCAGGACGATTGCCAGGGTGTTGAATCGCTCGGCTTCTCCGGGGGTGTAGGACCCGCCGTCGGTCCCCATGCAAGCCGCCTCCAGCGCTTTAATTGTGCTGTCAAAGCGGTGCAGCACGTCCTGGGGCGACTGTGCCGGTGTATTGTCCTCGATCGCATGGCCGAGATGGTGGAGATACTGACGCCCCGCCTCCGCCGTCTCCTTAAGGTCGGAGGTCAGGCGGGACGGCGTCTTCTCCGGAAGCTGCTTTTCCTCTACCCGGTCGATCAGCGAGAAGCTGTGCCACAGGCGCTGTACCGAGCGTAGCAAGGGTTCGGGAGAAGGCCGGTTGATCCGCCGGTCGATCCGGCGGGCGTACTTCGATTCGGCGACCATCGTTTGCGCGCGGTAGAGCTTTCCGCGGATGTCCTGATGGATATGGCCCAGATCGTGACTCTCCCCAACCAGCGCGTTGACATTCTCCACCAGCAGATCGCCGCATCGCCGCACGGCGCGGCCTAGGTGCTCTTCCGCGTTGCGGTGGGCGGGAACGGGCAGCAAAAGGGTCGCGGAGAGTGCGCCCACGGCAGTGCCCAACGAAATGGCGATTGCCCGCTCCACCGCCGTTTCCGCGACATCGGCCCCCCCCGGGTCGAGAATCATCGCGGCGGCGGCGAAGAGGCCATAGTAGAGGCCGGGCCAGAGCCCCGCGATGAAGCTCATCAGTGCAACGGCGATGCTCAAGGAAATGATCGTCTCGGTGCCTTCGGTGCCAATCAAAAGCACGCAGGCCATTCCAAGAAAACTGCCCACCGTGGCTCCAAGGATGCGGCCGACAGCGATGCCGATCGAGCTATCGAGGCTCCACTGGACGGCGAAAAGGGCCGAGACAACCGCCCACTGCACCTCATCCATCCCAAAGATCTGGACGATCGCGAACGTGAGAATCGCTGCCGCCGCCGCCTGCACCGTAAAGCGCAGGGGAGCCCAGTACGATAATCGGCGCAGCTTGCGGACGGTCGTCATGTCTCTAAACGTTCCCATGCTCGCCATGGCGACGGCTAGAGCGCGATGATCTCAAGCCGCTTCGGCTTGAGATCTGAATCGCCTCGCAAATCACAGCTATAGAGCGGGATGACGAGAACCTCCGGACCGTCGTCTCTTTCAGGTAGATGTATTTCCGCGCCGAACGGAAGGCGGCGAGATACAAGGCTTCAGTCTCGCGGCCCCATTCCCACGAGAGGCCGTCGCCAGCGTGAGCGCGACGCCGATAGTGACGTCGCGCCACGGCAACACGGCGTGCCGCGCTTGCAGCATCGCCTGCTTTGCACTACTGCGGAAATAGCCCGCGGCGTCAACAATCACCGCACCGCGATCCGCCCGCTCGATACGCCAGAAAGTAGAGTCGCAAACGAGGGTCGGCGTTCGTCCGACCGACCCTTTCGACCGCCTGTCGAACACATTTACACCACTTGCATGAGGCGTAACGTCATAGCTTCTCGAACGTTGTTTGCATCCACTCCCGATGGCGGCGCTCGTCCTTAAGGCCCTGCTCGAAAACGCCCCGCGCCTCGTCCGTTGTCGCTTTATGCTCGACCGCGCGCTCATAGGCGGTGACGGTATCGTCTTCGTTGGTCTTCATGGCCTTGAGGATGCTCTTGTCGCCCATCATCCCGGCAATTGCGACTTTGCCGCTGGTCAGCATCTGCTTGGCGCTGCTGCCTTGCTCGGGTGGATTGACGCCAAGCGTGCTGGCGAGTTGCTTGAGGTCCTTCAAGTGCTTGTCGTGGTCCTGCTTGAACTCCGCGATCTTCGATTTGAAGTCGTTGTTGTCCAGACGGTCGACCGTCGAGTCATACGCGGCGATCGCGTCGTACTCCAGCGAGATCAGGCTCGTCACCAATTCTTCCAAAGTGTTTTCCGTCGTACCGATTGTTGTTGCCATGACTGCACTCCTTCCTTCCAGGTACAGGAAATCCTCACAATCGAAAACGTTCGGGAACGCCTAAGGTTCCAATGTTTCTACGGAAATCCTTCCGCTGCCGCTGACGGCGCAAACCTTTCGCATCGCCGGACAAAGGTTCACCCCTGCCCGCTCCCAGACGCAACTCCCGCTCACTTGCGCAGCTTGCCACTCGGTTACGGAACCGCTTGGGCGAATGTGGGTTACTTGCAGGGGGCCGACAGTCGAGCCCGCGTGCTCCTGCGGCCTTGGCACCGTCGGGTGGAGGCCCTTGTATACGCCACCATTCTCGTGCCGCAGAAAAGGATTAGGGCATGAAGCGAGTTCCTTCAAATGACAAAGCTCGCCTGTGCGACCAAGCTCGCGCGCATGAACAAGCTCACGCCAGCCGCCGCAGGTCGCGAGGGTGGTTCGGGAATGGAGCGGCCGCAGTCACGGGCGTGCTTGCCGGTATGTCGCTCGCGACACGCATCGCGGCCCTGCGTGCGCAACGCTCCCACCCGGCGGCAGGAGACTTCGCGCGGGTCGATGGGGGTCGCTTGCACTACCTCACGCGCGGACAAGGGCAGCCGGTCGTGATGGTGCACGGGGCGTGGGTGATGATGCAGGACTTCCTGTCCAGCGCGCTGTTCAACCACGTGGCGACACGCTACCGCGCCGTCGCGTTCGACCGGCCGGGCTACGGCCACAGCACCCGTCCAGGGCGGCCGAGTTCGCCCTGGGAGCAGGCGCGCATCCTGCGCAGCGGACTCCGGGCGCTGGGGATCGAGCGGCCGGTGCTGGTGGGCCACTCCCTCGGCGCGGCCGTCGTGATGGCCTACGCGGAGCAGTTTCCCGACGAGATCGCGGGCGTCGTCTTCATCAATGGGCTGGCCTATCCCATCCCTCGGATCGATCTCACTCCTTTCATGCTTCCCGCCATTCCGGTAGCTGGCTCGGTGCTGCGCTACACAGTGCTACAACCGGTCTATCAGGCGATGCTCCCGGCGGTTCTGAAGGCAAGCTTCTGGCCGCAGGACATCACCCCCTCCTTCTCGCAGGCGGTTCCGCTGGAGATGCTGCTGCGGCCCGAGCAGCTACGTGCAACGGCCGAGGATCTGGCGGCGTTGATTCCCGCGCTCGCTCATCTGCGCGCGAGCTATGCCGGCATCGATGTTCCCGTCGCCATCGTGACGGGCGAAAAGGATAGGGTCGCCTCGCCAAGCAAGCATGCGATTCCGCTCAGCAAGGAGTTGCCGCGCGCCACGCTGACCCTCTTGCCGGGGATCGGGCATATGGCGCACCATTTCCGGCAAGACGCGATCTTGAGCGCCATCGCACAGGTTCTGCAAGAGCCCTCGACGGCGGCAACGGCCGCACGGTGAGGAGCGTCGCCCCGCTATGTGCTGCAGCGTTCCACATCGGCGTTAGATCACCTTCGAACGCAGCCATATGTTGGCGCAAACGCGTTCTCTCCCGCTCTTACTAGGTTAGAAGAGCACAGCACCCAATGTATAACGACTAAGAACATTTCCTAAATATTAGGTTAACGGGATTGTGTGACAGCTTGACGCAAAGTGGCCCGATGAGGCACTTTTTAACCGAAAAGTTAATCGGGCCAAGCACGGTTCCGGGGAGCGATCAAGGGATGGCTTGGCGGTGCTTTTAGCCGGTAAACCGAGGATAAGCATCGATGCCGCGTTTCGCCGCCAACCTCAGCATGCTCTTCACCGAATTACCGTTCCTGGAGCGTTTCTCCGCCGCTGCGGAGGCGGGATTCCG
>SKZV01000216.1 GCA_007127165.1 Rhodovibrio sp. | reverse complement strand
CCGGCTCTTCAAATTCCTCCCCCACGAGCTGGGGGAGGTCGAGCCGGACCGGAGCTAGCCTCGTTGCCCCCATCGGCGCACACTAAGCCCCAGAGTCTCGTAAGTGAGGGCGGCCCTTCAAGATGACAGAACTAGTCTGGGCCGTCGGCCTGATGAGCGGCACGTCGCGCGACGGGATCGACGCGGCCCTGATCAAAAGTGACGGCGAACATCGCGTCGAACCCGCCGCCTTCCTGTCGCATCCCTACGACCGAGACTTCAGGACCGCCCTCGCCCGCGCCACCACACAGGCAGCGGCCTTAAGCGCCCCCGAGACCAGCGCCTCCGAGACCGGCACGTTTGCGTCGATCGCCGAGGTTGAGCGGGCGCTGACCGAGCGCCATGCCGAGGCTGTGCGGGCGCTGTTGGAACAGGCCGGGATCGCTGCGGAGCAGGTCCGCATCGTCGGGTTTCACGGCCACACCGTCCACCACGCGCCACAGCAGCGGCGAACCTGGCAAATCGGCGACGGCGCGCTGTTGGCGGCGCTGACGGGGATCGACGTGGTGGCGGACTTCCGCAGCGCCGACGTCGCGGCGGGCGGGGAAGGCGCACCGTTTGCGCCGCTGTACCACAGGGCGCGGGCGGCGCGCGAGCAACCGCCGCTGGCCGTGCTCAACCTGGGCGGCGTGGGCAACGTCACCTGGTTGGGAACTCACGGCCCGAACAACGGCGGCAAGGGCGACGGCGCAGTGGGTAGCGCAGTGATCGCCTTCGACACCGGCCCCGCCAACGCGCTGCTCGACGACTTGGTTTTGCAACGTACCGGCAGTGCATTCGACCGGGACGGCGCGCTCGCCGCCGCCGGGACCGTGCGAATGGAGATCGTGCAGTCGCTCCTGGGCCATCCCTACTTCGCGCTGCCGCCACCGAAGTCGTTGGACCGCGACGCCTTTCCGGCGGCCGCGTTGGTCGCGCCGCTGTCCACCGAAGATGCGGCGGCGACGCTTGCGGCCTTTACCGTCGCCAGCGTGGCGCGGGCGCTGGAGCACTTTCCGGAGCCGCCCCGGCGCTGGCTGGTGACTGGCGGCGGACGGCACAACGCTGTCTTGATGTCACAGTTGCGGCGCACGCTGGGCGTTCCGGTGGAGCCGGTCGAGGCGGTGGGCTGGAACGGCGATGCGCTGGAGGCGGAAGCCTTCGCTTATCTCGCCCTGCGCTCACTGGCAGGCCAGCCGCTCTCGCTGCCGACGACCACTGGCGTGCCGGAAGCGATGAGCGGCGGATGCCTGTTTCCGGCGGCGGGGGCTTAAGTTACCGCGCTACAGCCTCCTGCGGCTCGACCCCTTCGGCATGGGCGCGGATGTAGGCCTCGACATGGCCGTCGAGAATATCGAGCTTGTCGGTGAAGAAGTGGTTCGCGCCCTTCACGATGCGGTAATCGACCGAGATGTCGCGCTGCTGCGAGAGCTTATGCACCAGCTTCGCCGAGGCGGCCTCCGGAACGATGTCGTCCTTGTCGCCGTGGATCACCTGACCCGAAGAGGGGCAGGGCGCCAGGAACGAGAAATCGAACATGTTCGCGGGCGGAGCCACCGTGATGAAGCCGTCGATCTCGGGCCGGCGCATTAGCAACTGCATGCTGATCCAGGCCCCGAACGAAAATCCGCCGATCCAGCAGCTTGCCGCGCCCTCGTTGTAGCCCTGCAACCAGTCGAGCGCCGAGGCGGCATCGGACAGTTCGCCCTCGCCGCGGTCGAACTCGCCTTGCGAACGCCCCACCCCGCGGAAGTTGAAGCGCAGCACGGAAAACCCGTTCCGCACGAAGGTCTGATACATCGTATAGACCACTTTGTTGTTCATCGTCCCGCCGTGCTGCGGATGGGGATGCAGCATCAGCGCGATCGGCGCATTCTTGGAACGCCCGTGGTGGTAACGTCCTTCGAGTCGGCCTTCCGGCCCAGCAAAAATCACATCAGGCATAGCTTTGGTTTTCTGTTCCTTGCATTTGTGTGCCCGGAGAATGCGGCGCGGCGGGTGCCCCCGCCGAAACGCCGAAAGCATAAGCGCGCAAGCCGCCCTTCACTGCCGGCCCTCGGTACCGGACCGCATCTTCCCAGGCAAACTTGACCAAATTGGTCAGACATATTATATCGCCTTAGTAGCGGTTCGGTCCCGATATATCTCTGGCCAAAGCCAGAGTCCCTACCCTGGATCGTTCCAAGCGTTGGAAAACTACCACGGCGGTCGAAACCATGTTCAAGTCTCTACGGGACGAAATCGACAGCATGATGGCCCGTGACCCGGCGGCGCGTTCACGTATTGAGGTGGTGCTTTGCTACCCCGGATTCCAGGCTCTTATGTTTTATCGTGTGTCAAGCAAGCTGTGGCGCAACGGATTTCGCCTGGGCGGGCGCTTCGTATCGCACCTTGGACGGATAATGACGGGGATCGAGATTCACCCCGGCGCGAAAATCGGCAAGGGGCTCTTTATCGACCACGGTATGGGCGTCGTTATCGGCGAAACCAGCGAAATCGGTGACGAGGTAACCCTCTACCACGACGTCACCCTGGGCGGCGTCTCCCCCAGCGAGGACAGCGAGTCGCAGCGCCAGCAGAAGCGACACCCGACGCTGGACTGCGGCGTCATCGTCGGCTCCGGCGCGCAGGTTCTGGGGCCGATCACCGTGGGCCGTTGCGCGCGCATCGGCGCGAACGCCGTGGTCACCAAGGACGTCGCGGAACACACTACGCTGGTCGGCATCCCCGCAAAGCCGGTTCCCACGCGCGCACAGGCTCGCTCCCGCACGGGCGACGAGGCGCCGTTCGTCGCCTACGGCACGCCAACCGGCGACATGCCGGACCCGGTGGCCCGCGCGATCGAAGGGCTGTTGCAGGAAGTGCACAGCCTGCGCGCCCGCGTCAACGAACTGGAGGGACTCGGGGAGAGCGATGCTTCGAGCCAGCGCCTCAACGGAGAAGAAAGCCGCGAAACGAGCGAACCGTCGACCGGTAGGGAAGAGGGCCGATGACGGTCGATGAGAGGCAGCGCGCTAGAGTTAGGAGGCTTTAAAACCATGAAGTTGAACGCAAAGGGCCGCTATGCCGTCATGGCGCTCTGCGACCTCGCCAAGCAGAGCGACGGCCGGCCCATCGCGCTTGCCGACATCGCCGAACGGCAGGACATCTCGCTGTCCTACCTGGAGCAGCTCTTCGCCAAGATGCGCCGGGGGGGACTGGTCAACTCCGTGCGCGGCCCGGGCGGCGGCTACATGCTGGCCCGCCCGGCGTCGCAAACCTGCATTGCCGACATCATCCTGGCGGTGGACGAGCCGATCCGCGCCACCCGCTGCTCGCCCGGTCAGCCGGTGGGCTGCCGGGGCACGCCGCAGCGCTGCCTGACCCACGACCTCTGGGAAGAGTTGGGTAATCAGATTTACCTCTATCTTTCCGCGGTGACGCTGGCCGACGTGATCGAGAACCGCATCGATCCCGGCCGCAACGGCGCCATGCCCGCACCCGGCTGCTGCGGCGGCGAGGACGACTCTCTGGCCGCCCAATAACCGAGTGGAGACTGTGAGCAGGAAAGCCTGATGGCCGAGCCCGTTTATCTCGACTACAACGCCACCGCGCCGGTGCGCCCGGAAGCCGTCCAGGCGGTCACGCGCGCACTGGAGACGCTGGGCAACCCGTCGTCCGTGCACCGCTTCGGGCGCGGCGCGCGGCGCGGGATGGAGAGCGCACGCGAGGCGGTGGCGGCGCTGGCGGGGGCCAAGCCGTCGCAGGTGGTCTTCACCTCCGGCGGCAGCGAGGCCAACACCTTGGCGCTGGCCGGGAGCGGGAGAGCGCGCATTCTGGTCTCCGCCGGGGAACACGACTCGGTCCTGAAGGCCGTGCCGCACGCCGAGACCGTGCCGCTGAAGCGCGATGGCCGGATCGACCTGACGGCGCTCGCCGCCATGCTGGCCGAGGACGCGCGCCCGGCCCTGATCTCGGTCATGCTGGCGAACAACGAAACCGGCGTGATCCAACCGGTGAGCGAGGTCGCGGCGCTGGCCCGTGAGTTCGGCGCGCGCGTGCATTGCGACGCGGTTCAGGGCGCGGGACGCCTGCCGCTCGACCTCGGCGCGCTCGGGGTGGGCCTGCTCACCGTTTCCGCGCACAAGATCGGCGGGCCGCAGGGTGTCGGCGCGCTGATCGTGGCCGACGAGGGGCCGGTACAGACGCTGGTGCGCGGCGGCGGGCAGGAGCGAGGCTATCGCGCCGGAACAGAAAATCTGCCGGGCATCGCGGGCTTCGGCGCGGCGGCGGAGGCGGCGCTGCGCGAGCTGGACGCGATGGCGAAGCTGGCGGTCTGGCGCGACCGGCTGGAGCGCGAAGTTCGGGCGCTCTCTCCCTCGGCGGTGATCGTCGGGGGCGAGGCGGAGCGCGTCGCGAACACGAGCTGCATCGCCCTGCCCGGCCTGTCGGCGGAGACGCAGGTGATGTCCCTCGACCTCGCCGGTGTCGCGGTCTCTTCCGGGTCGGCCTGCTCCTCGGGTAAGGTGCATCCATCGCATGTCTTGCGGGCCATGGGCCTGGGGCCGGACATTGCCGGGAGCGCGATCCGGGTCAGCCTGGGCTGGAACAGCGCCGAGAGCGATATCGACCGCTTCCTGAAGGCCTGGAGCCGCCT
>SKZV01000081.1 GCA_007127165.1 Rhodovibrio sp. | reverse complement strand
GGAAACCCTTGTAGTCCAGGAACTCGCTGGGGTCCTCCTGCGGTAGGGCGTCACCGCGCGACCCGAAGAGGCGGCTAAAAAAGCCGGAAAGTCCAGACGCCATTCTTGTCTCCCAAAGCGTTCGGCCCAACAGCCATATGCTGCCTGCGCCCCAGTGTAGTGTCTGGATTTCCTCCCTGCGAATCAAGCACCTGACTGGCGGTCTGCGGTCGCGGAGGCGTTTTGGTTCGCGTCCGCCGTACGGCAATCCTCACTCGACGCTTTTTCGCCCGGCGGAAACTCCTTGCGGAATCGGGCTTGGCGAAGAAAAGTATTTGGTATACGGTATTTGAAATCAGACAACGTTGCGGCGGATCGCCGGTTGTTTGGTATACCAAATACGGCAGCGACGAGCCGGAAACCGGAGGCGAGGGACATGGCCGACATCGGCCGTCATAAGCTACAGGTAAAGCCGCTGGAAAGCACGGCCAGCCTGAAGACCGCGGCCTATGTCGCCTTGAAGCGGGCGATTGCCGAGATGGACATCTACGATCAGTCGCAAGAAGTCCGCCTCGACGAACGACAGCTTTGCGATGCCCTCGGCGTAAGCCGCACCCCGATCCGCGAGGCTTTGGCGTTGCTGGAACAAGAGGGCTTCGTGCGCTCGCAACCAAGGCGTGGCATTTTCATCGTGCGCAAAACCCGGGCCGAGATCATAGAGACCATCGTCGTATGGGCGGCGCTGGAGGGTATGGCGGCACGCATGGCCGCCGAGCGCGCAAGCGATGAAGCGATCCGGGACATCGCCGCGACCTTCGACGACATTCCGCCGGAGAGCCTGAACGAGCGCCTCGATGAATATTCGGACGCAAACGTCCGCTTCCATCAGGCGATCATCCGGGCCTCGGGCTGCACGCTGATCGGCGAGCTTGTGGAGAACATCGTCGTGCACATGCGCGGCGTGCGCAAGGTCGCGATGCGCCATGACGGCCGTGCAGAACAGTCACTCGCGGAACACCGCGAGATCATCCAGGCGCTTCAGAACCGGGACGGCGACCGCGCCGAGAAGCTGGTTCGCGAGCACAACCTGGGCCTCGCAAGGCATGTCGAGGAACACTGCGACGACCTGGACTGAATAACCATCGCCTTAGAAATCTTGGGAGGATAACCTCAATGGCGAAGACAAGTGCGGACACAGCGACTGCCAGGGCTAAAAAGGCAGAAACCACTACCGCCGATGATACGCTTCGGCGCAAAAGCCGGGACCAATCAATCCTCTCGGGTGGCCACTTGGTGGCGAAGGCGCTGAAGAACGAGGGCGTGGATACCATCTTCACGCTGTGCGGCGGCCACATCATCGACATCTATGACGGCTGTATCGACGAGGGCATCCGCGTCATCGACGTGCGCCACGAGCAGGTGGCGGCTCACGCGGCGGATGGCTATGCACGCCAGACGGGACGCCTTGGCTGCGTGGTCACGACGGCCGGGCCGGGCTGCACCAACGCGGTGACCGGTATCGCCACGGCGATGCGGTCGGAAAGCCCGGTGCTGCACATCGGCGGCCAAGGCTCGATGGGGCAGCACAAGATGGGCTCGCTGCAGGATCTGCCGCACGTCGATCTGATGGCGCCGATTACCAAGTTCTCGGCGGGCGTGCGCTCGACCGAGCGGGTGGCCGATATGGTGTCGATGGCGGCGCGCGAGTGCTTCAACGGCGCGTTCGGCCCGTCCTACCTTGAAATCCCCCGCGACATCCTCGACCGCGAGATCGACGCGGCCCAAGCGGTCATTCCGCAGGCGGGCAAGTATCGCGCCTCGACCAAGTCGATCGGCGATCCGGCGGACATCGAGACGCTGGCGGACTTGTTGGTCAAGGCCGAGCGGCCCGCGGTTCTGATGGGCAGTCAGGTCTACAGCGCTCGTGGCTACGAGCCTGCGCTGGAACTGATGCGCTCGCTGAACATTCCGACCTACTTCAACGGCGCGGCGCGCGGCATGCTTCCGCCCGGCGATCCGAACCACTTCGACCGCACCCGTCGCAAGGCCTTCAACGAAGCCGACGTGATTCTCGTCGTCGGTACGCCCTTCGACTTCCGCATGGGCTATGGCAAGCGCCTGAACCCGGAAGCCAAGGTCGTGCAGATCGACATGAACTACGGCAACGTCGGGCGCAACCGCGATATCGAGCTAGGGCTGGCCGGTCATCCCGGCGCGATCCTGGGCGCGGTGCATGACGCGGTCACCGGGCGCAGCGATAAGGGTCCGCAGGACAAGCGCAAAGCGTGGATGCAGGAGCTTGGCAAGGCCGAGGAAGAAGCCCTCGCCAAGGTCATGCCGCTGTTCAAGAGCGATGCCTCCCCGATCCACCCTTACCGTGTGGCTTATGAACTCAACGAGTTCCTGACCGACGACACGATCTACATCGGCGACGGCGGCGACGTGGTCACCATCTCGGCGCAGGCCGTGCGTCCGCGCAAGCCGGGCCACTGGATGGACCCCGGCGCACTCGGCAGCCTTGGCGTGGGCACCGGCTTCGCGCTTGCGGCGAAGGTCGTGAACCCGGACAAGGAGGTCCTTTGCTACTACGGCGACGCGGCCTTCTCGATGACCGCGTTCGATATCGAATCGGCGAACCGCTTCAACGCGCCGTTCATTGCCGTGGTCGGCAACAACTCGGCGCAGAACCAGATCCGCTATGGCCAGATCGCCAAGTACGGCGAGGAGCGTGGCGACATCGGCAACCTGCTCGGCGATGTCGACTACAGCAAGTTCTCCCAGATGCTGGGCGGACATGGCGAAGAGGTGCGCGAGGCGAGCGAGATCGCTCCCGCTCTGCAGCGTGCCCGTGAAGCGGTGCAGAAGACCGGCAAGTGCGCCGTCGTCAACATTTGGGTCGACCCGCGTGAGTACGCGCCGGGGACGAAGGCCCAGACGATGTACAAGTAATCGTCAGGTCGCGATTCAAGGCTGCGGGGACCTCCCCGCAGCCTCTCCCGGCTCATTGTCCGGGTTAACTGAAAAAAGCGTTGCGTGCGCTCGGGAGGTATTATGATGGGTAAGGCACTAGAAGGGGTCCGGATCCTGGATTTCACCCATGTCCAGTCGGGTCCGACTTGTACACAGCTTTTGGCTTGGTTCGGCGCGGATGTGATCAAGGTCGAGCGGCCGGGGGTTGGCGATATCACTCGGACGCAGCTTCGCGATCTGCCCGACGTCGACAGCCTCTACTTCACGATGCTGAACAGCAACAAGCGCTCGATCACCCTCGACACCAAGAAACCCGAGGGTAAGGAAGTGCTGTCCGAACTGATCAAGCAGTGCGATGTGTTGGTCGAGAACTTCGCGCCCGGCGCGCTCGATCGCATGGGGTTTTCCTGGGAGTACATCCAGGAGCTGAACCCGAAGATGATCGTCGCCTCGATCAAGGGCTTCGGCCCCGGCCCCTACGCGGAGTGCAAGGTCTACGAGAACGTGGCGCAGTGCGCCGGCGGCTCGGCCTCCACGACCGGTTTCGACGACGGTCCGCCGCTGGTGACCGGCTCGCAGATCGGCGACAGCGGGACCGGCCTGCACCTGGCGCTCGGCATCGTTGCGGCGCTCTATCAGCGCACCAGCAGCGGCCGCGGCCAGAAAGTCTCCGCCGCGATGCAGGACGGCGTGCTGAACCTCTGCCGGGTCAAGCTGCGCGACCAGCAGCGCCTGGAGCATGGGCCGCTGAAGGAGTATCCGCAGTATCCCCACGGCGAGTTCGGCGAGGCGGTTCCGCGCGCCGGGAACGCTTCGGGCGGCGGTCAGCCGGGCTGGAGCTTGAAGTGCAAGGGTTGGGAAACCGATCCCAACGCGTACATCTACTTCATCTGCCAGGCGCCGGTCTGGGCAAACATCTGTAAGGTCATCGGCAAGGAAGACTGGATCACCGATCCCGATTACGCCACACCCGATGCCCGACTGCCGCGCCTCAAGGAAGTCTTCGACACCATTGAAGAATGGACGATGACGAAGGACAAGTTCGAGGCGATGAAGATCCTCAACGACTACGACATTCCTTGCGGACCGATCCTTTCGATGAAGGAGATCGCGGAAGAGAAATCCCTGCGGGACACCGGCACGGTGGTCGAAGTGGATCACCCCAAGCGCGGCAAGTACTTGACGGTCGGCAACCCGATCAAGCTCTCGGACAGCCATGTCGATGTCGGCCCGTCTCCCCTGCTGGGCGAGCACACGGACGACATTCTCCGCAGCGTGCTGAAGTTCGACGAGCAGCGTGTCGCGCAAATCAAGGCGTCGGGCGCGCTCGGGGATCCGAAGAAGGCCGCCGCGGAGTAACACGCCGAACGACGGGCCGGGGCCTGCCCTGCTCTGGTCCGCTCCGGACCTTTCGTGCAAAACGCATTGCAGCCCGCGGCGTCGGTCGAACGCGCGGAAACGGGCCATCGCGAGCGTCGGGCGCGAAAGAACAGGGCCTCCCCGGCTCCCGGCCGGTACCAAGCTGTCTCAATTACCCATCTCGGATGGCTTGGCCGGCCGGGGACTGGCGGATGAAGCAAAAAAACGCCCAACGAGGGAGGGGCGCTCGGATGAACATACACGAGTATCAGGCGAAGAGCCTTTTGGCGAAGTACGGCGTGGCGGTTCCGCGCGGCGGCGTCGCCTATACGACGGACGAGGCGGAGACGGTTGCGCGGGATCTGGGCGGCCCGGTTTGGGTCGTGAAGTCGCAGATTC
>SKZV01000171.1 GCA_007127165.1 Rhodovibrio sp. | reverse complement strand
GCGGCTGCGGCCGGTGTTGGCCGAGGCCGCGCGGCGCGGCGAAACCGTCACCTATAACGCGCTCGCGCAGGCCGCGGGCGTGGAGCCGCCCTATACGATCCATAAAACCACCCTGGCGCTGGAGGCGCTGGCACGGGCCGACCATGCGGCCGGGCGTCCGCTGCTGGCGGCGCTGGCGGTGGGAAAGGCGGGCGTTCCCGGCGCGGGCTTTTTCGAGGTGCTGGCGGAACTGGAGCGCTATCACGGCCCCGAACGCGGCCCCGAGGCTGCGGCGCACCATGAACGGGAACTTAAAGCGGCCATCGCCTACTGGGGCGCCTAATGGGGCGGCGGGCGTAACTCCCTGCTTTCCTCGTCTCGATAGGCGATTGCGAGCGATTGCGGTTTCACTTTGATCACACCATCGGATAGGCTTATCGTGAGAGTTTGACGGGCAAGGGATGTTGCGAGGCATGGTGTGAGCGACGCGGCGCTTATCGTAGACGACCTGCACAAGAGCTTCGGCGCGATTGAAGTGCTTAAGGGAATATCGCTCACGGCCTACGACCGGGACGTGATTTCGATCCTCGGCTCCAGCGGTTCGGGGAAGTCGACGCTGCTGCGCTGCCTGAATTTGCTGGAGGTCCCCAACGCCGGAAGGGTCACGGTCCACGGCGAGGAAATCCGCATGACGAAGCGCCGCAACGGTGATCCGGTCCCGGCGGATTGGAAGCAGGTGGACCGGATTCGCTCGCGCCTCGGCTTCGTGTTCCAGAGCTTCAATCTGTGGTCCCACATGACGGTGCTCGAAAACGTGATCGAAGCGCCGATCCATGTCCTGAAGGTCCCGCGCAAGCAGGCGGTCGAACGCGGCGAGGCGATGCTGCACAAGGTCGGGATGTACGAGCGCAAGGACTATTACCCCGCGCATATCTCCGGCGGACAGCAGCAGCGCGCCGCCATTGCCCGCGCGCTGGCGGTCGAGCCGACGATGCTTCTGTTCGACGAGCCGACGTCCGCGCTCGACCCCGAACTGGTGGGCGAGGTGCTGAAGGTGATGCGGGCGCTGGCCGAAGAAGGGCGCACCATGCTGGTGGTGACGCACGAGATGGGCTTTGCCCGCGACGTGTCCGACAAGGTGATGTTCCTGCACCAGGGAGAGGTGGAGGAATTCGGCGTGCCGGGGGATATGTTCAGCAATCCGAAGTCGGAGCGGTTCCGTCAGTTCCTGTCGGGGGCGCTCAGTTGAACGCCGGCGCATGACTTGAAACGAAATCAACAAGACCAAGACTGAACCAGGAGGCGATTGATATGACCAGGAAGACCTTTGTTGCCGCGTTGACGGCTACAGCCATGATGGCCGGCGCGGCCGGAAGCGCTGCCGCCGACGAATGGGACACCATCCGCATCGGTGTGGAGGGCGCTTACCCGCCGTTCTCGCAGGTTGACAGCGGCGGCGCGCTGTCCGGCTTCGATATCGAGATCGCAAACGTGCTTTGCGATGAGATCGGCGCCGAATGCACTCTGGTGCAGCAGGATTGGGACGGCATTATCCCGGCGCTGTTGGCGCGGCGCTACGACGCCATCGTCGCCTCGATGTCTATCACCGAGGAGCGGGCGAAGCGCGTCGACTTCACCGATAAGTACTACCAGACTCCGGCCAAGTTCGCCGCGCCGAAGGACGCCGAGGTGGAGATCAGCCGCGAAGGGCTGGATGGCAAGACCGTCGGCGTGCAGCGCGCCACGATCCACGACAACTTCATCAGCGAAGAGTTCGGCGATACCGTCGACATCCGGCGCTACGCCACGCAGGACGAGGCTTACATGGATGCCGTGGCCGGGCGCGTGGACCTTCTGCTGGCCGATTCCGTGACGATGGCGGTTGGCTTTCTGGAGACCGAAGAAGGCGAAGGCTGGGAGTTCGTGGGCCCGGACTTCACTGATCCGCAATACTTCGGCGAGGGCGTCGGTATTGCCGTGCGTCCGGGCGAGGATGCGTTGCGCGAAAAGTTCAACGACGCCATCGCCGCCATCCTTGCCGACGGCCGGTATGAGGAAATCCAGAACAAGTACTTCGATTTCAACGTCTATGGCGAGCCTTACGGGGAGTGATCGGCGGATTGCCTACTCTCCAGTCTTCAGGCCCTCTCCCTTCGGGGAGAGGGCAGGGTGAGTTGAGCCACACCGCAATGCCAGGACTCTAACGCGTGCAGAACGCGATCGACTTCATGCCGTTCATCCTCACCGGCGCGCTCGTGACCGTGCAGCTTGCGCTGGCTTCGGTGGCGCTGGCGATCGTGCTGGGGATGCTCGGCGCGACCGCGAAGTTGTCCGGCTCGCTGGCGCTGCGCAGCGTCGCGGGGGTCTATACGACGGTAATCAGGGGCATTCCGGACCTCGTGTTGATGCTGCTGATCTTCTACGGCGGGCAGATCGCCGTTAACGAGATCGGCCACAGCCTCGGGCTCGCCTATATTGAGATCGATCCTTTTACGGCCGGTACCCTCACCATCGGCTTCATCTTCGGCGCGTACATGACCGAGAGCTTCCGGGGCGGCATCCTCGCCGTGCCGCGCGGCGAGATCGAAGCCGGACGCGCCTTCGGGATGAGCGCGGTGCTTGTTTTTCGTCGCATTACCCTGCCGCAGATGGTCCGCCATGCCCTGCCCAGCTTCGGCAACAACTGGCTCGTTCTGGTGAAGACCACCGCGCTGGTGTCGGTCATCGGGCTTCAGGACATGGTGTTTCGAGCCGGGCAGGCGGGCGGATCGACGCGGCAACCGTTTACGTTCTACCTCGTCGTCGCGTTGATCTATCTTCTGATCACCGCTGTCTCGCAGGTGGCGCTGAGCAAGGCCGAGCGGCGCTTCAACGTCGGCGTCAGGACCGAGTGAGCGGTCATGGATTTCACCATCATCCTCGACAACCTGCCGCTTTACGTCCAAGGCCTCTGGATCACGATCCAGTTGGTGTTTTTGGCGCTTTGCGCGGGGCTCGTTCTCGCGGTCCCGACGGCGCTGCTTCTAACGTCGAAGAATCCGCTGGTCTGGGGTCTGCCCTACGCCTACGTCTACTTTTTCCGGGGCACGCCGCTTCTGGTCCAATTGTTCCTGATCTACCACGGCATGGGCCAGTTCGAGACGATCCGCGAGAGCTTCATCTGGCCGATCTTCCGGGAAGCGTACTGGTGCGCCCTGATCGCCTTTTCCCTCAACACCGGGGCCTACACGGCGGAGATTCTGCGCGGCGCGATCAATCAAACGCCCTGGGGCGAGATCGAGGCGGCGAAAGCCTGCGGGATGCGCAAGGTCACCCGCTACCGCCGGATCATCCTGCCCAGCGCCTTCCGCCGCGCGCTGCCCGCCTACGGCAACGAGGTGATCTTCATGCTGCACGGCTCGGCGGTGGCGAGCATCGTGACGCTGGTGGATATCCTCGGGGCAGGCAGGATCGTCAACGCCCGTTACTTCGCCCCCTGGGAGGCCTATGTCACCTCCGGGCTCTTCTACCTCTGCCTGACCTTTGCGATCGTCTACTTCTTCAAGCTTTGGGAGCGCCGCTGGAGCGCGCATCTGCGGACCCGGTAGTCGGACGGAGCGATGGGGCGCTTGAGCATTCGCAGCGGTCAAAGCGCCAAATGGGCGGCATAGGTTTTGGGCGGCCAAATCGCGCCCATGCTCCACCAGGCTTTGCCCGCGTCGAGCGGTTGCATCCATATGCAGCGCAGTCCGGCGGTTTCGGCAAGGCGTTGGAATTCAGCGGGGCCGATGTGGCGGTGCCAAGGTGTCTCGTCCTTCACGCGGAGCCAGCGGCGAAGCGCAGTCGCCGGGTTCCGGGGGTCGCGGAGGATGGCGACAACCTCGCCCCTTCGCTTGAGCACCGGCGGCAGTCGGCCCAGTACCTGTGAGGGGTCGCGCATATGCTCCAGTGAGCCGCCAAAGATGACGAGATCGAAACGCCCCCAACGCGCGTCGAGCGATTCCGCCGCGCCGACCGAAAAGCGAACGGGCGCGCAGGTGGAATTGTCCTGCCGATGCCGGGAGTGTTCGGCACGATCGATCATCTTCGGCGACAGGTCGAGCCCGATCCCCTCCGAAACAAGATCCGAGATCGCGAGCAGATAAAGCCCCGTGCCGCATCCCACGTCGAGCACCCGAGGCCGGTCCCGCGCTCGGCAGACCGCCCGTAGATATTCGACCCGTCGTCGGACCGCCTCAGCCTGTGGCGACTGCCACCCATGCCGCTCGTCCCAGCCGTCCGCCAGCCGGTCGAAGGCCTCGCGCACTACTGTGGAATGGTGGCCCGCGTGGTGGAGACCCGTCGAGTCGCCGCAAGTGTGGCGGATCGGACGCTTCGACACCCTCTCGCTCCTTCTTCAACCAAGGAAGAAGGTCCGGTTTCAGCCAAGGAAGAAGGCCCGGTCCTCCCTGCGGAGGGGGTTACCGGTCCGGCGACGCCATCAGCCGCGAAGCTTCTCGATCAGCGGGAGAATGGTTTCCCGCAGGTCGCGGGCGGTGATCGCGCCGACATGCTTGTAGCGGATGCGGCCCTCTCCATCGATGACATACGTCTCGGGCACGCCGTAAATGCCAAGCTCGATTCCCGTGGCCGCCAGCTCGTCGGACATCGCGCCGATTTTCGTGTAGCTGTTGCCCAGGTCGTTCAGCCACTGCCGGGCCTCGTCCGGTTCGTCCTTGTAGTTGAGGCCGTAGACTGGAACGCCCTCGTCCTCGCCGAGCCGCACGATGATCGGATGTTCGGCGCGGCAAGGGACGCACCAGGAGGCGAAGATATTCAGCATGACCGGCTCGCCCTGTCCGGTGAGGTCGGCGGTTTTGAGCCCGCCGCTGTCCATCCCCTCAATCGGCGGAAGCTCGAACTCCGGCACCGGCTGATCGAGCAGCGCGGTTGGCACGGCGGTCGGATCGCGATCCGGGTTCAGTCCCCAGAAGAGGTAACCGGCGATAACCAAGAACACCAGAACCGGCAGCAGGAAGAACAGACGCTTTAGGGCGCTTGGTCCCTGTCCGCCTTGTTTGCGGTTTTCGGCGTTGGCGCTCATCGGTGGCAACTTTCCTGAAACACTCTAATAGCTCGAGTCGACAGCCCCGTTCTCGATGCCTTCACCCTTCCATTGGCCGCCGCGCTTCAACGCTTCCGACACCTCGGAGGGCATGTAGTTTTCGTCGTGACGGGCCAGGACTTCCTCGGCAATGAATACACCTTCGCCGTTCATGCGTCCCTGCGTCACGACGCCCTGACCTTCGCGAAACAGATCGGGCAGCAGGCCGCGATAGCGCACCGGCACCGCGTTCGCGCCGTCGGTCACCTCGAAGGTCACGGTGGCGTCGCCGACTTCCTTGAACGAGCCTTCGGCCACCAACCCGCCCATGCGGAAGTAGCGGTCCTCCGGCACTTGATTCGCGTAGACCTCGCTGGGGCCGTAGAAGAAGGTGATGTGGTCGTTGAACGCCGTCAGCACCAGCGCCGTCGCCCCTGCCAGGGCCATCAGCCCCAGACCCAACAGAGTTATGCGGCGTTTCTTGCGCGATGTCATGGCTGCCTCAAGCTAAGCTGCTTCCTCGTTTCGCCTGGAGCGGCGGCGGCGCGGTCCGACTGCTTGCTCCAGGCTCTTCAACGCGTGCTGACGCTGGCGCAGGCTGCGCAGCGTCAGCACCAGTATACCCAGCATCACGAGAGCCGTAATAGCATAAGATGGCCACACGAAGGCCGCGTAGCCGCCCATTGCCAGATACTCGCGTACTGCATCCATCGCTCTAGCGCTCCCCCAGGCTCATCATCCGCAGGGTCTTGATTCGAACCGCGAGAATGTCGCTTTTCATGCGCAGCAGCAAAACCGTCACAAAGAACAGCTTGAACCCGAGCGCCGTGATCAGCAGCGGCCAGAGCATCGACGAGTGGATCGCCGGTGCGCCGATCTGCGACACGCTGGCGGGCTGGTGCAGCGTGTGCCACCAGTCCACCGAGAACTTGATGATCGGCACGTTAATAACGCCGACCAGCGCCAGAATCGCCGCCGCGCGGCGTCCGCGTCCTGCATCCTCGAAGGCATTGGCGATCGCCATATGGCCGATATACAGGAAGAAAAGAACCAGGACCGAGGTCAGCCGCGCGTCCCAGACCCACCAAGTGCCCCACATCGGCTTGCCCCAAAGCGAGCCGGTGGCGAGAGCGAGAAAGGTGAAGCCCGCCCCGATGGGCGAGGCCGCATGGGCCGCGATATCCGCCACCGGATGGCGCCAGATCAGCGCCGCCGCACTGGCTGCCGCTACGGTCGTATAGGCAAACATCGCCATCCACGCCGACGGGACGTGGACGTACATGATCTTGACCGTCTGGCCTTGTTGGTAATCCGGCGGCGTAAAGAAAAGCGCCCAGATAATCCCGGCCCCGAGCGTCAGGATCGTGGCCGCCGCGACCCAGGGCAGCACTGCATCCGCCAGCCGCAGAAAGCGGCCAGGGTTGGCGAAACGGTGCAGGCTACGGCTGCCCGACGGCTGGGTTGCGGCTTCACTACTCACGTTTTCCAAAGTCCCGCGCGCTCTTTACCTCTACACGACCGTAAATAACGCATCTTCCCGCCTCGCCCAAGGGGTATTGGAGACACGTTCGTGTCAGCAATGCGCCTTTGGCCGCGTCCGGTCGGCCCGTCCCGGCAGGAAGCCTCGGACAAGGCCCTACCGCTCCACCTCCACGCGTGTTTCGCCGAAGGCATCCAACGTCTCGCTGCCGGTGGCGATCCGGATCAGAGCGTTGTGGAAAAATTGGAAGGCTTCGCTGATCTTCGCGGGGGCGGTGTGCAGTTCGATTTCGACGTGGCCCAGGTCCGGCAAGCCTTCCTCCGGGCCGACGATTCGGCAGCCGGGCGGGATGCTGCGCGGGGTCTTGACCGTCACCGCCAGACCGGATTGCACCGCCAGATTCAGCCCCGTCGGCGAGCGGCTGGTATAGCGAACGTCCCAGAGCCGCGCCTGCCGGCCCAGCGCGGCCACCGCGTTGGCGCGAAAGATGCAACCTTCCGGGTTCAATGCGAGTGGCAAAATGTCCCAGGCATCGAGCCGCTGGTCTTCGTGCGCCACCCAAACCATCGGCTCGCGTCCAAGCAGATGGCCGGTCTGGGTGGGAGCGTGACGGATCGCGAGGGCGACATCCAAAAACCCATCCCGGAACTGTTCCACCAGAACGGTGGAAATATCGCAGATCACCTCCAGGCGCAGGTCAGGATGGCTGCGCGCCATCTCCGGCAGCAACTCGGGCAGGTAGGCGCTCGCCTGCTCCTCGGAGACGCCGAGCCGGATCAACTCGCCTTGCCTGCCCGCCCCCATGACCCGCATGGCCTCGTCTTGCAGCCGCAACATTTGCTGCGCGTAGGGTAGCAAATGCTCGCCCGCCGCCGACAAGGTCACGCTGCGGCTGGTGCGCTCGAACAGGGATTCGCCGACTTGGTCCTCCAGGCGCTTGATCTGGAGGCTGACCGCGGACTGGGTGCGGTTGAGAATTTTCCCGGCCGCGCTGAAGCCCTCGCATTCCGCCACCGCGACGAAGGCCCGAAGCAGGTTTGCTTCCATAGTCTATGAGTTCCTGTCATTGATTATATCTCAACTATTCATTTCCAACATTAAAAGAGCTCTCCTACCGTGTCCATCGTTCACATGAACGCGGAAGTCAGGAGAGAACGATGAGAAACGCCATCGCTGCCAAAGCTGTGAAGCCCTTGGATAAACGCTTGGAGGGGATCGTCGATCTGGACGCCTATCCGATCGACCGGCTCGACGGCGCGAGCGGGAAGGCGCTGATCGAGCGCTGCCGCAGGCAGATCGCCGACGACGGCTGTGTCGTGCTGAAGAACTTCGTACCTCGCACGGCACTCGACCGCCTGGAGCGCGAAACCGAGCGGCTGTCGCCGGAAGCGCACTATAACCAGACCGAGACCAACCCTTACAACTCCGACCCGGACGATAACCTGCCGCCGGAGCATCCGAAAAACCGCTTCGCCGACCGCACCAACGGCTTCGTCGGCGGCGACCGGATCGGCGGCGACACGATCATCCGGCAGATCTACCACGACGACGATTTCAAGCGCTTCATCGCGGCCATCGTCGGCGAGGACACGATCCACGAGTATGCCGACCCGCTGGCGGACCTCGTGGTCAACGTGCTGCGGGAAGGGTGCCAGCATCCCTGGCACTTCGACACCAACGATTTCATCGTCACCATGCAGACGCGGCGCTCCCACGGCGGCGGCACCTTCGAGTACGCGCCGAACATTCGCGGGCCCCAAGGCGAGAACTTCGAGGGCGTCCAAAAGATCCTCGACGGCGACCGTTCCGAATTGAAGTCCATCGACCTCGAACCCGGCGATCTCCAGGTGTTTTTCGGCCGCAACTCGCTGCACCGCGTCACCCCGGCCGAGGGCGCGAAGGAGCGTCACACGGTGATCTTCGCCTATGCCAAGGAGCCCGGCTTCGTCGGACGGCCGGAGCGCGCCAAGCGCATCTTCGGACGTATGGCGCCGGCCCACGAGGCGATGTTGCGCGAAGGCGTCAAGCGCCGCGACAATCTTTCCGACTGAGGCTCTCAGACCGAAGCTCCGCCCAAACCGTATTGTTCAAGAACGAGTGATCCAATGAGTATCGTTGCCGCCGAGTCCCTGACCGATAATGAGCCGGACGACATCCCGATCGTGCCCTCCGCCCCGATGGCGAATACTGACAGCATTCCCACGGCCTTTGACCCGAAGCGCCTGCGCGCCGGGCGTCTTCAGCGGCTGCGCGCCATGATGGCCGAGCAGGGCTACGCGGCGGTGGTCCTCTTCGACCCGAACAATCAGCGCTACGCGACCGGCTCGCGCAACATGTTCGGCTATTTCCTGCGCAACTCGACCCGCTACATCTACGTCCCGCTCAGCGGTCCGGTGATCCTCTTCGAGTATCCCGGCAGCGCGCATGTCTCCACCTGGTTGGAAACCATTGACGAGAGCCGCACCTCCAAGGTGGTCTGGTCCGCCGTCAATCAGCGCGACAACCTCTCCTCCGACCCCTTCGGCGTCGAGCTTGCCGAACTGGTGCGCGAGCATGGCGGCGGCAATCTGACCGTGGGGCTGGATCGCTGTACGATGAATCTGGCCCGCTCCCTGGATGCCCAAGGGCTGAATGTGCGCGACTGCATGCAGGACACGCTGCATTGCCGCCGCATCAAGACGCCGGAAGAAGTCGCCTGTCTGGCGCAGTCGGTGGCGGGTACGGAGGCCGCGGTTTACGAGGTCGAGAAGGCCATCAAGCCGGGCGTGAGCGAAAACGAGCTGTTCGCCACGCTCTACGGCAACGTGATCCGGCAGGGCGGAGAGTTCATCGAAACCCGCCTGCTGAATTCCGGCCCGCGCACCAACCCCTGGTTCAACGAGGCCAGCGACCGCGTCGTGCGGCCCGGCGAGTTGATCGCGCTGGACACCGACACAATCGGCTGCCACGGCTATTACTGCGACTTCTCCCGCACCTTCCATGTCGGACCCGGACGGCCCAGCGGGTATCAGCAAAGCCTGTACCAGATGGCCTATGACCAGATTCACCACAACATGGGCATCCTGAAGCCCGGCGTGAGCTATCGCGAGATCGCCGAACGGGCCTGGAAGATCCCCGAGCGCTTCCTCGACCGGCGCTACCCCTCGATCATCCACGGCGTCGGGCTGCACGGCGAAACGCCGCTGGTCGCCCACCACATGGACTTCGACCGCTTTTCCTCCGACGGCGTCCTGGAGCCCGGGATGGTGGTTTCGGTGGAGAGCTACATTGGCGAGGTGGACGCGGTGGACGGCGTGAAGCTCGAAGAACAGGTGATCGTCACCGAGACCGGCATCGCCAAGATGTCGCGCTATCCCTTCGACGAGGCTTTGCTCGGGCGGCAGGTGTAAGACGCACATTCGCGGCTGGCCGCTCTCCCGCTACTCCACCGCCTGCCGCAGCGCCGCTGCGGCGGCCCAGGGGGCGAGGGGGACGGCGGCCAGCAGCATCGCGCCCAACAGCATCAGATGCGGCTGCACCGGGACACCCGCCAGCACAGCATCCACCGCCGAAATCCCGAAGATCAGCACCGGGATGTAGAGCGGTAGCACCAGCAGCGGAATCAACACCCCGCCGCGCCGTGCGCCCAGCGTCAAGGCCGCGCCAACCGCGCCGATCAGGCTCAAGGTCGGCGTGCCCAGCGCCATTGCCGCCATGAGGGGGAGATAAGCCTCGCCCGGCATGGCGTACATGATCCCGATCACCGGCGCGGCGATCAAAAGCGGCAGTCCCGTGGTCAGCCAATGCGCCGTTACCTTGGCCAGCACGATGACGGAAAGCGGAATCGGCGAGAGCGTCAACAGCTCCAGCGAACCATCCTCGTAGTCCGCCAGAAACAGCCGCTCCAGCGACAACAGCACGGCCAGCAGCGCGGTCACCCACACGACCCCCGGCGCGATCCGGGCCAAAAGGTTCGGCTCCGGCCCCAGGCCGAAGGGAAACAGCGTCGCCGTCAGCACGAAGAACATCACCACAAGTCCCGCGTCGCCGCGCTGACGCAGGGCGAGGCGCAGATCGCGCGCCACGACGCGGGCAAAGCCGGTGAACAGCCCGGGCGGTGTCGAGAGGTCCGCCTCGACGGGGTGTGCGGCCGCCGCGTTTGGCTCGGTTTCCCTCCGGGCCTTGGTCTCCATGCTCACCAAACCAACTCCTCGGCGGAGATCGGCATTGGCGGGTAGTCGTCCATCGCGAGGGATTCGGCGCCGGGCAGGTCCAGGTCTTGATGCGTGGCCACCGCCACCGCGCCGCCCTTCGCGCGATGCTCGCCGATGACCTCGGCCAGCCGCCGCCGCGAAGCCGTGTCGAGCCCGACACTGGGCTCGTCCAACAGCCACAGCGGCGCGGGCGCGGCGAGCAGGCGGGCAAGGGCGAGGCGGCGGCGCTGCCCGGACGAGAGCAGCCGTCCGGCGGTCTCGGCCAGATGGTCGAGCTGGAAGCGTTCGAGCGCTTGCTGCGCGGCGTCCGCACTCCCGCCGCGCAGGCTGCTCCAGAATAGAAGATTCTCGCGCACCGTGAGGACCGGCTTCAACGCGTCCTGGTGGCCCAGGTAATGCAGGCGCGCGCGGTGTTGTTCCGGCTGATCGGCGGCGGATTCCCCGTCCCAGGCGATGAGCCCGGCGGCTGGCGGAATCAGTCCCGCCATGACCCGCAGCAGCGAGGACTTGCCGCTGCCGTTCGGCCCGGCCAGCACCAGCGCGCCGCCCGGCGGCAGGCGAAAGCTCAGACCCGCGAAGATCGGCCGCTCGCCGCGAATGCAGGCCAGCGCACGGCCTTCGAAGGCCGCCTCATTGAATTCCGGTCCGATGGCGGTCGAGGCCATGGTATTCCTTAACGCTGCGCCGCTTGGCGTTCGTTTAGCACAGTGCTGCCGCGCGCCCAACCTTGAGGTTGTCAGGGGGATAACGTCCGTGAAAAAAAATCCCGCGGCCTGCCGGGGGGAGACAGGCCGCGGGGAAAATCCCTTCCCTTGCGGAAAAGGCGGTGGGACGTAGTGTGCCGTCTCCACCGGCCAGCCTTTGGGGGCAGAGAGGTCGGCTGGCTGACCTCGGGACAGAGAGGGGGATCTCCGTGTTGTGTTTTATCGCTTCGGATTGTGTTTCCCGTTGGATGGGAATAGGGCGGAATTGTGATTTCTTCGTTTCCTGAGTGGCTATACTCCATGCGGGGGTGTCCGCCCGGCCTTTCGCAGCGCAAAAAGATCGGTTAAGCATCCCGGCATGAAGGTTCCCGACCTGCCCCCGGCGCCGCCCGCGCCACCCACCAGCCGCAAGGCGGTGGCGGCCTGGTGCCTGTTCGACTGGGCGACCAACGGCTGGCCCACGGTGGTCTCCAGCTTCGTCTTCGCCGCCTACATCACCCGCGCGGTCGCCCCGAACCCGGAGGTCGGAACGCTGTGGTGGGGTGTGGCGACGGCGATCAGCGGCATCGTGATTGCCGTCTTGAGCCCGATCTTCGGCGCCATGGCCGATCGCGGCGGACGGCGCAAGCCCTGGGTCGGCGCCTTCATCGCCATGACCATCGTGGTGAGCCTCTTCCTCTGGTTCATCGAGCCGCGGCCGGAGCATCTGCTGCTCGGCGTGTTCCTCATCGCCTTGGGCGGCACGACCTTCGAGATCAGCCAGGTCTTTTACAACGCGATGCTAAGCGATGTAGCGCCGCGCGGAAAGGTCGGCCGGGTGTCCGGCTGGGCCTGGGCGGCGGGCTACGCCGGAGGGCTGACCTGTTTGATCACCGCGCTGGTGCTCTTCGTCCTGCCCGAACCGCCGCTTTTCGGGCTGGACCCGGAGATGGAGGAGCCGACACGGGCCTCCGCCTTTGTGGTCGCGGCCTGGTTCATCCTGTTCGGGTGGCCGTTCTTCGTGCTGGTGCCGGACCGTCCCTCCAGCGGCCTGCGCTTTGGTCTGGCAGCGCGGGCCGGGTTGGCGCAGGTGCGCGAATCGCTCCGGACCCTGTTGCCGAAGTACCGGGACATCGCGCACTTCCTGCTGGCGCGGATGATCTATACCGATGGGTTGAACACGCTGTTCGTGTTCGGTGGGATCTATGCGGCCGGGACCTTCGGCATGGGGTTCCGGGAGATCCTGGTGTTCGGGATCATCCTGAATATCGCCGCCGGGCTGGGCGCGCTGGCCTTCGCCTGGGTGGACGACTGGATCGGGCCGAAGCGCACCATCATCATTTCGCTGGTCTGTTTGATCGTCTTCGGTACCGTGGCGCTCCTGGTCGAAACGGTGCAGGCTCTCTACTTCGCGGCCAGTGCGCTCGGCATTTTCATAGGGCCGGTACAGGCGGCCAGCCGCTCCATGATGGCGCAGATTTCGCCCGAGCACATGAAGACCGAAATGTTCGGCCTCTACGCGCTTTCCGGCAAGGTCACCGCCTGGGCCGGGCCGTTCCTGGTCGGCTGGGCGACCTACCTCGCGGACAGCCAGCGCGTCGGCATGGCGACAATTCTGCTGTTCTTCGTGGTCGGCCTGCTGCTGCTGTTACCCCTCAAGGCCCCCGCGCGCGATTGAGCGTCCTTATGCACCGCGCGCTTAGTCGCCTGCCGCGGCGATCTCCGGCGGCGGCTCGATGTCGTCGGTGAGGCATTGGAACGTGGCCCGGCGCGGCTGCAACAAGGGACACTCGTTCCAGAAGGTATCCTCGCCGATTTGAACCAGAGTGCTCTCAGCGGGGCAAATGTCCCGCGCCGCGGCCTCCACATCCTCCGCCGTGTTGAGCAGACGCCCGTAGCAGACCGTGACGATCGGGTTGCGCGGCGGCGTGGCCCAGGGATTTTCGCCATCGGCGTGGGGAAGCTCCACCGGGGCGATCGCCTCGGGGCGCTCCCGTTCGAACGGTCCGAAGACCGGAGCGGGCGGCTCCGCCAGCATCCCTCCGGTATAGCTTCGGCCCTCCGCGGGCTGCGTCGGCAGCCAGGGCGCAGAGGCGTCGAAGGGCTCGTTGGCGCAGGCGCTGAGCACGCCCAGAAAGGCGGTCGAGACCAGGACTGGAAGGGTGCGGTGAATCCTCATGACCGCTGTTCTAGCACGAAGCGGCCTGCTCGACGCAGCCCGAAAATTGGGGCCCTTCGCCAAAAACCGAGCTTATGTAAAAAGCTGAATTAACGATCGCTTAACGCGTGTAACGTAGGTTAAAAAATTCCTTTTGAGAGAGGGTTGATGGCCGCCTCGTATGAGCAATCGAACAAGTAGTGACGGACGGTTGAACTGGACCAGTCTGAGTGAGGTGGAACTCGCAGAGGTTCTGAAGAAACATCTCCGTTTTGTGAAGCGAAAGCCGGGCGGCCGCCGCGCCATGCTGGCGTTCCACGACCTCAGTGGTCTGGACTTGCGCGGGTACGACCTCTCCGACGCCGACCTGACCGGCGCGCGGTTGCATCGCACGCAGTTGCACGGCGCCAATCTGCGTGCCGTCAATCTGTTTGGAGCCGACTTGCGGATGGCGCAGCTTGTGGGGGCGAACCTCACGCGGGCCGATCTGCGAGGCGCTTGCCTGCGCGGCGTGGACTTGAGCGATGCGATACTGGTGGACGCCGACATCCGCGAGGCCCAACTCGCCCGCTACGACGATCGGGGGAATCCACAGAACGTGGAGTTCGATTCCATGCCGGCGGAACTCTCCGCGATCATCGCGCGGGGCGCGGACTTTTCGCGGGCGCAGGTGTCGAAGGCCGTGGTGCTGAAGACGGACTTCACCGACGCAAAGCTCTGCCATACCAATTTCCGCCGCGCGGACCTGCGCAAGTGCGTGCTCATCGGCGCATCGATGGAGGGAGCGGACCTCTCCAGCGCGGACCTGACGGGCTGTACGTTGCAGGGCGCGGTGATGACCGATGCCCGAATCGAGGGCGCGCGGTTTCAGGATGCCGATCTGCGCGGGGCCATCCTGGGTGAGACGATGGGGGCCGCACCGGAACTCTTCGGCGCGATCCGGCCAAAGCCGATGCACGACATGGCCGCGCGGCTGGACGAGATTTTGGACGAGCACAAAGCGTGGGTCGAAAGCGCCAGCCAGAAGGGCGGTCGAGCGGACCTCTGCGACGTCGATTTGCACGGCATTTCCCGCCCTGGAGTTAATCTCGCGGCCGCCTTGCTGGACCGGGCGGTGCTGTTGGGGGCGAAGTTGGACGGGGCCGAACTGGCGATGGCTCAACTAGCGTTCACGGACTTGCGTAAAGCCAGCCTAAAGGGCGCAGATTTGCGTGGCGGAAACTTGCAGCGTGCGATTCTGAAGGGTGCGGACCTCAGTGGCGCGCAACTGGGGCCGGTGCGCAGCCTCAACCGCGATGAGACTTGGCCGGTCAACCTCGAGCACGCAAAGATGTCCGGCGTTACCTGCCGCCAAGCCAACCTCCGCGAGGCGCGGCTGTCCGGGGCCGATCTTTCCGGGGCCGATCTCACCGGCAGCGACATGACCGGCTGCGACCTGCGTGGAGCGGACCTGCAAGGGGTGGATCTCGCGCGCGTCAAACTGGACGGCGCAAACCTAACCGGCGCAAAATTGGACCCCGGCGCATACCTGCCGGCAAGCGTGCGGTCTTTACAGCGGTAGCTCCCTCACTGACTCCCGCCTTCCAAGTGCTGAAAAACGCCCCATGATGCTGGGCGTTTGCCCCCTCTGCCGGAGGTAGTGCTACCTCTGCGACCGGACTGGGACTCCACTTTTCTTAAAATTACGTTAAATATGGCATAAGTGCGGCGCGGTTAGGTTGCGGAGTCTGAACCTCACCGCCGCCAGTGTCGCTCACTCGGCAGTTCCTTACGAAAGGCTGAAAGAACAAGAGGTTAAGGGGCCGTGCAGAGCGTTCGAGAGGGGAGACGCCGTCAATGACGACGATGCAAAGTTTTAACGGGTTGGCGGGCGCTTGTTGCAAAGTGTTCGGCTTCACCGCCGCCGTGGCGCTCATGACGCTGTTCGCAGTCCCTGCAAAGGCTGAGGGCAGAGGCCACGCGGCGGTGTTGAACCAGATCGAGTGCCTGGCGCTCGCAATCTATTTCGAGGCGCGCGGAGAGCCGGAAGCGGGCCAGCGGGCGGTGGCCCACGTGGTGATGAACCGCGTGGACGATGCCGACTTCCCGAATTCGGTCTGTGACGTCGTGCAAGATGGCGGGCAGGAGGTGTTGCATCGGTGCCAATTTTCGTGGTGGTGCGACGGCAACAGCACCGAACCCCGCGACGTGGCTGCCTGGGAGCGCAGCATGGTGATGGCGCGCACGGTCTACTGGAATTATTCCGATGACCCGACCCTGGGGGCGCTTTGGTTCCACGCGAACTACGTCGATCCCTCCTGGAACCAGGTTTTTACGCGCGGACCGAAGATAGGAATGCACATCTTCTACACACGTCCTGGTGACGACACGCCTGCCAGCGGAAGCCCGCAACTCGCGCAAACCCCGTGAGGCTGCCGTGGACAAGCGGGAAGCAGGCGGCTCGCAGTGCTATAGCATTTTCAGGCGAAGTGGATACCGGTTCGCCTGAAAATGCGCCAGAACAAAGGGATAGAGTGTTTTCGTGAACCCTTGTGAACGAAAAACGCTCTAGGTCGCCTCTACGCGCGGTCCAAAAATCGCCTCTCCCACGCGCACGTAGGTTGCGCCAAGCTTAACGGCAGTTTCGAAATCGCCGCTCATG
>SKZV01000049.1 GCA_007127165.1 Rhodovibrio sp. | reverse complement strand
TTGAGGCCGCATCCTTGAGCGTCACGACATACCGGCCGAACACCTCAGGGGACTCGCGGTCCGACGATCGACCGAACACCGAAGACGCCCAGCGAGCCGAGCAAACGCGCCACAAGGCGTATGCCGGGGCGGCAGCGCCGGGCGGCCCTGCACAGGGCCGAAACAAGACTCCTGGGGGAGCCGCCAAGCACTCCGGCAGCACGCACCGGCCTATGCCCAAAGAGGTACGTGGGCGGGCCGGTTGGCAGAAGGTTTTGCCGGAACTGCTGCTGTCGACCCTTGTGCTCAATGTACTGGCCCTGGCGCTGCCGCTGGCGCTTTTGCAGATGTACGACCGCATCGTTCCCAACCAGTCGTATACGACACTGACGTTTCTTGTTCTTGGGGTGCTGCTGGCGGTGACGCTGGAAGCGCTGCTGAAGGTGCTGCGCGGTTCGATCACGAGCTGGCTAGGTGCGCGCTTCGAGCACCAAGTGGGCGGTGACGCACTCCGCCACCTGGTCGGTGTGCCTATCCAGAGATTTCGCTCCACCGAATCCGGAACCCACGCCGAGCGGCTGGGCGCGGCGAACAAGGTGCGCGACTTCTATTCCGGGGAGACGTTGTCCGTCTACCTGGACCTACCCTTCGTCGTGATCTTCCTTGCCGCCATCGGGGCCATCGGCGGCTGGCTGGTCCTGGTTCCCATCTTCGTGCTGCTGCTGTTCGCGCTCTTGTTGTCGCAACATGGCCGTCGATTGCGCGAGAAAATCAGCGACCGCACAACGCTCGACGACCGGCGCTTCAACTTCATGGCCGAAACCATCGGCGGCGTCCACTCGGTCAAGACGATGGCCATGGAGCCGCTGATGTACCGCCGCTACGAGCGCTTGCAGGAGGCGAGCGTGGCCAAGGGCGCCGAGGTGGCCACGTCTTCGGCGGTGGCGAACAACATCGGCACTCTGTTCACCCAACTCATGATCGTCAGTGTCGTCGCCACGGGAAGTCTGGTCGTGTTGCAGGGCGGGATGACCCCCGGTGGTTTGGCCGCCTGCATCCTGCTGTCCGTGCGCGCGTTGCAGCCGCTGCGCCGCAGTCTCGCGACCTGGATGCGCTACCAGAACGTCAGCGTGGCCCGCGATCGTCTGCGTGAGCTTTTTGCCGAACCGTCGGAGGCTGGCCTGATGCGCCCGCCGCTCCCCGCAATCGAGGGGGCGTTGGAGCTGCGCGGCGTAAGCCTGCGGCATCCGGGCATGGAGAGCGATCTACTGCGTGACGTCTGGCTGCACGTGGCCCCCGGCGAGTGCGTCGCGATCTGCGGCCACAGCGGCAGCGGCAAGTCGTCGCTCCTGAGCGTCGTGAACGGGGCGTCGCGGCCGAGCGCGGGCGAAGTGCTGATCGACGGTATGCCGGTGACGCGCTTCGACCCGGATACGCTGCATCAAGAGATCGCCTACCTGCCGCAGCACGGGGAACTGGTGACGGGAACGATTCTCGAGAATATCACCATGTTCCGGCCGCGCCTCGAGGACCGCGCCATGGCGGTGGCGCGCGATATCGGGCTGGAGAAGCTGGTCGCCCACATGCGGTTGGGCTACGACACCGTTGTCGGCGACGGGGTGACCGAGACCATGCCCGGCGGTATCCGCCAGCGCATCGCGATCGCCCGCGCCCTGGTTACCGATCCGCCGGTGCTGCTGTTCGACGAGGCGAACATCAACCTCGACCTCGAAGGCGACGACGTTCTGCGCCGGTATCTGGAAGAGCAGAAGGGCAAGCGCACGATCGTGCTCGTGACGTACCGCCCCACGCTGCTCAAGCTCGCGGACCGTGTGTTTTCGCTGAGCGAAGGGCGGCTGCTGGAGGATAGCGGCGTGGCCGGACGGGACGACAAGAACCCGGACTCCGGAGGCGATTTCCAGGCGAGCACCAGTTCGCGGCCCTACCGGGCCGACTTCAGCGTCGCCGATGCCGTCAATTACTTCGACACGCACTCGGACTTTTCGGTATGCCTGCCAGCGCTGTTGGCGGCGGTGGGATGGCAGGGCGCGTCTCGCGACTTGCCCGAGGCGATGCCACATATGGCCGAGACGCTCGACCTCTCCGGTCTGCGCAACGTCATGGCCAACCTTGGTTACCGCAGCAGTTCCTACCCGGCGCGGCTGAACGATCTCGATCCCCGGCTCTTGCCCTGCCTGTTCGTACCCGATCGCGCCGGTGCCAAGGTGGTGATGGACCGCGACGAAGACGGCGGCCTCAGCGTGTTCGATAGCGAAACCCTCGCCGTCGAGCGGATCGACTCGCCCGCGAATCTGCGCGGGAAGGCCTTCGTGTTCACATCGGAAAACACGGAAGGGGCGCAGAACGAGCGCAAGCGCTGGACGCGACGGCTGTTTAGCCGCTTCTCCGGGCTGCTGGCATTCGTGTTCGTGCTGACCGTCATCAGCACGCTGCTGACGCTGGCGCCTCCCGTGTTCGTCAGAACGGTGTTCAACACGGTTCTGCCGACCGGCAGCCTGGAGCCGCTGCTCGTTGGCGGCGTCCTGCTGGCGGTCGGGCTTGATTGGTCGCTGCGGAATCTGCGGGCGGGCGTCATGGGCCACATTGCCGGGCGGGCGGAGTACATCCTTGGCAACAGCGTTTTCCAGCGCGTCCTGGCGCTCCCGGCGCACTCCATCGAAAGGGTCTCCGTCGGCACGCAGATCGCCCGCATCCGCAACCTGGAGGCCCTGCGCGACTTCTTCCAGGGGCCGCTGTCGATCGTGCTCACGGAACTTCCGGCGATCCTCATCTACGTGACCATCCTGGGCATCATGAACCCGCCGGTGTTGCTGGTCATCGCCTCGGCGGCGGTGCTGTACGTCCTGCTCGGCGTGTTCAGCTACGGTCCGCAGCAGCGCCGGACCTTGCAGGCGTCGCGCCTTTCCGCCGAGCGCAGCGCTTTCCTGACGGAAACGCTGGACAAGCTGCCCATGCTGCGGGTGGCGGGGGCGACTGGACGCTGGTTGGAGCGCTTCGGCAAGCTGTCCGGGCAGGCGGCCCACGCCGAATGGCGCGCGCAGCGGGTCAGCGAGCGCATCGGCGGCCTGGCGCAACTGATCGGCATCTACACCGGCGTCGGGGCGCTCGCTCTCACGGTCATCGCGGCGATGCAAGGCACCGGTTCGACCGGCGCGGTCATGGCCACGATGATCATCATCTGGCGCCTGACGGGGCCGATGTACAACGGCTTCATGTCGGCGGGCACCCTGATCCGGGTGAGCGCCAGTCTGCGGCAGGTCGACAATCTGATGAACCTGAACGTCGAACGGGACGCCGGGGCGAGCCATGTCAAGCGGCCCCAAACGAAGGGTGCGGTCGCCTTTTCCCGCGTCTCGTTCCGCTATTCGATGGATGCGGACCCGGCCATGTTGGGCGTCACGTTCTCGGTCGAGCCGGGACAGGTCGTGGCGATCGCGGGCCCCAACGGATCGGGCAAATCGACGCTTTTGAAGCTCCTGGTCAGGAACCATTCGCCGCAGGCGGGCAGCATCCTCATCGACAACGTGGACATTCGCCAACTTCCAACCGCCGATCTCCGGGCGCAAATCGGCTACATGCCGCAGCAGTGCGAGATTTTCTACGGCACCATCGCGCAGAACCTCCGCCTTGTGGAACCGGCGGCCGTGCAGGAAGAGCTGGAGTGGGCCGCGCGGATGGCGGGCTTGCTGGACGACATACTGGCGCTGCCCGAGGGCTGGGGGACCCGTATTTCGGACAGCCGCGCCGACCGGTTGCCCAGCGGGTTCCGGCAACGCCTGTCGCTCGCCCGCACGCTTTTGCGCCGGGCGCCGATCATGCTGTTCGACGAGCCGGGCAACGGCCTGGACAACGAGGGGGACAAGGCGTTCATGGAGGCCGTCCGGTGGCTGCGCGGGAAGTCCACCGTGTTCATCGTGTCGCACCGGCCCAGCCATATGCGGCTGGCCGACGTTTGCATCTACCTCGACCAGGGCGCGGTACGAGCCACGGGAACGTTCGAAGACATCAAACACACCATCTTTTCCGGGGTGAAACGAGGATGACGGAGCTTCGAACATCCGCACGCAAACCCGCGCGGAGCGGCCAGAGTATGGTTCTGGCCGCCAGTCGCGAGACTCACCGGCTGAAGGTAACGCGCGGTTCCCGGCAGAGGCGGCTTCTGTCGGAAGCGGTGCAGCTTGAGGAAGAGGCGGTGCCGCAGTTCCTGCGTCCGGCCTTGTTGCTGATCGGGCTGTTGGTGTTCGGCCTCATTGCCTGGGCCTCGATGACCGAAATGCCGGAGGTCGCAGCCGTGCCCGGCGAGGTGGTGCCGAGCGGATCGCTGAAGGTGGTGCAGCATCCCGCCGGGGGCGTGGTCGAGGAGGTGCTGGTCGGCGAGCGCGATCTGGTCGAGGCGGGGCAGGTGCTCGTGCGCCTCGATGCGGCCGAGGCCAACTCCCGGCTGTCCCAGGTTAGCACCCGCCGCGCCAGCCTGCGATTGCGCGCCGAACGCCTGCGCGCCTTTGCGGAAGGGCGCGAGCCGGACTTCCAGGCGATTGACGGTGAACACGCCGGGCTGATCGCCGATCAGATGGATATCTGGCGCAATCAGGCCTCGGGGCGCGAGTCGAGACTCACGGTCCTCGACAATCAGATCGAACAGCAGCGCAACGAGATGAACCAGCAGCGCGAGGCGCTGGAAATCGCCGATCGCCAGCAAGACCTGATCCATGAACTTCTCGAAATGCGCCGCCGCATGGTCGAACGTCAGCTCGTCTCCCGCGTCGAGTTCATGGAAACCCAGCGCGCCAGCATCACCGCGGACGGTGAGGTCTTGCGCTTGCGGAACGAGATCGAGAAGGGCGGCAATGCCCTGGTCGAACTCGAAAACCGGCGGGTCGTGGAGGCGGGCAGCCTGCGGCAAGCGGCGCTGGATGAACTCGGAACGATCAACGCCGAACTGGCCGAGGTGGAAAAGGAACTGGAGCGGGCGACGATGACGAGCGAACGGCTGGAGCTGCGCGCGGCCGTTCGCGGGCTGGTGCAGGACCTGGAGATAACGACCGAGGGCGAGGTCATAAATCCGGGCGAAACCGTCATGAAGATCGTGCCCGTGGACGACATTCTGGAGGTGAGGGTCCGCATTCCCACGCGCGACATCGGCCACTTGCAGCCGGGTCAGGCGGTCAACGTCAAGATCACCAGCTACAACTACACGCGATTCGGCAGTGTCGACGGCGTGCTGCGGAGGGTATCGGCAAGCAGCCTGATCGACGAAAACAATCAGCCGTATTTCCGCGGCTGGGTGACCTTGGACAAGGCCTATGTCGGCGATGAGCCGAACCAGTATCGCATCTTGCCCGGGATGAGCGTCAACGCCGACATCGTGACCGGCGAAAACAACTTGCTGCAATACTTGGTGAAGCCGATCAGCGACGCCGTGCACTCCGCCTTCCGCGAACGGTGAAGCGCAATTTCGGGCGGCGACGTCCCGGCGGCATGGAATAGGGCGGCATGGGATTGGATCCCGCGCAGCTATAACCTGTGGCCGTCTAGGATGGTCTTCCCCTGAACCTTAGCCTCCACAGTGAAGCAATGTATGCAGGTCCGGGGGTCCAGAGACCATGGCTGACGAAACCGACGCGCGCAACGAGGGTGGGCCGAAGAACGAGGCCGACCCTAAACCCGCCGCCGCGAGCGACGAGCAGGAAGCGCGGCTTTTCGATGAATTGACTTCCCTCAGCCAAGGTGAAGGCCGGGCGCAGCAGACAGACGATGCACCTGCGGCAATGACGGTCCGGCGGGCGGACGATTCGGAGCTCGACGCGATCCAAACAGGAGCCCAGGACGATCCGCGGGCTATCGCTGGCGACGAGTTCGTCAGTCCGGTTAACGCCGGTGGCCTCGGCATGCCGCCCGGCGGACTCCGCATCGGCACAGGCTTGCCGGAGATTGACCTCGGCAGCCAGGGCGGAGAGACGCCGGTTCCCCTGGTCGATCAGCCTCTCGTCTCCGATGCCATCGAACCCCCGTCTTCAGGCGCCCCGGCCGCAATCCCGGAAACGGCATTCGAAACCACCGAAACCGCCACCCTCATCGACGCCGCCGCCGCCCCACAACAAACAGAAGCAGCCCCGCTCCCTCCCACCGACGCGACAATAGACGCGCCCATAGACGCTCCGACGGACGCTCCGACGGACGCTCCGACGGATACGCCGACGGATACGCCGACGGATGCTCCGACGGATGCTCCGACGGATGCTCCGACCGATGCGCCTACGGATGCACCGACCGATGCTCCGACGGATGCGCCCACGGATGCTCCCACGGATGCTCCGACCGATGCGCCTACGGATGCTCCCACGGATGCTCCGACTGATGCGCCTACGGATGCACCGACCGATGCTCCGACGGACGCGCCCACGGATGCGCCTGAAGAGCCCGAGGAAGATTTAGTAGACGATGACGGCGACGACGCCGGGGATGACGGCGAGATGGCTGACGATGGCGACGATGCCGGTGACGACGGCGAGACGGGTGACGACGGCGACGATGCCGGTGACGACGACGAGACGGGCGACGATGGCGACGACGCCGGGGACGACGGCGAGCCGGGCGACGATGGCGACGACGCCGGGGACGACGGCGAGCCGGGCGACGATGGCGACGACGCCGGGGACGACGGCGAGCCGGGCGACGATGGCGACGACGCCGGGGATGATGGCGCGCCAGGCGACGATGGCGACGACGCCGGTGACGACGGCGAGCCGGGCGACGATGGCGACGACGCCGGGGACGACGGCAAGCCGGGCGACGATGGCGACGACGCCGGGGATGATGGCGCGCCGGGCGACGATGGCGACGACGCCGGTGACGACGGCGAGACGGGTGACGATGGCGACGACGCCGGGGACGACGGCGAGACTGGTGACGAGGGAAGCGGGAAGCAGAATCCAGGTAACAATAAGGATGCCGGGAATGCGCCCTTTGATGGGACGGAAGGGGCGTCGAATCAGGACGGAGAAAACAACCCGCCGGGACCGCCGGGTGGCGATGATGGCGACACCGATGACGAGGGCGAGACGGGTGACGATGGCGACGACGCCGGGGATGACGGCGGGACGGGTGACGACGGCGACGATGCCGGGGACGACGGCGAGCCGGGCGACGATGCCGGGGACGACGGCGGGCAGGGCAACGGCGGGCAGCAGGGGAACAACGGTTTCGGCAACGGAGATCAGGACCCGCCGGGCAACTCGGCCGACAACAACAACGCCCAGAATGCCTCCGGCGACGGTGGCGGGAACTCCGGTGGCGGGAACTCCGGCGGCAACAGTTCCGGAAACTCCGGCAACGGCCAAGGCAACGGCGGCCAGGGCAACGGCGGGCAGCAGGGGAACAACGGCTTCGGCAACGGAGATCAGGACCCGCCGGGTAACTCGGCCGACAACAACAACGCACAGAATGCATCCGGCGATGGTGGCGGGAACTCCGGCGGCAACAGTTCCGGGAACTCCGGCAACGGCCAAGGCAACGGCGGCGAGGGCAATGGCGGCCCGCAGGGGAACAACGGCTTCGGTAACGGAGATCAGGACCCACCGGGTAACTCGGGCGACAACAACAACGCGGAGAACGCTTCCGGCGACGGTGGCGGAAACGTCGATACGCAGTTTGCCGCCGATCCTGAGAACGATTTCGTTACCTTCAGCGAGGGTGCGGCCGGGCCTGGGATGGGTGCGGGGTGGACCGATGAGGTGGACGACGGCGTCGACACCAATGAGGTGCAGCTCAGCGGCGGCTGGACCGAGCAGATCGAAGGGGGCGGCTCGGAGGGGGCTGGCCAGGACGCTGGAGAGCAAGACGTCTTCGGAGACGACGATATCTTCTCTGAATCCGGAGGCGACGAGTTCGACGCGGTCGACAAGATGGAATATTGACGATGCGGGTTCGAACGAGGGAGGAGGCGCGCTTCAGTCGCGCTTCCTCTCCCGGCTTTAACGCCTGTCATGCCTTAACGCCCGTCATGCCTTAACGCCCGTCATCCCTTAACGCTCGTTATCCCGCCCCGATGGTTCAAGCGCCGCACCCCAGCATCTTCGTCAGCATCGCCAGCTACCGCGATCCGGACTGCGCGAACACGGTCCGCGACTTGTTTCGGAAGGCGTCCGAGCCATCGCGGGTGTGGGTCGGCATTTGCCTGCAATGGGTGCCGGAGAGCGACGCGGACTGCTGGCCGCTGGCGGAACGGCCGGAGCAGTGCCGGGTCGACGCCGTTCATGCCGCCGAGAGTGGCGGCGCGTGCTGGGCTCGGGCTCGGGCGCAGGCGCTGTGGGCGGGCGAGGACTATTACTTCCAGATCGACAGCCACATGCGCTTCGTCGACGGCTGGGACGCCTTGCTCCTGGATATGCTGGGGGAGTGCGACTCGTCGAAGCCGGTATTGAGCACCTATCCGCTGCGCTTCGAACCGCCGGACGTGTTTCAGCGCGACACCTATGTCACCGTGGCCGCCAAGCTGTTCGAATCCGGCGGCGTGCTGGTGCAAAAGCCGGAGAGCGAGGCCATGAGCCGGGCTCCCGCGCGCCCGAGCCGCAGCCCTTTCGTTGCCGCCGGGATGCTGTTCCTGCCTGCGCGGGCGATGCAGGAGACGCCCTACGACCCGCACCTCTATTTCCTGGGCGAAGAGATTTCGCTCGGGGTGCGGCTCTTCACACATGGGTGGGATGTATTCACGCCCAACCGCGTGGTCGCCTATCACGACTACACGGTCAAACCCAGCCGCCCACGGCATTGGGACGACACCGGCGATCCGGGCCGCTCGATCCAACGGGCAAGGGCCCGGCTGCGTCATCTTCTTGGAATGCAGCATTCGGACGATCCTGAGATCGTCGCCGATCTCGACCGCTACGGCCTTGGCGAAGCCCGTTCTCTGGCGGATTTCGAAGCCTTCAGTGGCGCCGATTTCCACAACCGGCTGCTACGCGGGCCCTATCCCGGCGACCCGGCGGAAGGGGCGGAGGGGGCCAAGGCCGCCGAGCAGCGCCGAACCGTCTTCACCCGCGCCTCGGAGCGCAGCGCGGAACAGCCGTCGTTGGACGCCGCGGCGGTCCGCGAGCAGCTTCCCGCCGTGCTGCGGTTTCTCGGTGTGGAGACGCTGGTCGATGCCGGTTGCGGCGAACCCGCCTGGATACCCGAAGTGAGCGAGGGGGTGAACCTGTATCTGGGTTACGACATCGTGGAAGATGTTGCCGCGCGGCAGCGCCAGCGGTTCGCCGCGCGCCGCAACCATTGTTTCTTGCAGGCGGATGTCGTGATCCACGACCTGCCGCGCGCCGATGTTATTCTGTGCCGCGATACCCTGACGCATCTGCCGCCTGACGCCGTGCTCGCGGCACTGCGGCGGTTCAAGGCGAGCGGCTCGCGCTATCTGCTGGCCACCACACATCCGCTCGGCCGCAACGGCTACACGCCCCCCGGTGGTTGGCAGCCCATGAACCTCACCGCGCCGCCGTTCAACCTGCCGCAACCGCTGTTGTCGATCGACGAGCGGCGGCAGGACAGCAGCAAGTCCTTGGCCGTCTGGCGAACCAGCGACCTTCCGTCGTAGCTACCCTTCGTCAGCGCTCCGCAACAACCCGTCGAAGAAAACCCGCGCGTCGAAAAGCAGCGCTCGGCCTCGCGTGATCCAGTCCTCAAGCAGCGCACCGGCAAAAACCGGAGCCTCGCCCTCCAGCAATGCCACGATGCCTCCCGCGCTCAGCGCCACGACGGCGAGCAGCAGCAACCCCCACGGCCACCGCTGCCCGTGGCGCGGCGGGTCCGGCTCGGCCACCATCTCCGCACTGTGCCGTTCCCAGGCGTCTGCGGCCGGGTCGACCGGCTCCCGACGGCTTGTGGTTGCCGCGCCGGAGGGGCCGGTGTCTTTGTCCTGGGTGGGGTCGAGCAGGAGGTGGAGTTCCTTCGCCGCTTGCTTGTACGCCAAGGCCATGGGGGACCTCGGCTCGTGCAGCACGACCGGAACGCCTGTCGAGGCGGCGCGTTCGGCCGCCGAGTCGTAGGGGATGCAGGTTGTGAAGACGTGATCCTCCCAGGTCCCGCGCAGGCGCTGCTCGGTCACCGCCTGCACGGGATCGTCCGCATCCGTCATCGTCGGCAGCAGGAACACGCGCTCCCGGCCATCGGCGCGCAGGCTCTCGATCAGCCGCGCGCCCTTGCCAAGCGCCGCCTCGGCAAAGCGGAGCGTGGGGCTTGGCACGAGAATCAGATCGGCAGTCATGGCCGCCACCGTGGCAAGGCCGCCAAAGCCGGGCGGACAGTCGAGAATGATGCAGGCGATGTTGCCGGCGTCCTGCGTCAACAACTTCCGCAGGCGCAGATGGGAGAGTTCGCGCAGTGCCGGGTCGATCTCGGCCAGCGTCAAGCGCGGGCCTGCCGGGACCAGCAAGGTTCGCCGTGCCTGCGTGGGCCGTACGAGGTCCAGCAGCGGCCGGGTGCCGCAAAGCAACTCGTAGCTCCCGCCGAAAGCGCCATCCTCGTCGGGCGAGAGATGCTGCGAGGCGCTGCATTGGGGGTCGAGGTCGATGATTGCCACGGTACCGGAGGGCAGGCGCCGCGCCATTTCGATCCCAAGATTGCAGGCTGTGGTCGTCTTGCCGGAACCGCCCTTCTGATGGGCGACGGCGACAATCATGGGCTGGCCCCGGCTTGCGTTTCCCCGCGCCATTCCCGCTGCGTTCGCCATTCCCCCTCCCGCAAGCGTTGCCTGCGTGCTTTGCAACGCGCACCATCGCGTCAGGGTAGGTTTATAGCAGCCGACCCTCGCGTCACAAAGCCCGCCACGCCGTCAAAGGGGTTTTTGCGTGTCGCACGCTAATCCGGGGACACTTCGAAAGGCGGCTAAGCGCCGGATGTTTTTCGGAGGTTGCGCAGCGCACTAGATAATTGTAATAAAATTCATGAGACACGCAGGGCGGCGCGTGGCGACTGGAGGGGGATCGATGATGGGTAGGGTGCTGGCGGCTCTCTTGGGCTCGGTTTTCGTGCTTTCCGCGGTGCAGGCTCAGGCCGCGCCGGATCCGCGCGGTTTCTGGCTCATCGAAAACGAGCGGTCGATCATCGAACTCTACGACTGTGACAGCGGCCTCTGCGGCCGGATTGCCTGGATCATTGAGGGCGGCATGGAATACGACACCGCCAACCCGGATGAATCCCTTCGCGACCGGCCTTTGTGCGGCCTCGACATTCTCTGGGGCTTCCAACGCGATAGCCGCGACGAAACCACGTGGCGCGACGGCGAGATATACAAGGCGGACGACGGCGATATCTACAGCGCTCGCCTGCGGATGATCGGCGAGCGGGAACTGGACGTGCGCGGTTTCGTCGGAATCGCGCTCTTCGGCAGTTCGCAAAGCTGGACGCGCGTAAGCGCCGATGATTTTGAGCGTTGCACCCCGCCGGACGGAGCGTAAACGGATCTTCGTCGCCCTCGCAAAGACTGCTTGCGCTCTAGTGTTTACGCGCGCGGACGATCAGGCAGGGCGCGGTGCTTTCTCCAAGGGCCTTCATGGCCTCCAGCCTTTGCAGCCCGGACACCAGCACGTAGCGATCCTTTTCGGCTTCATAGCGAACCTGGATCGGCTGTTGCAGCCCCTCTTCCAGAATCGATTCGGCGAGTGCGTCGACCTTCTTGGCGTCGACATCCCGCTGGCGCTTCACCGGGACGTAGATTTGCTCGATTGGAACCGGCGTTTCCGTCATCAAGCTCATCGGTCAATCCTTCCAATGCATGCAATGGTCGTCAGTGCGTTCGCGCCCGAAGGCGGACCAACACGGTATCGTCGGAGCATTCTCGCCGCTTTAGGGAAAAGCTCCAACAAAACCTTTCACAATAGGGTGGTTTCGCACCATACCGCCTCTGAAATGAGATGGGGTGGCCGGACCGAGGAACCAGCCCAGCCACCCCGATAACACTTACCTCGAGCCGGTGGCTCAAGCCTCTTCAATGGCCAATTCGTTGGCGAAGAGGTAGGACGTCGGGTGCATTTCGAACCCGCTGACCCGCCGGTCATAGACCGTGTAAACCGAACGCCACAGCGGCTGCACGATCGGTCCGTCCTCGCGCATGATCTCTTGCAACTTCGCCATCACCTCCTTGCGCTCGTCCACGTCGAGGATACTCTCGGCTTGCCCTAGAAGTTCGTCGAACTCGGGATTGGCGTAGTTCGATTCGTTCCACGGAACCCCGCTTCGATAGGCCAGACCGAGGACCATGAATCCAAGCGGGCGGTGCGTCCACTCGGTCAGGCTGAACGGGAAGGTCGTCCAGTGATCCCAGTACTGCGCGGAGGGCAGCACGTTGAGGCGGCAGCGGATGCCTGCCTCCGCCCACTGCTCGGCCATGGCCTGCGCGGCGTTTAACTCCCAGGCCGGATCGCGCTTGCAGTTCAGTTCGACATCGACACCGTCTGGATAGCCCGCTTCTTCCAGCAAGCGCTTGGCTTCCTCGACATCGCGCTCCATTCGGCCAAGATCCGCCTGATCGGGATGGACCGGCGCAACGTGATCGTGGTTGGTCGGAGCCCCTAGCCCCGCGTGAGCCAGTTCAAGCAGACGGTCTGAATCGGTGGCGAGGCGGAATGCCTTGCGGACGCGGGCGTCGGTAAAAGGCTCTTGATCGACCTGCCCGCGAGCGACCGCCGTCTGTGCGGTCGTGGCCTCGTAGATCTGCACATGGTCCATGTTTTCGTAGGTCTGTATCTGATCCACGTTGCCCTCATAGACCCCGTCGACCTGCCGCGACGCCATGGCCGCGAGCATGGCGGAAGGATCGTCGCCTAGATCCACGAAGATCAACTGATCCAGATAAGGACCCTCGCCCCAGTAATCGCTGACCGGTTCGAGCACCGCGCGATCGCCGATCTGGTGCTCGACGAGGCGGAAGGGGCCGGTGCCGTTGGAATTGGCGCCGAAGCGGCCGCCTTCTTCGGGGTCGAGAATGAACATTGGATAGTGGAACAGGTGCTCGGGAATCGCGACCTGCGGGGTCTTCAGGTTGAGCCGGAACGTGCGGTCGTCGATCACCTCGATCGCGTTCGCATCCCACAGTTCATGGACCTCTTCGCCGTTCCGCTCGACTCTGTCCAGCATATAGCCTTCCATGAGGCCGACCACGGATGAGCCGGTGGCCGGATCCAGCGCGTGCTCGAGGTTCCAGGTAATGTCCTCTGCGAGCAGCGGACGGCCGTTGTGCCACCTGACCCCCTCACGCACCGTGAAGGTCCAAGTTCGCAAGTCTTCGCTGACCTCCCAGCCTTCGACGAGATATGGCTCCGTGACGTTGTCGTGCCCGGTCTTCGTCGCGTACTCCACCACCTGGCGCACGATGTTGGAGGGCATGACCCAGTCCAGGGCGTGGGGCTCGCGGAGCTCCTGCACGCGCATACCGATACGAAGCGTTCCGCCCTGTGGCTTCTCCGCCTTCGCGCGGCGGATTAGCGGCTGCCCCGCAAAGGCATAAGCCGTGGCGGCGGACATGCCGAGAAGGGTTCCATAGCGGATGAACTCCCGGCGGTCCAACTTGCCCTCGCTGAACTGGCGCTTCACCAGATCGATATTACGCTCGTGTCTGTTATCGCTCATAATGCCTCCCTATCGGTATCTTTGCTTTTCTTTCAGTTCAGGTTGTTCTTATTGTTAAGAACTTTGTGCCTAAGACGAGGTCGAAGTCAATCCGCTGGTTCGACCGCTGGGAAAGCGCGCGCCAACATGCCCGTTGCCGACGAAACGTGTGCCTCCGGGCTCCCGCTAGGCATATTCCGCCGGGCCGATGGGCGGCGAACGCATGCTTGTTCGTCCGGACGTAGGCTCCCGGCCATCTTGCGGCGTTGTCTTAGAGGCTCTTGAGCCGTATAAAGCTGGGTAAGCGCCACTTGAAAACATCCGCGAGCGCCGATGAACAGTCCGGCGCCGCGCAGCCTTGGGGGGACCATGGTCGATCTTGCGACCGCGCGTATGAATATGGTGGAAAGCCAGCTTCGGCCCAACCGGGTCACCGATCCCCGTATCATTACCGCCTTCGAAACCTTGCCGCGGGAACGCTTCGTACCGGAGGACCGGCAAGCGATCGCCTATGTCGATGAGGATCTGAAGATCGCGAAGGACCGCTACCTTATGGAGCCGATGGTCCTGGCGCGGCTGATCTCTGCCGCAGATGTCCGCCCTACCGATCTGGCGCTGGTGGTCGGCTGCGATACCGGCTACGCGGCGGCGGTTATGGCGAGCCTCGCGGCTACCGTGGTGGCGTTGGAATGCGACGACGATCTGGCTGCACTGGCGGAAAAAAATCTTGCCGCCCTGGCAGTCGACAACGCGGTCGTGGTGCGCGGTAAGCTCCAACAGGGTTATCCCAAACAAGCGCCCTACGATGTGATCCTGATTAATGGTGGAATCGAAGTTATTCCCGAACGAATCCAGGAGCAGCTTGGCGACCACGGGCGGCTGGTGATGGTAGAGCGGCGCTCGCAGGGGTGTGGCAGGGCCGTTCTGATCGAGCGTTTTGGCGACGCTTTCGGCCGCCGGACGCTGTTCGATGCGGCTACGCCTGTCCTGCCGGGATTCGAACGGGAGAAGCGGTTCGTTTTCTAGGGGGTTCTCATCAGGCTTTGGCGTGGCTGGGACCGCCTGCCGAGAGCGAAAGGACCAGCGAAGACTAAAGAGACTGCGCTTTAGCAAGCAAAGAAAAGAAGGGAAGCGTTCCCGCGTGATGAAAACCGTTCGCCGTACCCTATTCAAGGGGGCCTTGCTCGCCGCCGCCGCCGTGGTGGCCGTGGGTTTCGTCGACCCCGTCAAGCCTGCCGCCGCTTTGACGCTTGAAGAGGCGTTGGCGGAGGCCTATCGCACGAACCCAGCCCTGCAATCGGCTCGGCGGGAGTTGGGGGCGACCAACGAGCAGGTGCCGCAGGCGCTCGCGGGATGGCGGCCCTCCGTCACCTTGCAAGCCTCGGCTGGCCGGCAAAGGCAGGATCAATCCAGCACCTTCATCGACGAAGAGGTGACGACGACGCCGCGGACGGGCAGCGTTGAACTGCGCCAGCCGTTGTACCGGGGCGGTCAGACTGTCGCCGGGACCGAACGGGCGGAGCGTACGGTGGAAGCGCAGCGCGGCCGGTTGCGCGGAGTGGAGCAGGACATACTGGTTCGCTCCGTCAGCGCCTACTCCGATGTTTGGCGCGACGAGGCGACGTTGGAGTTGAACGAAGCCAATGTTCGGGTCTTCGAGCGCCAGCTCGAAGCCACTCGAGATCGTTTCGAGGTCGGCGAGGTTACGCTGACCGACGTGGCGCAGTCGGAGTTCTTTCTGGCCCAAGCCGTTGCCAATCGCATCGCCGCGCGCGGATCGCTGGAAGCCAGCCGGGCCAACTTCGAAGAAGTCATTGGCGTCCCGCCGGTAGAGTTGGAGCGGCCGGTGCTGCCGGAGAACCTGCCCGAGACCCGCGAGGATGCGGTGACGCAGGCGCTGGACAACAATCCCGAAGTCGTCACCGCGCGATTCGTCGAGGCTGCGGCACAGAGTCAGGTTCGTGAGATCGCCGGGCAATTGCTCCCCTCCGCGGATTTGATCGCCCGGCTGAGCCGGTCCGACAATACGACGACCGCGGATTCCAGAACGGAGCGGGCTGAACTCCTCGGACAGGTGACGATTCCGCTTTACCAGCAAGGGGCGGTCTTCAGCCAGGTGCGCCAGGCTCGTCAGACGGCCAGCCAGCGCCGGTTGGAATTGGCCACCGCACAGCGCAATGTAGAGCAGGCAGCGGTCAGCTTCTGGGAAGATCTGGTGACGGCGCGTGCCAGCATCACCTCGCTCGAGGAACAGGTGCGCGCGGCGGAAATCGCCCTGGAAGGCGTGCGTGAAGAGCAACGTGTCGGCGCCCGCACGGTGTTGGACGTGCTGGAGGCCGAACAGGATCTGCTGGAAGCGCAAGTCGATCTTGTGGCCGCGCGCCGCAATGAAATTGTGGCGAGCCACAGCGTCCTCTCCGCCGTCGGGCGCATGCAGGCGCAGCCGCTGGAGCTGCCCGTCGATATCTACGACGTCGAGGGGCCGTACATGGAGGTGCGCAACCGCTACTGGGGGTGGGGAATCCCCGACGAATCCACCGAGGTGGATTGAGTCGGCAGCCATCTTCGTGTTTTGTTTACCATTTAGCGTTAACAGAACTAACGGGTTAGTCTGTTGACGCATGAGCGTCTACAGTTCCGCAGT
>SKZV01000322.1 GCA_007127165.1 Rhodovibrio sp. | reverse complement strand
TGAAGCAGGGCGTGGAGGCCGAGATCAAGCGCGCGGTGCCGCACATCGAGGAGATTCTCGACGTCACCGACCACGCATCCGGCGACAACCCCTATTACCAACCCGGTAAGGGCGCGGGCGCGAGCCCGATGGCCTAGGACCGCACGCTCGCATGACGGCGAAGAGCGGAGCGGATCGCGGCGACCGCAGCGACATTCCCAGGGGAAGCTGGATCGACCGCTACGCTCCGGTCCCGGCGCAGCCTTATCTGCGCCTTGCCCGGCTGGACCGGCCTATCGGCTCGTGGCTGCTGCTGTGGCCGTGCTGGTGGAGCGCCAGCCTCGCCGCCGCTTCGACGGGTTCCCTGCCGGCTCCCTATCTGCTGCTGCTTTTCGCCGTCGGCGCAGTCGCCATGCGTGGCGCCGGCTGCACCTATAACGATATCGTGGACCGCGACATCGACGGCAAGGTGGCCCGCACCGCCACCCGGCCCATCGCGTCCGGCGCGGTCAGCGTTCCGGCCGCCTGGGCGCTGCTGGTGGGGCTTTGCCTGATTGGACTCGCTGTGCTGGTCCAGCTCCATCCCACGGCGATTCTGGTGGCCTTGGCGGCGTTGCTGCTCGTCGCCGCCTACCCTTTCATGAAGCGCATCACCTATTGGCCGCAGGCATGGCTTGGGCTGACCTTCAACTGGGGTGCGCTGGTCGGCTGGGCCGCCGTCACCGGCACGCTCGGTTGGCCTGCCCTGCTGCTCTATATCGCCGGGATTGCCTGGACGCTTGGGTACGACACGATCTATGCCCACCAGGACAAGGAGGACGACGCGCTAATCGGCGTCAAGTCCGCCGCGCTGAAGCTGGGCGAGAAGACGCGCCCGGCGCTGGCCGTGTTCTACACCGTCATGATCCTCGCGCTGGCCGGAGCGGGCGCGCTGGCCGGGGTGCATTGGCTCTACTTCCTGGGCGTCCTCGCAGTCGCCGGGCATCTGGCGTGGCAGGTCGCCACCGTGGACATCCACGACCACGCCGACTGCCTCACCAAGTTCAAGTCCAACCGCTTCGTCGGCGCGCTGCTGTTCGCGGGGCTGCTCGCCGCCGGGGCAGCGGGGTGAACACCGGGGCGGCGGCTCCGGCCATCGGCGCGGGCCGCGATCCCGCCGCCTTCGTGCGCGCCAACACCATGCTGGAGTCCCCGCGCCTACTTCCTGAACTCAAGCTGCACGTCGCGAGCGAGGTCGTTCCCCTCTGGGAAGCGACGCAGGAAGAACTGACGGCGCAGGGCTTGCCGCCGCCCTACTGGGCCTTCGCCTGGGCGGGCGGTCAGGCGCTGGCGCGCTACATTCTGGACACGCCGGAGAGCGTGCTCGGGCGGCGCGTGCTGGACTTCGCCACCGGCTCCGGCATGGTCGCCCTGGCCGCGCGCAAGGCGGGCGCGGCACGGGTCGAGGCCAGCGAGATCGACCCCTTCGCCTGCGCCGCCGTCACGCTGAACGCAGAGGCCAACGCACTTGCCGTCGAGCTTTTACGGGAAGATGTGCTGAAGCGGTCGCTTTGTCCGTGGCAGGTCATTCTGGCCGGGGACATCTGCTACGAGACTCCGATGGCGGAGCGGGCCATCGCATGGCTTCGGGCGGCTGCGGGGGCCGGGGCCACGGTGATTATCGGGGATCCGGGGCGGAACTACCTGCCTGCGTCAGGGCTGGAGAAGCTGGCGACATACACCGTTCCCACGACGCGGGAGATGGAGGATAGCGAACTGCGCGAAACCTCCGTCTGGCGGGTGCTTCCGAACGCTTGATCCCGCCAAGAGGCCTCTCCACAAACCCCGCCCGGTCGGTTAGGGTTCTAGAGCCTATTTCGTTCAAACAGGTTCACGAAATAGGCTCTAAATCTCTGATTTTGCGCATTTTCGAAACGGCGAACCGTATCCACTTCGCCTGAAAATGCTCTAAAAACTCGTTGCGGAGGCTTAGCTCATGAAACGGATAGTGACTCTTGCCGGGACGCTGCTGCTGACTGCCGGGCTCGCTCAGGCGCAGGACGTGCGGCCGCCGAATGGCGGTGGCGCGGACGGCGGCGGTCTGGAGGGTATCGAAGGCGGCCAGATCGATCTGCCCGAGGGCGTCGAGGTCGGCGAGCGTCAGATGCGAACGACCATGGACGACGAAACCGACCAAGACGTGGAGGCCGTCGACGAGGAGACCGTGCAAGACTTGCGCACCATCGCCATCGAAGATTTCGGCCAATCCACGGAATCCGAACCCGCCGAAGAAGGGGGGCCGCAGGAAGACCTGCGCAGCGTCGAAGAATCACGTAAGGCTTTCATGGCCCGCCTGCGCGAACGGGGCGTAGAGCTACCGGAGGATTGAGCCGGAGTCTCGGTCAGTCCGAAGCGCCGCGCTGCAACGCCTCGACGATCTCCAGGTAATGCGGCTCGTCGTCCGGGTTCAGCAGGCCGTGGCGCAGGAAAAAGTCGATCATCACCGGCGCGACGTTGAACTTGAAATCGTCGCTGTCGCGCACCCGCGCCATCGCGTTCTCGACGCGCCAGAGTTCAAAGCCCGTCAATTCGCCATCGGTGTTCCGTGGAACGACATCGGCGGGCATCGCCAGATCGAAGAGGAAGAGCGTGTCGCTGCGCAGGCCGCCCTCCCCTTCGCAGCGGTAGCTGAGCGCGCCGACGGGGCGTGCGCTCGCCGCCAGTTCCGGCCCAATATCCGCCTCCTCGGCCGCTTCCTTCACCAACGTCTCGCCGATGCTGTAGCCGACGCCAAGACCGCCCGCCACAAGATGGTCGAGCTTCCCCGGCGCGACGCGCTTGGTGGGGGAGCGGGTGCCGATCCAAACCTGCATACCGCCGGATTCGATTCGGTAGCCGTTGACGTGCACGCCGTAAGCCTTCACGCCGAAGAACGGCACGATTCCCCGGTCCAGCGTCAACCGGAGCGGCGCACGCCATGCCTCGGCCACGGGAAACAGTTCGCCCCGCAGCGGGCGGATGTCGCCGCGATCGGCCAGCACGGCCATCGCCTCATGGACGGCGGCGCTCCGCGCCTCGACGGTTTGCGCAGAGGAGGCCAGCGTTACGGCATCCTCATCGACATGAAACACGTCCGGAAACTCGGCGAGCAGCCCAAGCCGATCGCGGCGCACCCACCCCAGCCGACGCTGGTCCACGACGAACGGGACGAATTCCCCCGGCCGCCAATCATGCAGGGCCTGGACCCGTTCCAGATAGCTCAAGCGAAGCCCTTTTCAGAGGTCAGCACTGTTTCCACGCCCCAGATTTGGCGCATGCAGCGTGCGATGTAATCCGCCAACTCCGGTTCGATATCGGCGACCTGGACGTCGATGGAAAGCTCGTCGCGCGCGCCCTCGATCAGATCGGCGTACCAGCGATAGGGCACCAGATTGCGCTTGGCGAACAGTTCCATAACACGCGGCATGACGCCCGCTTCGGCGGCCGCGCGCACGGAAAAGCAAAAGATCGCGCGCTGCGGGCGGGTGGTGCTGGTGGGGGTCGTTCGGTCGGTGTTTTGGCTGTCTGTATTGTGGTTGTCGGCCGCGGCCAGAGTCCTTGCGGACATCTCATGTCTCCTGAAGGCAATACGGTATTCTTTAAGGGCGAACCATGTCTCCCGGCGCCGCCTTGGGCACCGGGCCGATAATTCGCCCGCCGATCGCCAACAGAAGGGTCTCTCTCATAACGCTCGTAAAATAGGCCGTCTTCCGGGCTGCGGTCAACCCGGAAGACTGGGCGATCACGTATGAATCGGGTGTCCGTGGACCGCCAGCGCCGCCTCCTTGACCGCTTCGTTGAGCGTGGGATGGCCGTGGAAGGCGCGGCCGACGTCCTCCGCCGTCGCTTGGAACTCCATCGCCATGACCAATTCGTGGATGGTGTTTCCGGCCTCCGCGCCCATGATGTGCGCGCCGAGCAGGCGGTCCGTCTTGGCGTCGGCGAGCAGCTTGACGAAGCCTTCGGTGAAGCCGTTGGCGCGGGCGCGGGAGTTGGCGGTCATCGGGAATTTGCCGACCTTGTACTCAATTCCGGCCTCCTTCAGCTCCTCCTCGGACTTGCCGACATAGGCGATTTCCGGCCAAGTGTAGACGATGCCGGGACAGGTGTCGTAGTTCACATGCCCCGCCTGCCCGGCCAGGATCTCCGCCACGGCCTCGCCCTCGTACTCCGCCTTGTGCGCCAGCATCGGGCCGGGGATCACGTCTCCAAGGGCGTAAATGCCGGGCACGGAGGTCTGGTAGTGCTTGTCGACCTGAATGAAGCCGCGCTTGTCCATCTCCACGCCCAGCTTCTCCGCGCCAAGCCCCTCCGAATAAGGCTTACGCCCGATCGCCACCAGAACCGCGTCGGCCTTGATCTCCTCGGCGTCGCCGCCCTTGGCGGGTTCGACCGTGAGCGTCACGTTGGAAGCGGCCTTGTTCGCGCCGGTGACCTTGGTTCCCAGGCGGATATTGAAGCCCTTCTTCTTGAGGAACTTCTGGAAAGCCTTGCCCATCTCGACGTCCATGCCGGGCAACAGGCGGTCCAGGAACTCCACGACGGTCACCTCCGCGCCAAGCCGTTGCCAGACCGCGCCCATTTCCAGCCCGATGTAGCCGCCGCCGATCACCACGAGGTGTTTCGGCACCTTTTGCAGATCCAGCGCGCCGGTGGAGGAGACGATCTGCTTCTCGTCGATCTCGACGCCCGGCAGATGCGCGTGGTCCGATCCGGTCGCGATCACGATGTTCTTGGTGGCGAGCTTGGTCTTGCCGTCCACCGTGACCTCGCCTTTGGCGCTGATCTCGCCGCTGCCCTTGACGTAGTCGACCTTGTTCTTTTTGAAGAGGAACTCGATGCCCTTGGTCAGATCGCTCACGACCTTGTCCTTGCGGCCCAGCATGGTTTTGAGATCGAGGGTCGCCTTGGAAATCTTGATCCCGTGTGCGGCCAGCTCGTGCTGCGTCTCATCGAACTTCTCGCTGGATTGCAGCAGCGCCTTGGAGGGGATGCAGCCGACGTTGAGGCAGGTTCCGCCCAGCGCCCCGCGCTTTTCCACGCAGGCCACCTTCAACCCGAGCTGCGCGGCGCGGATCGCGCAGACATAGCCTCCCGGCCCGCCGCCAACGATGACAACGTCGTACTGCGTTTCGCTCATGTTTCTTCAAACCCCTCTGTCGGCCATATGTCCCCCGGGTGGCCGCCCCAGCCAGCCGGTCACGCCCGACGAACCTTGCCGCAAAGCACGCACAGGAACAAGAGCCGGGGCAACACCGGAGCAGCGCCGGAAACGGGTCGGCCTTGATGCAGCCGCACACGCCTTGTTTCTGTTCGAAAGTCTAGGCCAAATAGAAACTTCGTTTCCGCAAGTCCTGAACAGCAATCTGATTCGACCATCCACGCATCGCCACACGCCTCGCGCGCGGGTGAACTACCACCGTCGGGGGAGTCGTGATAATTTGAACACAGGGACCCGGCGTGCGTTCGCCCGCTTTAGGTCATGCAGAGCGATCGCAGGCGAAACGCCCTTGCTCCGCACCCTGGGTTTCGCAGACACCGCCTGCGCACCCACCGAGCGTCAGAAGCGCCACCCCAGCCACGACTATCCAGGCACTCCATAGCTTGTATCGCCGAATCGTCCGCATCCCGGTCTCCAACTCTCTACCCAATTCCTGTCGCGGCAGCGGGCGTCAAATTCCCCCTCGTCGCCACGGTCCTTTTTGTTGCATTTTTGCTACAGACCGCCCCAGCAGGCAAACTTACACATATCGTCAGGGGATACGTAGTGGATCGTTGCAATTTACGCAAAGTCCGCACAATGCCTCACATAGCAGGAGTCTGCACCCAACGCGATCCCTGTGCAATGGCCATATCACTAATGATCTTTTTCTTTCTGCGGTGTTTCTATTTTTTGTTTATTCACAAACTTGTTATTCGCTCCGGGTATTCCCTCGCAAATACTCTGCGCTCACAAATCAGCGGCTTATAACGACGCCGGTCCACGGCTTTCCTGGAAGTGCCTCCGTAGCACGATGGTGGGGAATAGGTGGAAAACAAGCTGGGGTTCGGGGAGTCGCGTTGGATGCACACCACCTTTGGGGGGACTACTCAATATGACGAAGCGTATCCGTGATTCGAAGGCCCTGCGCGGCCTTCTGCTCGGTTCGGTGGCCTTCGGCCTCGCCGTTCCGGCTCAGGCAAACGACGAGATCGAGGCCCGCCTCGACGCTCTGCAGAGCGAGATCGAGCAGCTCAAGAGCGAGCGCGAGAGCCGGCCGGCTCCGGCCAACGCCGTCACCGGCGGCGACTTCCCGGGCAGCTTCAAGCTCCCCGGCACCGACACCTCGCTCGCCATCGGCGGCTTTGTCAGGGCCGACTTTATCGGCAGCCTGGACCACGACGTGGGCGACAGCTTCTTTGCCGACGGCATCCCCGAGGCCGGGACCCCGTCAACCGGCACCACATCCTTCAATGCCCGCGTGAGCCGCATCAACTTCGACGCGCGCACGCCGACACGGCTTGGCGAGGCTCGCGCTTTCCTCGAACTCGATCTCTTCGGCTCGCCGGGCAACGAGGTGATCTCGAACAGTTTCAACCCTCGCGTTCGCCACGCATTCGGTGAGCTGGGTCCAGTCCTGGCCGGTCAGACCTGGACGCTGTTCATGCCGCTGGCGAGTTATCCCTGGACGGCCGACTTCCATGGCCCGCAGGGAATCCCCTTCGTCCGGCAGGCGCAGCTCCGCTATACGCACGACGTGGGTAACGGCCTGACCGTCGCCGGCTCTATCGAGAACCCCGAGCTCTGGGGCCAGAGCTACGTGGGCTTGGACATCGGCTCGCGCTCGCAGGGCGAGGCCGGCGTCGACAGGATTCCCGACTTCGTCGGCGCGGTCCAGTACGACCAGGGCGGCTGGCACTTCAAGCTGGCTGGTCTGGCCCGCCTCATGAGTGTCGAGGATGTCGAGCTCCCGGACGGCCGCCTCGTGGACGACGACGAGTTCGGCTGGGGCCTCATGGGTGCCGCAGTGGTGCCTGTCGCCCCGACCACGAACTTTAACGTCAACCTCACCTACGGCGACGGCGTTGGCCGCTACCTCCTGGGTGTCTTCGGTCGTCAGGACGCGTTCCTGGACGAGGGTGGCAGCCTCGACGCCATCGAATCCTGGGGCCTCGCGACCAGCATCATGCACTCCTGGACGGACCAGTTCACCTCGAACGTCGTTTACGGTCGCCACGAAGTGAACGACACCTTCTTCGCCGGTGCAACCGAAACGACCCAGTCGATCCACGTGAACACCTTCTGGCAGCCGGTGGACCGGACCACCTTCGGCCTGGAGTACATCCACGGCCGCCGTGATTTCGACAACCGTGACGGCATTGACCGCGACAACACGGCGAACCGCGTCATGGCTACCGCTCAGTTCAATTTCTAAGCGTCTGACTGACTAGACTCTTACATCTCCGGATGCGACTTGGGGCCGTCCTCCGCACACTGCGGGCGACGGCCCCCTTCTTTTCCACCTCCAAACGATGGCATAACAACCATTCATCCATCCCAAGCGTGGGAGCGAACCCGCATGAACCGCCGCGACCGCCGAAAAACCGCCGCCAGCGATACCAACTGGGCCGCGGACCTGAACAAGGGCCTGTCGGACCACAAGGCCGGGCGGCTGGATGCGGCGGAGCGGGCTTATCGCCGAATCCCTTCGCGCGCGCCGGAGGCGGTCGAGGCGCTGCACTGGCTCGGCGTCCTCGCCCACCAACGCGGGCAGGATCAGCGGGCGCTGCGCTTCCTGCGGCAAAGCGCGGAACGCCAGCCCGACAACCCGGTTTGCCTGCACCATCTGGGCGAGGTCGCCCGCGCCGCCGGGCAGTTCGAAGAGGCCGTCGCCGCTTACCGCAAGGCGCTGCCGCTGGCGCGCGATCCTGGCGACATCCTCTTTGGCCTCGGAACCGCGCTGCTTGACCTAGGCGACAACGAAGCGGCCGCCGAGGCACTGCAACAGGCCGTGGCGCACGCGCCGCGCGATCCGCAAGCCTATAACAATCTCGGCAATGCGCAGGCGGCGCTCGGGCAGACCGAAGCCGGGCTCGCCAGCTATCGCCAAGCCATCGCCCTGGCCCCCGGCTATGGCGAGGCGCTTGCCAACCTTGGACTTGCGCTAGAAGCCGCCGGAGACACGCAGGAGGCAATGCGGGCGCTGCGAGCCGCCGTCGCGGCGGAGCCGGATCGCGGTGCGCTGCGCGAGGCCTTGGCGCGGGTTCTGATGGGGCTCGACCGCTGGGAGGAGGCGGAGCCGGAAGCACGCGCGGTGCTCGCCGAAAAGCCCGGCTCCCTCGCCGCCCTGCTCGCCCTCGGCCAGTGCCTCACCCGACTGGGCCGTATCGAAGAGGCGCTTTCGTTACACCGCCGGGCGACGGCGGTTGCGCCGGAGGATGCGACCGCATGGTTCCTGCTGGGACTCTGCCAGCAGATCGGCGGCGACTTCGAAGCCGCGCGCGAGTCCTTGGAGCGCACCATCACCCTGCGCCCGGACCACGGGCAGGCGCACTACAGCCTCGCCCTCATTCGCGGCAAGGATGCCCCGGCCACGGAGCGCACGCGGCTGGAGACCCTTCTCGCCGATCCCGAACTGCCGGATTCGGAACGCAGCCACATCGCCTTCGCGCTTGCCCGTCTGCTGGAGCGCGGCGGCTCCCCGGACGACGCCTTTGCCGCCTATGCCAAGGCGAACGCGCTGCGTTTCGCCGTCCATCCCTTCGACATCGAGGGGCACGAGACGCTGGTCGACCGCCTGATCGAGACTTTCAACGCGGCCTTCTTCGCGCAGCGCCGGGATTTCGGATCGCCCTCGCAACGCCCAGTCTTCATCGTCGGGATGCCGCGCTGCGGCTCGACGCTGACCGAGCAGATCCTCGCCAGCCACCCGGAGGTGCATGGAGCCGGGGAGTTGAATTATGTCCGCGCGCTGGTGCAGGACCTGCCCGGCTTGGTTGGGGTTGGCGAACCCTACCCCGCCTGCGCGGCTAAGATGACGGCGGCGCAGTCCCGACGACTCGCCGAGACCCACTTGGGGAAGCTCGAAGCCTGCGACCCCGGCGCCGCGCGTGTCGTGGACAAAATGCTTGGAAACTATCTGCGCCTCGGCCTGATCGCGCTGATGTTCCCGAACGCGACCGTGGTGCATTGCCACCGCGATCCGGTTGACACCTGCCTCTCCTGCTTCTTCCAGGACTTCGGCTCCGGCCTGCGCTTCAGCTACGATCTTCGCGCGCTCGGAGTCGCATACCGCGCCTACCGCCGGATCATGGAACACTGGAAGGCCGTGTTGCCGCTCACCCTCGTCGAGGTCGGCTATGAGGATCTGGTGGAGGAGCCGGAGCCGGTCGTGCGCCGCTTGCTCGCGGCCTGCGGCCTGGAGTGGGATGCGCGCTGCCTGGAGTTCCATACCAGCGAGCGCGCCGTCGCCACCTCGAGCGTCTGGCAAGTGCGCCAACCGCTCTACCGCTCCTCGGTCGAGCGATGGCGGCGCTACGAGGCGCACCTCGGGCCGCTCTTCGACGCCCTGGGGGAGCTCGCGCCAAAGGCGGATCGTCCGTGAGGTTCGTTTTCCTGTCTGCCTTGGCCGTCTTGCTGGCGGCCTGCACCGCGACGCCGCAGCCGGTGGAGCCGGTAAACCTCAGCTATCTCCGCGCCGACGAGCCGCCGTCCGAGGCGCTGCGCGGCCTCGCCGAAGCGTCGCGCGGAAGCTACCTGCAAGCCCGCATTTTCATGCCGAACTGGCAGAGTGCGGGCGGTGGCGGCGGGCTTGTGAACGGGGCCAGCGCCACGCTCGTAGACGGCCAAGGGCTTGCCGTAACCGTCGCGCACATCGCCATGGGGGTGTCCTACGACGCAGCCGTCATAAAGGCCGACGGACAGCGCCATCGAGCGCGGATACTCGACGTGTCGCCGCAGCGGGAACTTGCGCTGCTCCAATTCGAGCCCTCCGGCGACATGACGGCGGCCACGCCTCCGGCCTTCGCGCCACCCGAAAGCCTCTCGCCCGGCGATCAAGTGTTTGCTATCGGAACACCTGGAAACAGGGCGGGCGTGGTCGCCCAGGGCCGCGTTGTGCAGCCCCGCAGCGCGCGTAGAATTTCATATGGCGAATACGGTTACGACAACGCCATCGTCTTGGCGATGGACGCCGTGCCGGGCTTCTCGGGCGGGCCGCTCTTCGACATGAAAGGCCGCCTGGTTGGGATAATCGCCAGCTTCGATCTGGAGTCCCGGCCGTCGCGGCATATCGCGGCGGGGCGGGCATACGCCATTCCGATCCGCGACATCCAGTTCTACCTAAAATCAGTTGACAAGATCTGATGCGCTACATCCTTAGAGAGTGTCTTTTCAGTCGATACACGCGTCGATCACCGTTAAGTGATTGCCGAGGTCTCGCGATCCCAATGCGGGTGCCTTAGCCTTCTCCTTTCGAAGTACCGCGTCTGTTCCATGGCAGGAGGGTCGGGCGACCGGCAAACGTGTATTGCGCCACCTCACGTCCATCGTTGTTTTCGCCCGCGTTGCGGAGGCGGGGAGCCTCGCTGCCGCAGCGGACGAACTGGGGGTTTCAAAGCCCACGGTCAGCAAACATCTCGCGACATTGGAGCAGCACCTACAGGCCCGGCTGTTGCGCCGCTCGACGCGGGGCGTGACGCTGACGCCGAGCGGCAGGCGCTTTTTCGACCGGTGCCAAAAGATCCTGGCGGCGCTTGGCGAAGCGGAGCTTGAAGCGGTGGAGACGACCACCGTGCCGCGCGGTCCGTTGAAGGTCGTGGCGCCGCACTGTGTGGCCCAGCGGATGCTCATTCCACAACTGCCCGATTTCCTCAGCGATTTTCCGGGGATCACCCTGGATATCGAATGCACGGAACAGCCGCTGCACGCTGGCGAGGGGGATTTCGATCTCGCGGTGCAGATCCTTGATAGGGTTCCCTCCGGCTATGCCTCGCTTCACCTCGCCAAATGCCCGGAAATTCTCTGCGCCGCACCTGCCTACTTGAACCGGGCCGAGCCGGTGGAGACGCCGGACGACTTGCTGCGGCACCGCTGTCTCGTGTGGGGCAAAGGCGCGGTTGCGCCTTGGACGCTGGACGGGCCGAGGGGCCGTGAGAAACTGGAGCTTGCGCCTCTAGCGCGCATGAACAGTGCCGACGCGCTGCGGGCCATGCTTCTTGAGGGGCTCGGCGTCGGTCTGTTGCCCGCGTTCCTGGCCCGCGACGATCTCGCGTCCGGGGCGCTTGTCCGGGTTCTTCCGGACTATAGCGAGAACACCCGCGAAGTCCGCGCGCTCTTCGCCGAAGGGCCGCAGCTTTCAAGGAAAGTCGAAGTGTTTCTCGACTACCTCCGGCCGCGAATCCTGCCGCAGCAATCGGCCGCCTGATCCCCGTGCAAAGAAAACCCGGATGAGCCGCCACCGTCCCATCCGGGTCCATTGCATCGCTTTGCTGCGCGCTACATCTGAAGCAGCAGGCGGGCCGGGTCCTCCAGGCACTCCTTGACGCGCACCAGGAAGGTGACGGCCTCGCGCCCGTCGATGATGCGGTGGTCGTAGGACAGCGCGACATACATCATCGGCCGGATCTCGACCTTGCCGTTCACCGCCATCGGCCGGTCCTGGATCTTGTGCATCCCCAGGATACCCGACTGCGGCGGGTTCAAAATCGGCGTGGAGAGCAGCGAGCCGAAGACGCCGCCGTTGGTCATGGAGAAGGTCGCGCCCTGCATCTCCTCCATCTTCAACTTGCCGTCCCGGCCCCGCTTTCCGAGTTCGCGCAGGGTATCCTCGATCTCCGCCATGGACTTCTTGTCCACCTCGCGCACAACCGGCACCATCAGCCCCTGCGGCGTCGAAACCGCCATGCCGATGTCGTAGTGGTGGCTGTAGACCATCTCGTCGCCTTCGATCCGCGCGTTGACGGCGGGATTTTCCTTCAGCGCCTGGACGATCGCCTTGGCAAAGAAGCAGGTCATCCCCAAGCGCGTTCCGTGCGCCTTCTCGAAATCCTCCTTGTAGCGGGCGCGGAGCGCGTTCACGGCCGTCATGTCGATCTCGTTGAAGGTCGTCAGCATCGCCGCCGTGTTCTGCGCTTCCTTCAGACGCTTTGCGATGGTCTGCCGCAAACGCGACATCTTGACCCGCTCTTCCCGCTTTGCCGGAGCCTCTGCCCGTGCCTCCGCCGGAGCATCGGCGGTCGGGGCTGCGGGCTTCGTCTCGCTGGGAGCAGCCTCGCGCGCCGGAGCGCTGGGAATGGTGAGCGGCGAGGTCTTGCCTTCCACGAAGTCCAGCACGTCCTGTTTGGTCAGGCGGCCGCCGACGCCGGTTCCCGCTACGCGCGTGGGGTCGACGTTATGATCCTGCACCGCCTTGCGGACGGCGGGAGACAGGTCCTCCGGACGCATCGTTGCGGGGCCATCGGACAAGAAGCTTTCCAGATCCTGCCGGGTGACGCGGCCCTGCGTGCGCGGCGCGCGGTTCGGGTCGAAGCCGCCCTCTGGAGCGGTTGCCGCCTCGCCTTCGGCCGGTCCGGGTTCGGATGCGGGCTGGGGCTCGGCCGCGGGCTCGGCTTGTGCCTTGGCCGGTTCGGCGGCAGGCTTGGCTGCAGCCTTGCCACCCTTGGTGATCCGCGCAAGGATCGCCCCCGGCGTCACGGTCTCGCCCTCGGCCACGGCGTGATCCTTCAACGTCCCCGCGGCGGGCGCGTTGACCTCCAGCGTCACCTTATCCGTTTCAAGTTCGGCGATCGCCTCGTCGGCCGCGACGCTGTCGCCGGGCTGCTTCAACCACTGCGCAACGGTCGCTTCGCTCACCGACTCGCCAAGCGTCGGTACCGGCACCTCGACGTCCTCGCCCTCGCCTTCGGCCGCTTCCCCACCGGCGCCTCCGTCGGAAGAAACGGGCGCTGCCTCGGCGGTTTCCCGAGCCTCGCCGTCCCCCGATTTCGCGCTCCGGCCCTCCTCCGTCTTCGCGCTCCGGCTCTCCTGCGAAGCCGCCGCCGGGGCCACTTCGCCCTCTTCGATCTTGCCGAGAATCGCCCCAGGTTCGACGGTATCGCCTTCCTGGACGAGTACCTCACCGATGGTACCGGCTGCGGCAGCGTTGACTTCCAGGGTCACCTTGTCGGTTTCAAGCTCGACGATGGCTTCATCCATCTCGACTTTATCGCCCTGCTTTTTCAGCCATTGCGCCACCGTGGCTTCGCTGACCGATTCGCCCAGAGTCGGAACCGTAATATCCGTCGCCATTTATGTCCTCGGCCTTAATTGTCGTGAAAAGAAAGCGGCGGAGAAGCCTTCCCCGCCGCGTTCATCCTTATGCTTTGCCGGCTGATGCCGCCTTGGCGGCGTCTTCCTCCGCCTTGCGGGTCTGGATGCGCGACATACGAGCCTTGCCGACCGTCAACGCATCCTCCAGAAGCGCCGCCTGCTCCTTCTTGTGACGCTCGCTACTGCCGGTCGCAGGGGAAGCCGCAGACTTGCGGCCAGCGTAGCGCGGGCGGGATTCCTTGAATCCCATGCCGGCCGCGACCTCCTCGATGAAGGTCTCCACGAAACTCCATGGCCCCATATTGCGCGGTTCTTCCTGGCACCAGACCAATTCGCAGTGCGTGTAAGCTTCCAACTCCTTTTCCAGCGCATCCGCCGGGAAGGGATAGATCTGCTCCAGCCGCAGGATGTGAATATCCTTAATGTCGCGCGCTTCCCTTTCCTCCAGCAGGTCGTAGAAGACCTTGCCGGAGCAGAGCACCACCTGACGCGCATCCTTGGCCTTGCTGGGCGGATTGTCCTCGTAGAGCACGCGGTGAAAAGCCGTCTCGTCCGAGAAATCTTCCAGATTGGAGACGCACCGCTTGTGCCGCAGCAGCGACTTGGGCGTGAAGACCACCAGCGGCTTGCGGAAGTCGCGGTGCAGTTGCCTGCGCAGGATGTGGTAGAAGTTCGCGGGCGTGGTGCAGTTCGCCACCTGGATATTGTCCTCCGCGCAAAGTTGGAGGAAGCGTTCGATGCGGGCGCTCGAGTGCTCCGGCCCCTGCCCCTCGTAGCCGTGCGGCAGAAGCAAGACCAGCCCGGACATGCGCAGCCACTTGACTTCGCCGGAGACGATGAACTGGTCGATGATGAACTGCGCCCCGTTCACGAAGTCCCCGAACTGCGCCTCCCAAATCGTCAAAGCGCGCGGTTCCGCCAGCGAAAAGCCGTATTCGAAGCCCATGACACCGGCTTCCGACAGCGGACTGTCCACCACCTCGAAGGGCGCCTGCCCGTCACCCAGGTGGTTCAGCGGCACATAGCGCTCCTCACTCTTTTGGTCGACCAATACCGCATGGCGCTGCGAGAAGGTTCCCCGGCCGGAATCCTGCCCCGAGAGGCGCACTGGATGGCCCTCACGAGCCAGCGTCCCGAACGCCAGCGCCTCCGCCGTCGCCCAGTCGATGCCCTTGCCGGTGTCGATCATCTCCTTCTTGGCGTCCAACAAGCGTTTCAACTTGCGATGCGGGTTGAACTCTTTCGGGACGGTCGCCAAAGCCTTGCCAACCTTCTTGACCTCATCCATCGGCACGCCGGTGGCGCCACGCCGGGGTCCATAATCCTTCGGCCGCTGGAAGCCCGACCAGACGCCTTCCAGCCAGTCGGCCTTGTTCGGCTTGTAATTGTCCGCCGAGTCGAAGTCCTGTTGCAGCGTGTCGTTCCATTCCTTCAGCAGGCTCTCGGCCTCCTCGGCTTTCAGCGAACCTTCCCGCACCAGCTTGTCGGCGTAGAGTTTCCGCACCCGCGGATGCTTCTTGATGGCGTCGTACATAAGCGGCTGCGTAAACGAGGGCTCGTCTCCTTCGTTGTGGCCGTACCGCCGGTAGCAGAACATGTCGATGACGACGTCTTTCTTGAAGGTCTGCCGGAATTCCGTCGCGATCCGCGCGACGTGGACCACGGCTTCCGGATCGTCACCGTTCACGTGCAGAATCGGCGCCTGAACGATCTTCGCCACCTCGGTGCAATAAGGACCGGAGCGGGCGTAGGACGGACTTGTGGTGAAGCCGATCTGGTTGTTGACCACAAAGTGGATCGTACCTCCGATGCGATAGCCCTTCAGTTCGGAGAGATCCAGGGTTTCCGCAACGAGCCCCTGCCCCGCAAACGCCGCGTCGCCATGCAGCAGCAAGCAGGCCACCTCCTGACGATCGGTGTCGCCGCGCTGCATTTGTTTCGCCCGGACCTTGCCGACGCAAACGGGGTTGACGGCTTCGAGGTGCGAAGGGTTGGCGGTCAGCGAAAGATGCACCCAGTTGCCATCGAACTCGCGGTCGGAGGAGGTACCCAGGTGATACTTGACGTCGCCGGAGCCGCCGACGTCCTCGGGGTGCGAGGCGCCGCCCTTGAACTCGTGGAAAATCGCGCGGTACGGCTTGCCCATGAAGGTGGAGAGCACATTGAGGCGGCCCCGGTGGGACATGCCGATGACGACCTCTTTCAGGCCCATCTGTCCGCCGCGTTTCAGGATTTGTTCCAGCGCGGGCAGCATCGCTTCGCCGCCATCGATGCCGAAGCGCTTGGTTCCGGTGTACTTCTTGTCGAGGAACACCTCGAAAGCTTCGGTGGCGCTCAGGCGCTCAAGGATCGTCTTCTTTCCGCGGTCGGTGAATTCGGTGCGGTTGTCGATATTCTCGATGCGCTCCTGGATCCAGGCCTTCTGGTCCGGCTCCTGGATATGCATATACTCGACGCCGATCTTGTCGCAGTAGGTCTTGCGCAGGCGCTCCATGATCCGGGTCAACGTGGCGGTCTCGAAGCCCAGCACGTTGTTGACGAAAATCGGCCGCTCCAAGTCCGCATCGGAAAAGCCGTAGGACTTCGGGTCCAGCTCGGGATGCGGCTCGATCTCGCGCAGGCCCAGCGGGTCGAGGTCCGCCTCCAGGTGACCGCGTACGCGGTAGGCGCGGATCATCATCAGCGCCCGAATCGAATCCAGCGTTGCGCGCCGGATATGCTCGGCCGTCAGGTCTCCGCCCCCGGCCACACCCTCGGCGACAGCGCCGACGCCGCCCTTGCCGTTGGCGCCCTTGCCGTCACCGCTGCGCCCAAAGCTCTCGATCAGAGAGCGGGCGTCGGAGTTCATCTCCTCGAAGAACCGGCGCCAATTCGGCTCTACGCTGTTGGGATCCTGCTTGAAGCGGTTGAAGAGACTTGCGACGATCGTCGCTTTCTCTGGATTCAGTGCGTGTTGGGTTTGTTCCGACATTTGCCTATCGCGACAGGCGCGGCGACCACCGGAAGCCGGCCGCGCCCTTGTCTGATCTATGTCCTAAGGCTCCCGGTCAGCCCTGTGTCGAACACCTGTATCTTACCATATCGCGTCAGCCCTGCATGGCTTTCAACATGGCGGAGCCGATTCCCGC
>SKZV01000133.1 GCA_007127165.1 Rhodovibrio sp. | reverse complement strand
GAGCAAGCGCGAAGCTGGGCCGATCAGGGCGGCGGCGATCCGGCGCGTCACTGCGAAGGCGTGGCGCTGCTGACGCTTGGAGAATACGAAGCGGCCGGGGAGACGCTGGAAGAGCTGGCGCGCACAATGGAGGAAGGCTCCGCGCCGTCGCTGCGCGCGAACGCGCTGGCGCAATCGGCGCAAGCCTGGCTGCTGGCGGGCCAGCCGGAGCGGGCGGAGGCGGTTCAAAGCACCGCGCTGGAAATCGCGCCGGGCGATGTGGAGCTGTGGATCGACCGCGCGTTGACGCGGTTTGAACTCGGCGCCTACCGCGATGCCGTGGCGGACCTGAACGAGGCGGAGAATCGCGGCGGCGAGCGGGCGGATATCCTGACCTACCGCGCCAGTGCGTTCCGCCACGCCGACTCGCTGGACATGGCCCGGTCTAACGTCGAACGGGCGCTGGAACTGGACGCGGAGAACCCCGAGGCGCTGTTGGAGCTTGGCAACTTGCGGCGTTTGCAGGGCGACGACGACGATGCGCGCGAGGTCTGGATGGCGCTTATCCGCACCGCTCCAGACAGCCCGGCGGCGGAGGCCGCGCGCAGGAACCTGGAACGGATGGACGTGGAGGGCGGGGCGGAATAGGCGCGGCGGAGGCCGCTACGCCCCGCGAATCTCTTCCACGGCGGGGCGGAATTCTTCGATGACCTTGGCGTAGACGTCGCGCTTGAAAGGCACGATCAGCTTCGGCAAGCGTTCCAGGTCGACCCAGCACCATGCGGAAAACTCCGGATGATGTCCATCCAGCCGGATGTCCTCGTCGCGGCCGAGAAACTTCAGGGCGAACCAGCGTTGCGCCTGTCCCCGATAGCGCCCGCCCCATACCTTGCGGATCAAATGCGCAGGCAAGTCGTAGCGGTGCCACTCCCGGCTCTCGGCGACGATTTCGGCGTTGTCGGTACCGATCTCCTCTTTCATCTCGCGCAGAGCGGCGGCGCGCGGGTCCTCTCCGGGATCGATTCCGCCTTGGGGCATTTGCCACGCCCCGCTTCGTTCGTCGACGCGCTGCGCGACGAACACTTGCCCTTTTTCGTTCAGGATCATCAGGCCGACGCAAGGCCGGTAAGGAAGCCTCTCGATCTCTTCCGGCAAAGGGGCCTCGCGGGATGCGGGCATGGCGGCTCCTCTTCTTGTTCCGGCGATCACGGGGCTGCGCCTGTCGCCGCCGAAGCATTTCCAGGAGAGGCGGACACCGGCATTCCTGGAAATGCTTGATATCCAGAGCTAGAGCTTATCGGCCGGGCGACGCAAACGGAAATGCCCCAGAGCGAAGATTTCAATCCACTCCGTCATCATTCCGGTCTCCTCCGTCTCCAACTCACCAATGAACCTGCAATCACTTCGGATCGGACGTCTTTGGAGCGGAATGGCGACTCGATCAGTCCGTGTCCCGCCTTAGCGGCCGGTTTCCGCGAGATAGCGCGCGGGCACGGCCTGGGTTACCGGGACCAGCACGAAGCCGCGCTCGCTCAAGTCCCGACTCCAGGATTGCAGCACGTCGATGGTGACCGGAAACGGCTGCGCCAATGCAACCGCGATGCCGTTCTCCCGCGCGATGCGTTCGACTTCGATCAGCCGGGCCTCAATGGTGGCGCGGCTGATTCTGCCGTCGTCGATGCTCCTGTCGTTCACGACGACCGGCAGGCCGATGGACCCCGACAATTGCCGCGCCGCGCTGTCGGCCAGCTCGCCGTTGTCGAGGTACATCAGGCCGCGCGCATGGATTTCTTCCAGGACCGGTTCCGCCGAGCGCGGCTCCGCCATGAACCGCGAGCCCATGTGCCCCACCACTCCGACCGCGTCGCGCCCGCGCGCCAGCGCCCAGTCGAGGCGGTCGAGGTTCTGCGCCCGCGGCGCCTCCGCCATCAATGCTTGCGGTCCCGGATCGCGCGAGGGGAAGTCGCGCGGCTCCATCGGCAGGTCTACCAGCACCTCATGGCCGTTGCGGCGCGCCCGCACCGCCCAGTCCGGCGAACTTCTGGCGTAGGGCGTGAAGGAAAGCGACATCGCCGCGGGCAGGCGCTCGATAGCCGCCTCGGTCGCCGCGCTGGACAGCCCCAGGCCCTGGACCACGACAGCTATGCGCGCACGGCCTTCAGGCGGCGTTAGGCGGTGCGCATGGCGCTGCCACGCCGGAGTCCGAGGCTCCGCTTCGCTTGCGGAGACGGTGACGACGCTTGGCCGGGTCTCGGCAAGCTCGGGATCGAGTGCATCGTCGGGGGGAAGCGCGGCGAGTGTGGTGGTCGAGGGCTGCTGCGCGGCCGTTTCGACCGGCTCTTGCGCGGGCGGCTGCGGAATGTCCGCCGATTCCCCGGCCACGGAGCGGTCGCTGCCTCTTTCCACGTCATCCGCAGTCAAGTCGGGGTCACCGCCCGCGTCCGGTGCCGGTGCCGGCGACTGGATCGCGGGAGGTTCGGGCGCGGGGGCGCCGGTGTCTGGCGCGGAGGCCTCCGGAGAAAGCGCCGGAGGTTGCGGCGGCGCGGAACCGAGCGACAACCGCACCTCAGTCGCCGCCGGGGTTGCGCCCGGCCCGCGCTCCAGGTCCGGCGGCAAGGCCATGACATAGGCGGCGCCGGAGGCAAGAACCACCAACAGCATCAGCCATGCAGCAATCAGGATCAGCCGCCCGCTGCCCGTCCGTTCTGACGCCATGTCCTCGCGACCTCCCCCCGATGCCGCTAAATCACAACCGTCCGCCCGTCCCTGTGCGGGAGCGGGCGGACGGGTAAGGCAAGCCTAGTTCGCGAGCCGGGCTTCGAAGAACTTCAGTCCGCGGATGAGGTCCACGGCCCGCGCGAGCTGGTAGTCGTCGCGCAAGCGCGCGGCCTTGGGATCTTCCTCTTCCAGCTCTTCTTCGAGGCCCTTCTCGACCTCTTGCTCGGGGACGTCGTTGTCGTTTAACAGTGCCCCGCGCAGGTCCGATTCACGCCGCCGATTCACCTCCTCGGGGATCTCGATGTTTGCCTGAAGGACATTGATGTCGGGCTCGATGCCCTGGGCTTGGATTGAGCGGCCGGACGGCGTGTAGTAGCGCGCCGTTGTCAGTCGCATCGCCCCCTGACCGGGCAGCGGAACGACCGTCTGCACCGATCCCTTGCCGAAGGTCGAGGTGCCCATCACGATGGCCCGTTGATGGTCCTGCAACGCGCCTGCAACGATCTCCGAAGCGGAGGCCGAGCCGGAGTTGATCAGCACCACCAGCGGCGCGCCGTCCAGCAATTCTCCCGCCTTGGCGTTGAACCGCTGTCCTGCGTTTTCGTCCCGGCTGCGGGTGGAGACGATCTCGCCCTGATCGAGGAATGCGTCGGTTACGCCGATCGCCTGCTCCAGCAATCCGCCTGGATTGTTGCGCAGGTCCAGGACGTAGCCTTCGGCGTCGTCGCCAAGCTCTTCACGCACCTTGCGGACCTCATCGGCCAGGTTCGGTCCGGTCTGCTCATTGAAGGTGGAGATCCGTATGTAGCCCACGTTGTCGAAGACTTCCGAACGCACCGCGCGGATCGTGATGGTCTCGCGGGTGACAGTGACCTCGAAGGGCTCGTCATTGCCGCGCTGGATCGTCAAGGTGATGTCCGAATCGACCTCTCCGCGCATCTGCTCCACTGCATCGGAAAGGCTCATGCCCATGACCGGCTCGTCGTCCAGCCCGATGATCAGGTCGCCAGCCTGAATGCCGGCGCGCTCGGCCGGGGTGTCGTCGATGGGAGAGACCACCTTGACCAGGCCGTCCTCCATCGTGACTTCGATGCCAAGCCCGCCGAACTCGCCGCGGGTCTGCGTGCGCATGTCCGCGAAATGATCGGCGCTGAGGTAGCTGGAGTGCGGGTCGAGAGAGGTCAACATCCCCTCGATGGCCGCCTCGATTAGCTCCTCGTCGCTGACTTCCTCGACGTAATCCGCGCGCACGCGCTCGAACACGTCGCCGAATAGCTTGAGTTGCTTATAAGTTTCAGAACGGTCGTTTTCGCTTGCCTCGACGGGCTGCGCCATCGGCGAGAACGCGAGCATTGCAACGGCGGCGAGCGCCGTTAGTGGGATCATTCGCATCAGCCTTGCACCTTATCGCCGGTTTCTGCCAGCCACGGCAGCGGGTTTATTGGCCGCCCCGTGCGTCGTAATTCTATATATAGCTCTGGATCGTCGGATCCCGAGTCTGCCATGACCCCAACCGGTTCACCTGCGAGCACCCATTGGCCCACAACCGCATCGATCCGGTCCAGCCCGGCGAGCAAAGTATGATATCGCCCGCCGTGCTCAATGATCAAGATTTGCCCATAGCCGCGGAACGGCCCCGCGTAGGCGACCTCTCCGTCGAATGTGGCCACCACCTGCGCCTCGCCACGAGCCCGCATCACGATTCCGCGAGAATCCTCGACAACGCCCGCGCGCTCCAACGGCTCCCCATAACGGGTAACGAGCGTGCCGGTTACCGGCAGCCGCAGGCTGCCATGCTCGTCGGGGAAGGAGCGAATTTCGTCCGGCTGCGTCAGTCGGGCGATCTGGCCTTCTTGCCCGGGATGAAGCGGCTCGGCGCTTTCGAGCGACTCCGGCGGCTCGGGCGACTCCGGTTCTTCGGTTCGCAACCGCTCGGCGGCTTCCTGCGCTGCCTGCGCCGTCGCTTCGGCCGCAGCCCTGGCGGCGGCCCTGGCGGCGGCACGTGCGGCGCGCGCTTCGGCCTCGGCCTCGAGCCGCGCCACGAGATCGCGCATGTCCTCCGCCTCGGCGGCGAGGGCTTCCGCGCGTTCCGCCCGCTCGCGCGACTCGGCCACGGCGCGCTCGCGCAGCCGCTGCT
>SKZV01000218.1 GCA_007127165.1 Rhodovibrio sp. | reverse complement strand
TCCGGCCTGCGCGCCTCGCCGGTGCACGAGGTGCTCATCGAGCAGTCGGTGCTGGGCTGGAAAGAGTACGAGATGGAGGTGGTCCGCGACCGTGCGGACAACTGCATCATCATCTGCTCCATCGAAAACATCGACCCGATGGGCGTGCATACCGGCGACAGCGTCACCGTGGCACCGGCGCTGACGCTGACCGACAAGGAATACCAGATCATGCGCGACGCCTCGATCGCGTGTCTGCGCGAGATCGGGGTGGATACCGGCGGTTCCAACGTGCAGTTCGCCGTCGACCCGGAGAGCGGGGAGATGGTGGTGATCGAGATGAATCCGCGCGTCTCGCGCTCCTCCGCGCTGGCGTCGAAGGCGACCGGCTTCCCGATCGCAAAGATCGCGGCCAAGCTGGCGGTGGGCTACACGCTGGACGAACTGGACAACGACATCACGAAGGTCACTCCGGCGTCCTTCGAGCCGACCATCGACTATGTCGTCACGAAGATGCCGCGCTTCACCTTCGAGAAGTTCCCCGGCGCAAAGGCGACGCTCACTACGGCGATGAAGTCCGTGGGCGAGGCCATGTCAATTGGGCGCACCTTCCAAGAGTCGCTGCAAAAGGCTTTCCGTTCGATGGAAACCGGCCTGAGCGGCCTTGACGACGTTGAGATTCCCGGCGCGCTTGACTCCGACGGCACGGTGGACAAGGACGCGATCCACGTCGCGCTGGCGCGTCCCGTGCCCGACCGCCTGCTGCTGATCGCGCAGGCTTTCCGCCACGGCATGAGCGTGGAGGAAGTCCGCCGCGCGTGCTGCTACGATCCCTGGTTCCTGCGCGAGGTCGAAAGCATCGTCGCGGCGGAGCAGCGAGTGCGCGCGAAGGGCCTGCCGGAAACGCTGGAAAGCTTCCTGCGCGTGAAGAAAATGGGCTTCTCCGACGCCCGCCTCGCCACGCTGGCCGGGCTGGAGGAGGCGGAGGTTTCGCGCCGCCGCCGGGCGCTGGGCCTGCATCCGGTGTTCAAGCGCGTGGACACCTGCGCCGGGGAGTTCCCCTCCCCCACGCCCTATATGTATAGCTGCTACGAGGGCGACGGCGTGAGCGAGCCGGAGTGCGAGGCCGAGCCGAGCGACGCCCGCAAGGTCATGATCCTGGGCGGCGGCCCGAACCGGATCGGCCAGGGGATCGAGTTCGACTACTGCTGCGTCCACGCCGCCTATGCGCTGGACGAGGCGGGCTTCGAGACCATCATGGTCAACTGCAATCCGGAAACCGTCTCGACCGACTACGATACCTCCGACCGCCTCTACTTCGAGCCGCTGACCGCCGAGGACGTGATCGAGATCGCCAAGGTCGAGCAGTCGCGCGGCACGCTCCTGGGCGCCATCGTGCAGTTCGGCGGGCAGACGCCGCTGAAGCTCGCCGCCGATCTCGAAGCCGCAGGAATTCCGATCCTTGGCACCCCGCCGGACGCCATCGACCGTGCCGAGGACCGCAGGCGCTTCCAGGAGCTTCTATGGAAGCTGGACCTGAAGCAGCCGGACAACGGCCTCGCCACCAGCCAGAAAGAGGCCGAGCGCGAGGCGGATCGCATCGGCTATCCGGTGCTGCTGCGCCCCTCTTACGTATTGGGCGGCCGGGCGATGGAGATCGTGCACGAGCCCGCCGATCTGCGCCGCTACATCACCTCCGCGGTGAAGGTTTCCGGCAAGAACCCCGTGTTGGTGGACAGCTATCTGGCCGACGCCATCGAGGTCGATGTCGATGCGCTCTGCGACGGCAAGGACGTCTTCGTCGCCGGGATCATGGAGCATATCGAGGAGGCCGGAATCCACTCCGGCGATTCGGCCTGCGCCCTGCCGCCGCATTCGCTCTCAGCCGGGATCGTGGGGGCGTTGGAGCGCCAGACCGAGCGCCTCGCCCTAGAGCTTGGCGTGGTCGGACTCATGAACGTGCAGTACGCGGTCCACGGGCAGGACATCTACATCCTAGAGGTCAACCCCCGCGCCAGCCGCACCGTGCCCTTCGTCGCCAAGGCCATCGGCGCGCCGATTGCGAAGGTCGCCGCGCGCCTGATGGCGGGGGAGAGCCTGGGCAGCTTCAAGTTGCAGCGCGCCAAGCGCCGCCATGTCGCGGTGAAGGAAGCGGTCTTCCCCTTCAACCGCTTCCCCGGCGTCGATGTGATCCTGGGGCCGGAGATGAAGTCCACCGGCGAAGTGATGGGCCTGGACAGCGATTTCCCGCGCGCCTTCGCCAAGGCGCAGTTGGGCGCCGGGGTGAAGCTGCCGGTCGAGGGAACGGTCTTCATTTCGGTGAAGGATCGCGACAAGCCCATGATGGTGGACCTCGCCCGACAACTGGGGGCGATGGGCTTCCATATCATCGCGACCGGCGGAACCGCATCCTATCTGGAAGCGGAAGGCATTAAGCTGGAGCGCGTCAACAAGGTGCGCGAAGGCCGTCCGCATGTGCTGGACGCCATGAAGTCCGAGCGGGCGCATCTGGTGTTCAACACGACGGAGGGGCCAAAGGCGATTGCCGACTCCTTCGATCTGCGCCGCACCGCGCTCACGAACGCGATTCCCTACTACACCACCGTAGCGGGATGCATGGCTGTGACGAAGGCGATTCAGGCTCTTAAAGCAGGCCAGCTTGAAGTTGCGCCCTTGCAGTCCTATTTTGAAGGGTCGTTCTGAGGCTTGGGGCGATGTCTGCGGCTTGGGGCGATGTCTGAGGCTTGGGGCGATGTCTGCTCCGGCAACTTTCGAACAAACCACGCGTAATCCACAATTTTTGACCTCGGTTGGCTGTCAATGATCAAGAAGATCCCTATGACTGCGGAAGGCTACGCTCGTATCGAGGAGGAGCTCCGTCATCTTCGAAGCACCGCGCGCCCAGCTGTGATTCAGGCGATTGCGGAGGCGCGCGAGCACGGCGATCTTTCGGAGAACGCCGAATACCACGCCGCCCGCGACCGGCAGAGCTTCATCGAAGGCCGTCTTGCGGAGCTTGAGGACCAGATGGCTCGTGCCGAGGTCATCGACGTATCCAAGTTGTCGGGCGACACGGTGAAGTTCGGCGCCACAGTGACGCTGGCGGACGAGGACACCGACGAAGAGACAACCTACAAGATCGTCGGTGAGTTGGAAGCCGACGTGAAGGAGGGCAAGATCGCCGTCACCTCGCCGATGGCCCGTGCGGTGATCGGCAAGTCGGTCGGCGATTCCGTCGAGGTGGAAACCCCGCGCGGCCATAAGGGCTTCGAAATCGTCAGCGTCGAGTACAAGTAACCGGGAGCCTTAGCTCCCTTGACGGAGGCGGCCATGCTGCGCGTGTTTTCCCTGATGCTTACCGGCTTCCTGGCGCTTGGAAGCCTCGCCGCCTGCAACACGATGGAGGGGTTCGGTAAGGACCTCGAGGCCGCCGGTTCTTCCTTGCAGAGAGATGCGCAGGAGGCCAAGGACTGAGCGGAGGGCCCCTTTCAATTCCGCTCTAGCTCCCCCAACGATACACCCACCTTCCGTAAGGTTGCATCGCAGCACACTTCGTGCCCATCTTTTTCTAGAACGGGCAATTCAAGCGAGAGGTCCATCGCGATGCAGGTGTGTCTGATTACAACCTACGAACTCGGTCATCAGCCTTTCGGCGTGGCGAGTCCGGCGCGCTGGCTGGGCGACGCGGGGGCGGAGGTGTCTTGCATCGACCTCGCGGTTGACTGCCTGGACGAGGAGGCCGTCTCGCGGGCGGGGCTGATCGCGATCTACCTGCCGATGCACACCGCCACCCGCCTCGCGGTGCACGCCCTGCCGAAGATCCGGGCGCTGAACCCGGACGCGCATCTGGCGTTCTACGGGCTTTATGCCTCGGTGAATGCGGAGTATCTGCGCTCCCTGGGGGCGGACACCGTGCTCGCGGGCGAGGTGGAGACGGCGCTGGTGGAGCTTTACGAGCGGCTGACAGGTGCGGCGGACTCCGACGAGGGCAAAATGGTTCGCCTCGACAAGTTGCGTTTCCGCGTGCCGCACCGCGAATCCCTGCCCGACCTGTCGCGCTACGCCTCGCTGCACATGGGCGACGGCGAGGAGCGGCGCGTCGGCTACACGGAGGCGACACGCGGCTGCAAGCACCTGTGCCGCCACTGCCCCGTCGTGCCGGTCTATCAAGGCCGCTTCTTCGTGGTGGACAAGGAGGTCGTGCTGGAGGACGCGCGGCGGCAGGTCGCGGCGGGCGCGCAGCACATCACCTTCGGCGATCCCGATTTCTTCAACGGTCCCGGCCACGCGATGTCGCTGGTCGAGGCGTTCCACGCCGAGTTCCCGGACATCACCTACGACGCGACCATCAAGGTCGAACACCTGCGCAACCACGCCGACAAGCTGCCGCGTCTGGCCGAAACCGGCTGTCTTTTCGTCACCACGGCGGTTGAGTCGGTGAACGACGACGTTCTGGAGAAGCTGGACAAGGGCCACACCCGCCAGGACTTCATCGAGGTGGTCGCGGCGGCGCGGGCGGCCGGGCTGACCCTCTCGCCGACCTTCATCCCCTTCCTGCCCTGGACCACGCCGGAGAGCTACCTCGACCTGCTGGAACTCTTGGCCGAGCTTGACCTGATCGAGAACGTCGCGCCGATCCAGTTGTCGATCCGCCTCTTGATCCCGCAGGGCAGCCGCATCCTGGAGCTGCCGGAGATGACCGGCTACCTCGGTCCCTTCGACCCGGAAAGGCTCAGCTACGCCTGGAGCCCCGGCGATCCGCGCGCCGACGATCTGCAAGCCCGCGTGCGCGACGCGGTTCAGGCGGGCGAGAGCGAAGGCGCGGGCCGCCGCGCGGTGTTCCAACGCCTCTGGGAGATC
>SKZV01000178.1 GCA_007127165.1 Rhodovibrio sp. | reverse complement strand
AGGGTGCGTTGCAGCGCGGAGAAGTCGGAGCGGCCGTGCGCATCGAACGCGACCACCTCGCCGTCGAGCAGGACGCCGTTCAGGTCGAGGTCCGCGAGCGCGCGGGTAATGGTAGGGTAGCGCCCGGTCCAATCGAAGCCGCTTCGGGAATAGATGCGGACCTCTTCCCCCAAGACGGCGGCGACCGCGCGGTAGCCGTCGAACTTCACCTCGAACAGCCAGTCCTTGCCGCTCGGCGCTTCGTCGACAAGCGTGGGCAGGGCAGGCTCGACGAACCCGGGCAAAGCGCTTTGCCCGCCGCGCTTTTTCTTGCGGCTGCGCTCCGGTTGCGATGAGTTCACCGTATCCGGGGGCTTCGCCGTCTGCGCCGAATCCTCCTCGCCGTGCCATACGGCTTCGGGCGCGGCGGCGATTTCCTCCATCGTCCGGCCGGAGGCGATGCTGGTTTCGTGCTCCGCCGTGACGTCGGCTTCGCGCTCCGCTTCCGCGTCCTTCTCCTTTACCAGCAGCCAGTTTTCGCGGCGTTCCTGTTTATCGCCCCGCAAGCGCACCAGCGCCCACCGCCCGCGCAGCCGTTCGCCATGCAATTCGAATGTCAGGCGGCCCTTCTCCAGCCCCGCGCGAGGATCGTCCAGCGGCCGCCATTCGCCCCGATCCCACAGCAGGACCGAGCCCGCGCCGTAGTTGCCCTCGGGGATGCGGCCTTCGAAGGTGGCGTAAGCGACGGGGTGGTCTTCGGTGCGCACGGCCAGCCGCTTGTCGGCCGGGTTGAGGCTCGGGCCGCGTGTCACGGCCCAGCTTTTCAGAACTCCGTCCAATTCGAGGCGCAGGTCGAAGTGCAGCCTGCGCGCCGCGTGCTTCTGGATCGTATAGAGGTTGCCGCCGCCGACGCCCGCCGTCGCCTGCGGCTCGGGCGTGCGGTCGAAACGCCGCTTGGCCCGGTAGGCCGCCAGGGAATCGCCGTGGGGCGCGGCGCGTGGCATCTTAGCTACTCTCTTTTTTCTTCTGCGCGGTGCCGGACTTCTTGCCGGAGCCGCCGCCGGAGCCGGAGCGTTGACGCGACGGGCGCTCGGCGCTCTTCACCGACCGCTTCAGCGCATCGACCAGGTTCACCACCTGTGCCCCGCCCGACGGCTGCTCTTCCTCGCCGATCTGGACCGGCTTCCGGCGCTTGGCCCGGGCGTCGATGAGTTCCCGAAGAGCCTTGGCGTATTGGTCCTCGAACCGATCCGGCTCAAAGGGGGCGCTCTTACGCTCGATCAGCTCCTTGGCAAGGTCGAGAAGCTCCTCGTCCGGCTCCTCGTCCTCGACAGTGGAGAAGAACGGAGCGGCGTTGCGCACCTCGTCCGCAAAGCGCATGGTTTCGAGCAAAAGGCCGCTGCCGCACGGCTTGACGGCGGCGACGTACTCCCGTCCGCGCATCACGAATTGGCCGATTCCCATGCGGTTGGTCGAGCGCAAAGCGTCGCGCAGAACGCGATAGGCCTCCTCCGCCAGATCGCCGTCGGGGACCACGTAATACGGCCGTTCGAACCAGATCGGGTCGATCTCGCCGTGAGAGACGAACTGGACGAGGTCGAGGGTCTTCTTGGCCTCGATCTTGAGGTCTTCGATTTCCTCGGGGTCGATCAGGACATACTGACCCTTCTCGATCTCATAGCCCTTCACGATCTCCTCCGTATCCACCGGGCCGATTCCGGGCGCCACCTTTTGGTAGCGCACCCGCTTGCCCGACGGCTCGTGCACCTGATGCAGTGCGACCCGCGCCCCGGTCTGCGTGGCCGCGTAGAGCTTGACCGGCACCGAAACCAATGCCAGCCGCATCGTTCCGCTCCACACCGGTCGGCTGCCGATCGCCGAGGCGTCGCTGGAGCTGCGTTTGCTGCTGCTCTTGGCGCTCGAACTCTTGGCTTTCGAGTCCTTTGCCTTCGGGTCCTTCGCGGCGGACCCCTTCGGCTCCGAAGTGGATTTTCTCGAAGGGGCTTTCGCGGTGGATGGGGCTTTCGCGGTCGATCCCTTCGTCGCCATGACTTTCGGCCCTTTCCTAAACCATTGCTAGTTGGTTACGCACAGCGCAGCCGATCTACTCCCTATCCAGGCCGCCACCGCTTCCGAATCCGCCCGACGATTCAGAGGTAGCGCGCGAAGTTCACTCGCGCCGCCGCGACAGGGGAACGGCCTGTGGGTGCCGGTGGTTGACAAGCGACAGGACGAAGAGCGCCGGAACCGAACAGGCTGGAGAACGCCTATGCAGCCGAGCGACCATGAACAACTCATGCTGACACTCATCAACGAAGCCCGCGCCGACCCGGAGGGTGCCGCGGATCGCGTCGGGATCGATCTGAACGAGGATCTCTCTCCCGGAGAGATTTCGCCGGAGCCGAAGCAGCCGCTGGCCTTCAATCCGGAGCTGATCGAGGCCGCCCGCGTGCACAGCGACTGGATGCTGGAGACCGAGCTTTTTCAGCATGACTGGACGGACGGCACCGCGCCCCGCGACCGGATCGAGGACGCTGGCTACGCCCTCGAAGCGGGCAGCGCCTGGGCCGAGAATATCTCCTACACGCAGGCTTCACGGCCCTTCCCCGATCTGGCCGAGGTGGTGGAAGATCAGCACGAGGGGCTGTTCCGTTCGCCGGAGCATCGCGTGAACACCCTGAACGACGACTTCCGTGAAGCCGGAGTTGGATTCCGCGAAATCGGGCCGGGCGAAGAGGACTCCGACGCCCATGCCCTGGCCGGGACGATGAAGTTCGCCGTCAGCGGAGACGGCCTCTTCCTGACCGGGACCGTGTATCGCGACGAGGACGGCAGCGGGACCTACTCGCCCGGCGAAGGGCTGGGCGGCGTCAGTGTGGAGACGGAGGCGAACGCGACCACGACCTGGGACTCCGGCGGCTATACCCTCAGCCTGGAACCCGGCACGCACGAGGTGACGTTTTCCGGCGGCGAACTGGAAGAGCCCCATCGGGAGAGCGTAACGATCGACGACGTCAACGTGCTTCTCGACGTCGTGGATGGCGCCGAGGAGCTCGCAGAGGAGCCCGCCGAGAATCCGGTCGGGCGGAACGACTCTTCCAACGCGAGCGACGCAGGGGGCTCGGGCGCGCAGGATTCGGCCGCAGGCCGCGACCTATGGGATATTCTGGTCTTTTCGCGCGACGGCCTGGACAGCGGGCATCAGGGCCCGGACCTCTCCCAGTACGAAAGTCTGCCCGGCCACACCGTCCAGCAGGACGTGCGTCCTCCCGGCCACCAGTTCGCCAACGACGCCGGATTTGGTGGATAACGATGAGAGGCTTATGAGTGATCCGTGGCGGACTGTCCGGGCGCACGCTTGCGCGGGCGCGCCGTCTCCGGCATCGCCGCTTTGATCGTCGCCTCCATCTCCTTCGCCACCGTCAGGATCGGCGACACGTCGCGGTAGGACCGCGCGATCAATAACAGTCCCTCGATCGCGGCTTCGACCAGCAGGGACAACGCCTCCGCACGCTTCTTCGGGATGCCTGCTTCGACGAAGGCCTGCCGAAAGAGTCCCGTCCATTCGTCGAAGGCTTCGCGGCACATCTCCTCGAGTTCGGTTACTCCGCCGGACGCGTCCAGAATCATCGGCGCGACGGGGCAGCCGAAGGTATAGCCGGACTCGCTCATCACCTCGGCCGCTTCCTCGAAGAAGGTCCGCACGGCCTTGGCAGGCGACTTCGCCTCCGCCAGCGTCCGGTGCAGATAGCGCGTGGTCTCATTGATCGCGGTGCGGGTGGCCACGACCGCAATCTCGTCCTTGCCCCCGGGAAAATGGAAGTAGAGCGAGCCCCGTGGCGCGCCGCTCTCCGCCAGGATTTCGCTCAGCGACGTACCGTGATAGCCCCGGTGCTGAAGGAGCCGGGCGGTCGCCGCAATCATTCGCTCACGCGTGCCGTTCGCCATGACTCTCCTTTTACGGTGTTGACTCGAATATGACAACTGGTCTACATATTATGATGATCGGTCTATATAGCAGCTCCGTTCACGCAAGCAAGGCCGATGGAACGTTAGGTGTCCAATGGGTAACCGAAGGAGCCTTCGTCATGAGTACTCTTGAACGGCAGATGGTGCCCCAGCACGAAGAGGCCGCCCGCATGTGGAGCAACGGCGGGCGATTCTACGACGACATCAGCTTCGGGATTTCGGATGCACTGGCTCACACCGCTCAGCGGTTGAACCCCAAGCCGGACCAGGAAATCCTAGACGTCGCCACGGGGACCGGCTGGACGGCGCGCAACGTCGCCCGTAGCGGCGCGCGTGTGACTGCGGTCGACTTTTCTTCCGACCTGCTGGCCGCAGCCGAGGATCTCTCGTCCCACCTGCGTCCGCCGATCACCTTTCGCCACGCCTATGCGGAAAGCCTGCCCTTCGCGGATGCGCAGTTCGACGGCGTCGTCTCCACCTTCGGCGTGATGTTCGCGGCAAACCAGGAGCAGGCGGCCCGCGAACTGGCCCGCGTCTGCCGTCCGGGCGGGCGGCTGGCGCTGGCGACCTGGGCGCCGGAAGGCAGCGTGGAAGCGTTTTTTGCCGTCATCGGAAAATACAGTGCGGCCCCTCCGCCTGAGCCGTCGCCGCTGGCATGGGGCGACCCGGACCACCTCCGCAACCTTCTGGAGCGCGACTTCGAGCTAACGTTCGAGGAAGGTACGAACAACTCCTATTTCGATGGCGTAGAGGATGTCTGGGTATGGTACACGCGCGGCTTCGGGCCGGTGAAGCAAGTGGTCGAGCAACTCGACCCGGACCAACGGGCGGCGTTCAAGCAAGACTTCGAATCCTATCACCGGCATTACGCCACGGAAGCCGGACTGCACATAAAACGCGAGTACCTCGT
>SKZV01000219.1 GCA_007127165.1 Rhodovibrio sp. | reverse complement strand
TCCATCTCCGAGAGCGCCGGGTTGCCGTGAAATCGGAGAACGCCATCCTCGACGGCGACCTCATCGCCTGCCCGCATTCGCTTCATGAGTTGGAGGGCGAGGTGCTCGTCGTACGCGCCGTCGATCAAGGCGCCCACTGTGGAACTGCGGCGCACCCAGGCGAGCGTGTAAGGCAGTTTCGGGGAATCGAACTGCACATGCTCTTCCCCCCAAAGCACGCTTAGCGGCAGAAAGTAGTGCTGCGTTCCCGCGTTCGAAGTCTCCACCCCGACGACGGCCAGCGTGCTGGTTTTCTCGTCCAGTGGGGCAAGGGGCCGGATCCATGTGGAGACGCGTTCGTCCCCTTTGGCACCGAACCACCGCTGCCGCGGCAGAAACTGCGGCAGGACCTCCTCTTCGAGTTGTTGCAGCTGACGCCCCTGGAAGGCGTTGGAAATGCGTCCGCTGGAAAGGCTGAGCGTGACGAACTCCGGCAGCCGCTCGGGTGTGGGAATATGCCAGTCCGGCGATTGGTCTTCACTGGCGAGAAGAAACCAGAATGTCCCATAACTAGAGAGCGTCAGGAGGTAAGTCAGATGACCGATAGGCGGAAAAGAAGACCTGCTGACAAGCTCCACCGGGACGCAACCGGAGAAATCGGAAAGGTCCAATTCCACCGCCTGCGCGGAGCGCGCCAGGTTGGCGACGCAAAGGATGGTTTCCCCGCCGTGGCTGCGCAAGTACGCCAAAACGTGGCGGTTGCGGGGATAGAGTATCCGGAAGCTGCCGCGTCCGAAGGCGCTATGCTGGCGCCGCACGGCGATCATGCGGCGCATCCAATTGAGCAGCGAGGAGGGATCGGCCTCCTGCGCCTCTACGTTGATCGCCTGGAAACCGTGCCGTGAATCCATGATCGGCGGCAAGTACAGCATTTGCGGGTCCGCGCGGGAAAAACCGCCATTGCGGTCGTCCGACCATTGCATTGGCGTGCGGACGCCATCCCGGTCGCCCAAGTAAATATTGTCGCCCATGCCAAGCTCGTCGCCGTAATATATCACGGGGGTTCCCGGCATAGACAACAACAGGGCGTTCATCAATTCGATCTTCCGGCGGTCATTCTGCATAAGGGGCGCGAGGCGGCGCCGGATGCCGAGATTGATGCGCGCCTGCTTATCGGTCGCGTAGGTCTCCCACAGATAGTCGCGCTCACGATCCGTCACCATCTCCAGCGTCAACTCGTCATGATTGCGCAGGAAAATCGCCCACTGGCAAGACTCCGGGATGTCCGGCGTCTGGCGCATGATGTCGGTGATCGGATGGCGGTCTTCCTGTGCCAGTGCCATGTAGATGCGCGGCATAAGCGGAAAGTGAAACGCCATGTGGCACTCGTCGCCGTCGCCGAAATAGGGCGCGGTGTCTTCCGGCCATTGATTGGCTTCTGCGAGCAACATCCGGTCGGGAAACTTTTCGTCCAGGGCACTGCGGATGTTCTTTAGGACCTCATGCGTCTCCGGCAAATTTTCGTTGTTGGTGCCTTCGCGCTCCTTGAGGTAGGGGATAGCGTCCAGCCGTAGGCCGTCCACGCCTTTCTCAAGCCAGAAATTCATAACCTTGATCATCTCGTCCAGCACGCGCGGGTTGTCGAAATTCAGATCGGGCTGGTGAGAGTAGAAGCGATGCCAGAAAAACTGTCCGGCCACCGAATCCCATGTCCAATTCGACTTCTCGGTGTCGAGAAAGATGATCCGTGTGTCGCTGTAGTGCTTGTCGCTATCGCTCCAGACATAAAAGTTCCGTGCCGCCGAGCCTCGCCTGGCCCTGCGCGCGCGTTGAAACCAGGGGTGCTGGTCGGAGGTGTGGTTGATCACGAGTTCGGTGATCACGCTGATTCCGCGCCGGTGCGCCTCGCGGACGAAGCGGGTGAAGTCCCGCATCGATCCGTAGACCGGGTTAATCGACTGGTACTCAGAGATGTCGTAACCGTCGTCGCGCAAAGGGGAGGGGTAGAACGGCAACAGCCAGATCGCGGTGACTCCCAGGCGCTCGATGTAATCCAGCCGCTGGATCAAACCCCTGAAATCGCCCACGCCGTCGCCGTTCGAGTCCTGGAACGCCTTCACATGAAGCTGGTAAATGATGACGTCCTTGTACCAGTCGCTACGGCACAGGCGGGGCAGGAGGGGTTGCTGCTGTCGTTCGTCTCGCGCCGACTGGCTGGAGGGGTTCCTGCGCGTGGCCGTCATAGCGGCGCTCCCGGCACGATCAAGCGCCAAACCATGTAGGGCCGCTCATCCGGGTTGAGGAGCATCGCCTGTACTTTCCCCTGCCACGCGAATGGCTGTCCGAGCACCAGGTCTTTTGCCTCGATGGTACTGTCGTCGCTCAGCCCGAACTCCCATAGCGGGACCTCGAAGTCGGCGGCATGTGTGTTGTGCGGATCGAGATTGACTGCAAACAGCAGAAAATTCGACAGATCGTCCGTGAATTTCCCATAATACAAAATCGAATCGTTCCAGGCGTTGTAGAACTTCAGGTTAGTAAAACGCTGTAGGGCCGGGTTGTCCCGCCGCAGTGCGTTGACGAACGCGATGTCGTCCTTGATGTTCCCAGGCGCCTCGTCATCCCGCGCCTTCAGCTCGTACTTTTCCGAATGGAGATATTCTTCCTTGCCGGGCACTGCCGCGGACTCGCAGAACTCGAATCCGCTGTACATGCCGTAGTTCGACCCGAGGGTCGCCGCAAGGAACAGCCGGATCCGGAAACCCGCTCTGCCGCTTGTCTGCAGGTACACAGGATTAATATCCGGCGTGTTCACGAACAAGTTCGGCCGCATGTAGTGTCGGCACTCCTCTGTAGTCAGCTCGGTGAAATATTCCGTCAGTCCATGCTTCGTATTTCGCCACGTGAAATACGAGTACGACTGGTTAAAGCCGATTTTTGCCAGGCGCTTCATCATTTTCGGTCGCGTGAACGCTTCGGCGAGGAAAATCACGCCGGGGTCGACCTGCCGCACTTCGGCGATCAACCACTCCCAGAACGGCAGCGGCTTGGTGTGCGGGTTGTCCACCCGGAATATCCGCACGCCCTTGTCGAGCCAAAACAGAACGATATTACGCAGCGCGTACCAAAGGTCGGGGAACGCGCCCCGATAGAAATGAACATTCACGATGTCCTGGTACTTCTTCGGCGGATTTTCCGCATACTTGATCGTGCCATCCGGCCGCCAATCGAACCACTCCGGATGTTCCTTTACCCAGGGGTGGTCCGGGGAGCACTGGATGGCGAAATCGAGCGCGATTTCCAGCCCCTCGCCATGAGCCGCCTCGACAAGCCTCGCAAAGTCCTCGAATGTTCCGAGTTCCGGGTGAATGGCGTCATGCCCGCCTTCGGGAGAACCGGTTGCGTAGGGGCTTCCCACGTCATCTTCAGTAGAGACCAGGCTGTTGTTCCGGCCCTTGCGAAAGGTTTTTCCAATGGGATGGATCGGCGGGAAATACAGCACATCGAAACCCAGATCGCGCACATAGGGGAGCCGCGCAATCACGTTGTCGAACGTGCCGTGCACAGCCGGGTCGCCCGACTGTGAGCGCGGGAACAGCTCGTACCAAGTGCTGTAAACAGCGCGCACGCGGTCGATGAAAACGGGGTAGGCGGTCTCGGTTTGCGTCAGGTTCGTTCGCTCGGCGCAACGCTGCACGAGCGCGCCCATCTCGTCGCTCATGAGCAAAGCCAGCTTGTCGCCTTCGGCGGTCGCGGATTCCAGGCTGTGCAACAGTGACTTCAGGTGTTTTCGGTCTCCGGCCGAACGGCGCGACGTGGCGTTGACGGCCTGTTCGACCAGCATCCTTCCTTCCGTCAACTCCAGCGAAATGGCCTGCCCAGCGTCGTGTTTCTTCTTAACGTCCTCCCGCCATGAGGCGAAGAGGTCACGCCACGCGATCAGCTTGAACTCGTAGTGCCCAGGCTCTGGAAAAATGATCGAGGCGCGCCAACGGTCGTTTGCTAGAAAGCGCATGGGCGTCTCGTCCCATAAGCGCTCACCGCGCGCACGATGAAGTAGCACTGCAGCGACTACGTCGTGACCATCGCTAAAAACGTCTGCTTCGACAGTAAACGGATCACCGGCCACGCCCTTCGCTTCGAACCGGCCGCCATCGATAACCGGCTCGACGCCCTCGATGGCGATCCTGTTCTGAGCGAGCTTCTTCAGTAACAAGGCGCTTTCGTCTTTTGCCAATAGCCAGCCCCCGTGTTGCGCATGACAATTTGACCAACTCGGAGATTAACGCCGCGCAGCCGCCGCCAGTTCCTACCTCTCGCGTGTGGGTCGGTTTCGGCAGGAGAGGGAAGTTGTTTGGGTAATGAGGCCCGTGCTCATGAAGAGCCTGGCTTCAGCTTCCGTTGAGGTGTGCTTCGTGATCAACAGCGCGCCGTCCAGGTGGATGGCAAGAGGGCGGAGCCAGAATCCTCCCGCGTCGGCTAGCGTTAAAGATTGCCTCGCGTAAAAGAAGCCGAGCGGTAGCTGTCGTTCCCAGCATAAGAATAAAATATCGATCTGAAAAGTGGCCCATCGCTTGACCGTATTGTGAGGATAAATGTAGATTCCGCAGCCGTATCGCTAAATTTGCATATACCGCGCGGACATATCCATAAATTTGCGTTTAGATCATGCCCACTGGCGTAGTGTAAGAGCCGGGTGAGCGCGCCTCGGCGAGGCTGGTCAACGCTTGCTCGTCCGTTGATAAATCCGTGTCATCATCTCGTTTCCCGCGAGATCCTTTGCCTCATGAAGGGCGGGTTTCCCGACGGTGCTCTTGGGCGCTGGCGGACGCTGAACGAAATCGCGGTCGTGGCGCATTTTCTCGCCGGCCAGGACAAGGCCCGT
>SKZV01000243.1 GCA_007127165.1 Rhodovibrio sp. | reverse complement strand
TCGCCGAAAAGGTTGAAGGCAAAGACGGCAAGGCTGATCGCAAGGCCGGGAAAGATGATCATCCAGGGCGCTTCGAGGTAGAAGTCGGCGGCGGAACCGCTGAGCATCAGTCCCCAGGCCGGTGTCGGCTCGGTGACGCCGAGGCCAAGGAAGGACAGCGAAGCCTCCAGCAAAATCGCCTGCGCGACAAAGGCCGTCAGCATGATCAGGTAGGGTGCGACCACGTTCGGCACGATATGGCGCAGCACGATGCGGCTGTTCGAATAGCCCGCCGCCCGCGCCGCGTCGATGTACGGTGTCTCGCGGATCGCCAGCGTCGACGAGCGCACGACCCGCGCGACCTTCGGGACCATGGGCAGGCCGATGGCGATGATCAGGTTCACGTCGATCCCCAGGACCACATTCCGGCCAAGCACCGCCACGACCGCCAGGGCCAGAACGATGATCGGAAAGGACAGCAGCACGTCCATGATGCGCTGGATGATCGTATCGACCCAGCCGCCGAAGAAGGCCGAGATAACCCCGATGAGCGCACCCACGGTGCAGCCCCACAAGGACGCAAGAAAGCCGATGGCCAGCGCCGTACGCGCTCCATAGATCACGCGAGACAAAATATCGCGGCCGAAGTTGTCGGTGCCGAAGGGATGCTCCAGGGACGGCGAGGCGAGCAGCGCGATGTAGTTGGTCTGGAAGGGATCGTGCGGCGCAACCTGATCGGCGAAAGCCGCTGAGAGGCACATCACCACGATGACGAGCAGACCCAGGCTCCCAAGCGGTTGCTGCACCATGAAATGCACGACCGGATGGCGGCGCTTCGGCACCTTGTAGGAAACCGCGGGATCGACGGGGCTTGGTGAGGTAACGGCCATCACGAGTACCGGATTCTAGGATCGACCGCCGCATAAAGCAGGTCGATCAGGAAATTGACGAGGATGAAGGCGACCGCGACCAGCAAGACCAGACCCTGGATCATGGTGTAGTCGCCGCGCGCCACCGCCTGAACGAACAAACGGCCGATCCCGTTGAGGCTGAACACCTGCTCGGTGACGACCAGCCCCCCGATCAGGAAGGCGAACTCCAGCCCGATCACGGTAATCACCGGCAGCAGCGCGTTGCGCATCCCGTGACGCGCCACCACCAGCCGCTCGTAGACTCCCTTGGCCCGCGCCGTGCGAATGTAGTCTTCCTGCATGACCTCCAGGATCGACGAGCGAGTCATGCGTGTCGCGACGGCGGAGTAGCGGTAGCCAACCGCGAGGGCAGGCCAGATGAGCTGCGACAGGTTCTTCAACGGGTCTTCCAGGAACGGTGTGAACGTCAACGGCGGTATCCAGCGGAAAACAGTTAAAAGGAAGAGGATAATCAGCATCCCCAGCCAGAACGACGGCACCGCCAGCCCCGCGATGGAGACGATGCGAATGATGTGGTCGATCCAGGTGTTGCGGAAAATCGCCGAGAGCGTGCCCAGCGGCAGCGCGATCAAGATCGCCAGCACCGTCGCCATCAGCGCGACCTGAAGCGAAAGCTCCAGCCGAATGCCGAGTTCATAGGCGACCGGCCGTCCGGTCCACATCGAGGTTCCGAGGTCGCCCTGAAGCAGCCCCCCCATCCAGGAAAAGAACTGCATGATGACCGGCTGGTCGAGCCCGAGGCGGATGCGTTCGGCCTCGATAATATGCTGCGGCACGTCGGCGCCCTCGCCGCGCAGCATCATCTCGACCACATCGTCGCCGGGCATGACCCGCAGCATGAAAAAAACCAGGATCGCGACGCCCAGCAGCGTCGGTATCATCAAGAGAATGCGTCTGACTATGTATGCGAGCATCGGGTCCCGGTTCACCGGGCGAGGCGTCGCTGCCCCGCCCGGTCCCTTTCAAGAGGCCGTTATTCGGCGAGCCAAACCTCGGCGAGGTCCTGGTTCAGGTAGTGGCTCGGAGAAACGTGCCAGTTCCTGAGTTGGTCGTGGTGGACGATGATCCGATGCCACCAGATCGTCGGGATGTTGTAGGCCTCCTCCATCGCGATGTGTTCCATGTCGCGGATGATCGACTTGCGCTCCTCGATATCCAGTGCACGCGACTGGCGCTCGTAGAGTTCGTCGATCTCCGCGTTGTTGTAACCCGTATAGTTGATCGTCGAGCGGTCGCTGGAGATGTATTTGATCAACTGGAGGTTCGGCTCGTCCATGTAGTCGCAGTGGAAGTCCAGCCCGGCCTCGTAGTCGTCGCCGCGCAGGGCGGATTGATACAGCCGCGTCTCAAGCTGCTCGTGTTCCACGTCAAGGCCGATATGCCGCCACTGGTCGATCAGGAAGACCCCGACCGGCGTGTATGGCATGGGAATGTTGCGGTTGACGAAGGTGAAGCTCAGGTTCTCCTGCCCCGCCTCGGCGAGCAATTCCCGCGCCCGTTCCCGCGACGCCTCGATATCGCGGGAGAAGCCCAGCATCTCCTCAAGCTCCTCCTCGCTGGCCGCCAACTCGTAGCCCGGTCGCAGCAGGCCGCCCACATGGCGAACCAGCGCGATGCGCTGCAGGTGCTCGGCTCCGGCGTAGCGGTCGACCGCGAGCGAAAGCGCCTGGCGCACCCGCACGTCATCGAACGGCGGCTTCTCGGTGTTGAGCGCGACGATCAGCTTGCACGCCCAGGCGCTCTCCTGCACCACGGCGCTGTCGCCGATGGAGTTCACCAACCGGTCCCGGTCCGCCGGAGAGTGGCCGCGGAATTCCGCCAGCACCTCGCCGCCCGCCAGCGCGTTCACCATTGGAGCGCCGCTGGTGAAGATTGCGCGGAAACCGTCGAGGTATGGCTTGTCGCCGTCCCAATAGTCCTCGAAGCGTTCGCCGACCCAGTGCGAGCCCGCAACATGGTCCCCGAAGGTGAACGGTCCCGTCCCCATAATGTTGCGCTCGGGCCAGCGCGGGTCTTCCTCCAGCTTTTCGGCGCTGTAGATGCAGTCCCAGGGCGAGGCGAACTGCGCGAGCATCGCCGCGTTCGGGGCGCTCAAGTTGATGACGACCGTGTGGTCGTCCGGCGTCTCGATGGATTCGATGTCGGAATAGGCCGCCGCGCGGATGGAGACCGCGCCGTCCTGCGGATCGCGGATGCGGTCGTAGCTCGCCTTCACGTCGCGAGACGTAAAGTCCGAACCGTCGTGGAAAACCACACCCTCCCGCAGTTCGAAGGTATAGGTCAGGCCGTCGTCCGAAACGTCCCAGGATTCGGCAAGATCGCCCTCGATGTCTGGATAGCTGTCGGGGACGAAGCGCAAGAGCGTGTTGTAGCTGGGCCGCACCGGGTGAATGAAGGCGAAAGAGGTGTTGGCGTGGCAGTCGTAGTTGGGCGGTTCCGCGCTGACCGCAAACGGCAGCACGCCGCCGTGACGCGGCTCCTCCGCCGTCGCCGCGACCGGCAGGGCGAACAGCCCCGCCAGCATTGTCGTCGTCACCAATGCCTTATACATGATCGACCTCCCTGATGGTGTCCGCCCTTTTTCCGGCGGTCTTGTTTGCGCGCTCCTGCGCACGCGCTAAAGTTTTATGCAGGCGGCATAGTGGTTCGGCTTGATCTCCCGGAACTGTGGCACTTCCCTTTTGCACTCCTCGCTTGCAAGCGGGCAGCGGGTGTGGAAAACGCAGCCCTTTGGCGGGTTGAGCGGGCTCGGTACCTCACCGCCCAGGACCTGATGGCTGCGCTGGCCTTCCAAGATGGGATCGGGCACCGGAACCGCCTCCAGCAGCGCCTTCGTGTAGGGGTGCTGCGGGTCGTCGTAGAGCGGGTCGCGCTCCGCCAGTTCCATTACCCGGCCAAGATACATCACCGCCACGCGGTCGGAGATGTGCCGCACCACGGCGAGGTCGTGCGCGATGAACAGATACGTCAGCCCGAACTCTTCCTGTAGGTCTTCCAGAATATTTATGATCTGCGCCTGAATCGACACGTCCAGCGCGGAAACCGGCTCGTCGCAAACGATGAATTCCGGCTCCAACGCCAGGGCCCGCGCGATTCCCACGCGCTGACGCTGTCCCCCGGACAGTTCGTGCGGATAGCGATCGGCCATGTAGTCGAACAGACCGACCGAAAGCAGAAGCTCCCCAGTCCGCGCCCGCGCGGCCTTGCGGTTCGGCTGCAAGCCATAGACCAGCATCGGCTCGTCGATGATCTGGCCGATGGTCATGCGCGGATTGAGTGAACTGAACGGGTCCTGGAAGATTACCTGCACCCGGCGGCGCAGCTTCTTCATCTCCCGCGCCGAAGCCCCGAGCATGTCTTGGCCGTCGAAAAGTATGCCGCCGCTCGTGGCCTTTTCCAGGCGCAGGATGGTCCGCCCCACCGTGGTCTTGCCGCAGCCGGACTCGCCGACAAGCCCCAGCGTCTCGCCCCGGAACACCTCGAAGCTCACGTCGTCCACGGCCTTGACCGTGGCGCGGCCGCCCTTGAGGAAACCCAGCCCGCGCGAAACGTGGAAGTGCGTCTTCAGGTTCTTCAACTCAAGCAGCGGCTTGCTGCGGTCAATGCGCTTGCGCTCGATGGTCTTGACCTCGGGCCGGGCGAGACCGACCGCCGCAAAGCCCTTTTCCGCCATCTCGCGCGCCCGGAGACAAGCGGTCAGATGGCCCTCTTCAACCGCCTCCAGCGGCGGCATCTCCACGATGCAGGCGTCCTGCTTCGCCCGGCACCGCTCCGCGAAACGGCAGCCTTGCGGCGGGGAGAGCAGGTTCGGCGGCAGCCCTTCGATGGTTTCGAGCTTGGAGGTGCGGGGCTTGTCCAGGCGCGGAACGGAGCGCAGGAGGCCGATGGTATAGGGATGGCGCGGACGGGCGAAAATCGCCTCGGCGGTGCCCTGCTCCGCCATCTTCGCCGCGTACATCACGTTCACCCGGTCGGCATAGCGGGCGACCACGCCGAGGTTGTGCGTGATAATGACCATCGCGATGTTCAGGCGGCGCGAAAGATCCTTCATCAATTGCAGGATCTGCGCCTGGATGGTCACGTCGAGCGCCGTCGTCGGCTCGTCGGCGATGATCAGCTTTGGGTCGCAGGCAAGCGCGATGGCGATCATGACACGCTGGCGCATGCCGCCGGAAAACTGATGCGGGTACTGATCCAAACGGCGTTCCGGATCGGGAATGCCCACCAGTTTCAGCAACTCAAGAGCGCGGGCGCGGGCCTTGTCCTTGGTAATCGTGCGGTGCATGAACAGGGTTTCGGTGATTTGGAAACCGATGGGCAGAACCGGGTTCAGCGAGGTCATCGGCTCCTGGAAGATCATCGCGATCTCTTCCCCCCGGACCTCGCGCATTTCGTCTTCGCTGAGCTTCAGGAGATCGCGGTCTTCGAACATGATCTCGCCGCCAACGACCCGGCCCGTCGGTTTGGTAAGAAGACGCATCACCGACAGCGCGGAGACGGACTTGCCGCAGCCGGACTCACCCACAACCGCGACGACCTCGCCCGGGCGCACGTCGTAACTGATCCCCTCGACGGCCCGCACCACACCGCGCGAGGTGACGAAGTGAACATGCAAATTCCGAATGGAGAGGAGCGGCGTTGTCGTGCGGCCGCTGGAGGTCTCGGCTCCGGCAGTCTGAAGGTCGGCCGTCAAGGTCATGCTCTACGCGTCCCCGCCCGTTCTTGCCGTCCATCAATTACAAATTTCCCCGAAAGGTCGATTGATTGCGCGGGAGATCGAGGTGAGTCGAGACCGCGTAAACCGGGGTATCCGACTGGACGGACATTGCTTTTTTGAAAGTGTTGCCTCTTAAAGTACAGCGGTCAAGACGAAACGACTCTTTGGGATCAGCCCCGGGTTGGGAAGAGAGACGGTCTTTTCGGTTTTCAAACCATCGTCCGTAAGGCGGCACGACGCGTTCGACGAAATGTTTAGTCGATCGGCCCACCCACTACGGGATGCACAGTCGAGTCGAATTGGGTATTTCTAAGCGCCAAGGTAGTTTTACCTTAATGAAAGGTCTCCGCAGCCCGCGATCACTATGGCAGAGGTCCCGCATGTCCGATCACCGCAGCCCCGGTCACGACACGCTCGCCCGCTTGCTGCACTGGATGACCGTCGCGGCCCTGGCCATCATGATCCCGGTCGGCATGGCCATGACCAGCGCCGGGTTCGGGGCGATCGGCGACGAACTCTACATCGTGCACAAGAACCTGGGCGTCATTATCCTGCTGCTTGTCGCGTTCAGGATCGCCTGGCGACTCATCCGGCGGCCTGAGCCTTTACCTGCTTCGGTGCCGCCGCTGCAAAGGCGGATCGCCGGGACAACGCACGCTCTTCTTTACGTGTTTCTGCTGATCATGCCGATCACCGGTTACATCCGTACGGTCGGCGGCGATTTTCCGATCGAGTTGCTGGATGCGTTGGGCATGCCGCCGCTGGTGCCCGTCATGGAGGACACGGCAGAGGTCTTCTCGGTGATCCACAAGTTCAGCGCCTATGCCATGCTGGTTCTGATCTCCGCGCACGTCACGGCGGCCTTCCAGCATGCGTTGATCCACAGGGACGGAGTGATGGGGCGTATCTGGCCCCCGGTCGCCACGCGCAAAGGCTGATCAGGCGGCGCGGATCTCCGCGACCAGTGCCTGCACCTCCCGCGTCAGGGCCTCCGCTTCGGTGCTCAACTGCGCCGCCGCTTCCAGCACGCCTTCGGCGGAGCGGCCGGATTGGTGCGCGGTTTCCGATACGCCGCGGATGGTCTCGCTGACCTCCCCGGTGCCGGAAGCCGCCTTCTCCACATTCCGCGCGATCTCCTGCGTGGCCGCCCCTTGCTGCTCAACAGCGGAGGCCACGGCGACGGCGAGCGCGTTGATGTTGCGGATGGTCTCGCCAATCGATTCGATGGCGCTCACCGACTGGCGGGTTTCCTGCTGGATGCGGGCGATCTGCTCGCTGATCTTTCCGGTTGCGCCGGTGGTCTGGCTGGCGAGGTTCTTCACCTCTCCCGCCACCACGGCAAAGCCGCGTCCCGCCTCGCCGGCGCGCGCCGCCTCGATGGTGGCATTGAGCGCGAGCAGGTTAGTGCGCTCGGCGATGTCGTCGATCAGGCCGATAACCTCGCCGATCTCTTCGGCCGCCCGCGCCAGTCCCTGAACCCGGTCGTTCGTGCGCTCCGCCTCGCCCTGCGCGCTTTCCGTCACCTTCGTGACCTCGGAAAGCTGGGAAGCGATCTCATGAATCGAGGCGGAGAGTTCTTCCGCCGCCGAGGCCACGGTATCCACATTGGAGTAAGCCTCGTCGGAGGCGGTCGCCACTCGCCCGGCGCGCTCCAGCACATCGCGGGAGCCCTGCGCCATCTTCTCCGCATCCTCATTGAGGAAGGAAGACGCCTCGTTCAGCGAGCTTGCGGTGTTGCCGACACGCTCCTCCATACGCCGCGCAAGGTCGCGCATGGTCTCCTGCTTGGTTTCCGCGGCCAAGCGGTCGGCGTCCGCCTTCTCCGCCGCGAGCCGCTGATTTTCCGCCGCATTGTGCTTGAAGACCTCAAGCGCCTGCGCCATCGCGCCAACCTCGTCACGCCGGTTCAGCGCGGGCACCTCCGCCGTCGCGTCTCCCCCGGCCACACGGCGCATCACCTGCGCCATGTTGCGCAACGGCCGGGTGATCAGCGAGGCCGAAACGAAGGCCGCGCCTGTCACCAACACCAGCAGCGCCGCCGTCACGGCCAGCCCCGCCCCGACAAGAATACGAAGGTCGCGCGCTAGCGCGTCCTGTGAGAGTGCCAGATGCAGTTCCCCGACCGTTTCGCCTTCGCCGCCATCGACCACGATCGGCGACGTGACCGAAACGGTCGCCGCGCCTTCCCCTGGCGCTTCCCCGACTTCGGCGATCAGGCTCCCATCCGGCTCGCGCACCGCGGCATGTACGAAGTCCTCGTCCCGTGCCAGCGCCGCGAGCAGGCTTTCCACTGTTTCGAAGTTGTACTGCCAGATTGGATCGGCCATCGCATCGGCCTGCAAGGCCGCCATGCGCGCGGCCCTGTTCTCGATCTGCGCCGCTCCGACCCCCTGGAAGAACAGCACCACCAGCGCCAGCGCCGCCAGCCCGACGACGGTGACGATCAGCGCCACCACCCCGGCGAGACGGATATGAAGTCCGAGGCCGCGGCGCGCGGTTCCCGCTCCGCCGTCCGTCCCGGCATCGGACGGCGCTCCAACGTCTCCGGTCATTTTGTGCCCCCGAACTCTTCAGGTCGCCAACGGAAAAGCCACGCTCAGCGCAAATCGGCGATATAATCCGCGATGATCTGCTGCGTATCCACGTTGCCGAGTGCCTCTTCCAGCAGCGCCGCGCGCTCGCGATTCTCTCCGCTCTCCGCGAAGGCGATCACGAGGTCGTAGTCGATGAGGATGGTGTCGTTGAACTGGATGTTACCGGCTTCGCCACTGAGGTCTGCGCTGGTGTTGAGCTGGTAGTCCATCACATAGCGATCGACGGCGACCGCATCGACGCGGCCACCGATCAGCATACGCAGGGCAGTTGCGTCGTCGACAGCTTCACTGGTCGCGATCGCGCCGGAATCGGCCAGATCCTGGAAGGCCTCCGGATAAACGTAGGCTCCGACCACACCCACACGATAGCCCGTCAAATCTGCGGCGTCCGACCAGGAAATCGGCGCGTCCACTCGCTCACCGAAGCCGACGGGCGAGGTGAAGACGACTGGTGAAGCGAAGAAACCGTCATCGACCTCGGAGGGCCAAGAGGGGTAATAACCCACCACACTGTCGTCGCTCGCCGCCACGGCCTTCGCGCGCCGCCACGGCAGGTAATCCACCTCCAGCGTCACACCCACGGTCGCGAGCGCCTCGCGCAGAGCATGAATGCCCGCGCCGTCACGATCCATGTCGGCGCCTGAGAAGGGCTGCCAGTCCAGCGAGGTGATCGTCCACGTCTCGGCCTGCGCCGCCGCGGCGCCGGACACCAACGCCGCGGCCATGGAAACCGCCAGCGCTGCCTCCTTCCCCTTCATGCCCATCCCGATTCCCTCCAATACCGTGCCGTTTTAACAACGCCGGTCCTCTCACCCCCGCGAGAGACACGCGACAGGAGTCGAACTCGTTGTTGTTATCGCAACATTGGTGTAAACATTGCATTAAAATTTCTGGAAATAACACACTCGGCTATGGTCGCTCCGGCTGTTCTTCCAGACCGCAGGCCCAGCGCACAAAGTTGCGCTGGCGGACGGTATCGGGCTCCGCCGGTCCCATCCGTGTCGCGCCCATCATTAAATAATGTTTCTCCCCGTCCAGCGCCGCCACGTCGCTGAAGGACGACTTGCCGTAGCGAAACGAAAACTGCGGCTGGCGCGGCCGTACGACCATCGGCGGGCGATCCGGGGCGCGACGGCCGCTGTCCTCGTCGATGAGGTGGAGCGATACCGGCTCACCCGCCTGCCAACGCACCGGCCCCTCGGTCACGAAGTGCAGGCGCGGCCCCTGGAAGGCCAGCGTGTCCGGGGCGACGCGGTACCCCCAGCCGGACCAGCACTCCAGCGCCAGCGCGGGCGTGGCGATCAGCAGGAAAATCCAGGAAAGCAGTCCGATCCGCATGCGTCATGTTCCATGTGATTGAGATCCATCCGATTCGAAACAACCGGGGCCATCGGCTCGCTAGGATAGGCCGATATACATCGAACGCAAGAACGTCGAATGCTCCATACACGCATTCAGTGCTCGCCCTACGGCCGCGCGCCGGGATTGCGGCGATCCGGGCCGACACATGAATTTTGTGTTCGTCGCACTTCCGCGTTACCCGCTAGGATGCGGTGTCCAAAGTAAAACAGGTCTGTCCCGAGCCAGGCCCAGTGACAAGACGGGTGACAGGAGAGGTCGCGATGAAGGTGAAGGGCAAAGAAGTCCTGGTCTGCAACTGCCAGAGCACGATGCCGCTCGACCAGCGCAAGCTGGGCCAAGCACTCGAAGCGCTGGGAGCCGAGGGCACTCTCGACATTCAAAGCGGGCTGTGCCGGACGCAGATTGGAAACTTCCAAAACGCCGCCCTTGGCGACGCGCCGGTCTGCGTCGCCTGCACCCAGGAAGCGCCGTTCTTCGCCGAGGTCGCGGAGGAAGACAATCCCGAGGCGGCGGTCGGCTTCACCAACATACGCGAAGCCGCGGGCTGGTCCGCCGAAGCCTCGCAGGCTCATCCAAAGATCGCGGCGCTGCTGGCCGCCGCCGCGCTGGACATTGAGCCTGCGCCAAGCGTCTCGCTGACGTCGGAGGGTACGTGCCTTGTGATCGGGCGGGACGAGGACGCCATCACGCTCGCCAAGCAGCTTTCGGGGCGGCTGGAGGTGACGGTTTTGCTGCACGACCCCCAGGACGTCATGCCGCCGCGCGTGATGGACGTTCCGGTCTTCAAGGGCCGGGTCCGGCAGGCGCGCGGCTATCTCGGCGCATTCGAGATCGCGGTGGACGACTACGCACCGGCCCTGCCCTCCTCCCGCGCCGCGCTGGAGTTCGAACTGAGTCGCAACGAAGCCTCTTCGCAATGCGACATCATCGTCGACATCACCGGCGAGGCACCGCTGTTCCCCGCGCATGAGAAGCGCGACGGATATCTGCGCGCCGATCCCGGCGATCCCGCCGCCGTGCAAAGGGTGGCCTTCGAGGCCGGGGATCTGGTGGGCGAGTTCGAGAAGCCGCGCTACATTCGTTACGATCCCGAAATATGTGCGCACAGCCGCTCGCGGATCACCGGCTGCACCAACTGTCTCGACAACTGTCCGACCGGCGCTATCGAGAGCGCGGGGGAGGTCGTTTCCATCGACCCCTTCATCTGCGCGGGCTGCGGCAACTGCGCCAGCGTCTGCCCGACCGGCGCGGCCACTTACCAGTATCCTCCGGTGGCCGGGAGCATGGAACGCCTGCGTACGCTCCTGACCGGCTACCACAAGGCGGGCGGCGCGCAGCCGGTCCTGCTGGTGCATGACGACCGCCACGGCGCGGAAGCGATCTCGCTGATGGCGCGTTTCGGCCGGGGCCTGCCCGCCCGCGTGCTGCCCTTCGCCGTGAACGAAGTGACGCAGATTGGCCTGGACTTCACCGCCGCCGCCTTCAGCTATGGCGCGGAACGCATCTGTCTGCTGGTTCCGCCGACGAAACGCGCCGAGGGCGAACTGGACGGGCTGGACCGGCTCCAGCACCTGAACGACGCGATCCTGGACGGACTTGGTTACGGTACCGGACGGATCGAGTTGATCGAAGACGCCGACCCGGAGGCGGTGGAAGCGCGGCTCTACGGCTTGAAGAGCATCGCCGCGCCGACGGCGGGAAGTTTCATCGCCATGGGCGGCAAGCGGGCGCGGATGTTCACCGGGCTCAGGCATCTGCACAAGCACGCGCCGCAGCCGCAGGATTTCGTGCCGCTTCCGGAAGGATCGCCCTTCGGCCGGGTCCACGTCGATACCGGCGGCTGCACGATGTGCCTCGCCTGCGTCGCCGCCTGCCCGACCGGGGCGATGCTGGACGATCCGGATTCGCCCTGGCTGGGCTTCCACGAGGAAGCCTGCGTCCAGTGCGGTATTTGCGAGGCCACCTGCCCCGAGAGCGTAATCTCGCTGGAGCCGCGCCTGAACTTCACCGAGGACGCGCGCAAGGGTGTGGAGTTGAACCGGAAAGAACCCTTCCACTGCGTGCGCTGCGGCAAACCCTTTGCGGTGGAAGCCTCGATTCGGCGGATTATGGACCAGCTTGCCGGAAAGCACTGGATGTTCGCGCAAAGCGATCAGGCCGAGCGCATCATGATGTGCGAGGACTGCCGCGTCGTGGTGCAGTTCGACGATCCCAATACGCCCATGCGCCTGGGCACCCCGCAACGCCCGCGCACGACCGAGGACGACCTGCGCGAACGCGAGGAAGAGCGCGCGCGGCAAGCCCGCAACGGCAAGGAGAGCTAGAGCCCTCACCCGATCTCGAAATAGGCGAAGAGGGCGGAGAGGGTCGCCACCGACACGATGGTGGAGATCAGGATGGCCGAGGTGGCGCGCTGGGTGTAGACGCCGTACTTCTGCGCCAGGATGAAGACCAGCGCACCGGTCGGCAGCGCCGAAAGAGCGACGGCCGAGAACGCCCAGAGCGGCTCCATATCGAACACGTGGAACGCCAGCCACCAGCACACCACCGGCTGCACCACCAGTTTCATCGCCACCAGCCAGCTCAGTTCCGGCGCGCCCGACGTCACAGAGCGGCCCACCATGAACAGCCCCATGGCGAAGAGGGCGCAGGGTGCGGCGGCAGCGGCGAGGATGTCGAAAAAGGTTTCGGCCGCGACCGGAATCGGCAGTTGCAAGGCCGATGCGGCCAACCCGGCGACGGCGGAGAGAACCAGCGGCGACTTTACGACGCCCCACGAAACACCGCCGATGATCGCAAGCCCGCCCCGCCCCCGGTTGAAGTCGGCCTCCAGCAGGACGATCCCGATCGCCATCACAACCGCGCCGTGCCAGACCGTCGCCACCACGGCAGGCAGCGTTCCGGCGTCGCCGAACGCGGTCTGGAGCAAGGGAATGCCCATGTAGCCGGTGTTCGCGAAAACCGCCGTCAGGCCGTGCAGCGAGAGCGCGCCGAATCGGCCCGGAAAGAACAGCCGCGCGCCGCCCACCGCCAGCGCGAAGGTCACGAGCTGCGCGATCCCGATGGACAGCAGGAAGGGCCAGTTTAGGATCTCGCCGATCTCCACCCGCGCCATCGAGATGAAGAAGACCGCCGGGAGCGCGACATAGTAGACGAAGGCGTTCAGCGCCTCGCTGCTGCCCTCTCCGAGCAGCCCGCGCCGCCCCGCCACGTAACCGGCGAGGATGATACCGAAGACTGGAATGACAACCTGGATAACTGCGGCCATGGCGCGGCAGAGTGACGATCTTTGCGCATCCCGCCAAGCGCGAATGCTTCAACCCTGCCACGATATTGACGCAATGGCACGTCTTAAGGATGCCTTGACGCAAGGCTTATGTATCGCAAACCTTCCCCGGTCTTTGCGCTGTCCGGCGAATCCGCTCACGAAGAAAGGTTTCCATCCAATGATCGACCACCACTCGGCTTTGATTTACACCATGGTGATGGTCTCGGCCGCCGACCGCCATATGACTGACAACGAGTTGGAGACCATTGGAGACATTGTTTCCCACTGGCCGGTCTTCCGCGATTACGATCAGGAGAACTTGACTAACACGGCAGAGAACTGCGCCACCTTGTTGGGCGGCGAAGACGGTCTGGAGCGCACGCTCGCGGCAATCTCCACAGCCGTTCCAAAAAACCTGCGCGAGACCGCCTATGCGCTAGCCTGCGACGTCGCAGCCGCTGACGGGCGCGCCAGTCAGGAGGAACTGCGCCTGCTGGAAATGCTGCGCGATCGACTGCACCTCGGTGGGCTGGAAGCCGCCGCCATCGAGCGTGTCACCCGGGCGCGGCACATGACGCTGTAGAGCACATGGAAAACAACCCCGGCGGTGAAGGCAGCCCGGCGCCATGAGCCGTCTGGCGTGGGTGGATACGGCGCTGGGACTCGCACGCTCACTCATGGTCTATCACGGAAAGCCGTGGCGTTTGCGCGCGGCCAAGCGGTTCTACGCGCAGTTCCTCAAACCCGGCGATCTGGCCTTCGACCTCGGCGCCCATGTCGGCGACCGCGTGCGGATCTTTCGCGCTCTGGGCGCGCGGGTCGTGGCGGTGGAACCGCAACCCTCCTGCCTCGCCATTTTGCGGCGGCTCTACGGACGGGACTCCAGCGTCACGCTCCTGCCCGTGGGCGTCGGAGCCGAAGCGGGCCAAGCGGATCTGCTGATCAGCCGCCGCAACCCCACGGTCTCGACGCTTTCGCAAGGCTGGTCCGAAACCGTGGGACGCAGCGAAAACTTCGCCTCGGTGCGTTGGCAGGACCGGGTCAGCGTGCCGGTCACGACGCTGGATTCGCTGATCGCGGAGCACGGCCGCCCGGACTTTTGCAAGATCGACGTGGAGGGCTTTGAGCCGGAGGTGTTGAGAGGTCTGTCGGAACCGCTGCCGATGCTGTCTTTCGAGTTCGTGACCGTGGCGGTCGAGCCCTCGCTGGAGTGTGTGGACCGCCTGGAAACGCTCGGGTCCTATCGCTTCCAGGCCTGCATCGGCGAGGACAAGGCCTTCGTCTTTCCCGATTGGATCGCCGGGCCGGAAGTCCGCGACTGGCTGAAGCGGCAACCGGAGGAGGTGAACTCCGGCGACATCTACGCGCGGTTGCTTCCAAGCTGACTCAGTCCATCCGGGAGCTGCGGGCCTGGACCGGCACGACCGGGCCGCCTGCCCTGCCGCTTTGCCGGAGCCGTGGCGCGGGCAGGCCCGCATCGCCGTGACGCTCCTCCGGCACGATGCAGAGATTTAGGCGCGCGCCGACCCGTGCCGCAAGCGGATGCGCGGTGGCCCAGGTGAAAGCCGGAGCCAGCGCGAGGCCGATCAGCAACGGCGCCGCCCAGGGCAACACGGCGGGAGCCTTCGCCGCAAGGAGCAGCGCCCCGCCGATTCCGAGCACCGCCTGAAGCCAAAATCCGCCGAGCGCCGCCGTGAAGGGCACCGCGTGGGTATCGCGCGTTTGCGCGTTCCACTGCACCTTCCGGCCAAAGAATAGCCCGGCGATAAAGACGCTCTGCGCGATCATCACCACCGGGGCCAGCAGGACCGAGAACACCGTTTCGGCCAGCGCACCGACACCGACGCGCAGGGCTCCGCCATGACTGCGCCGCCGATCCCGCTGAACGAGGGTCAGCGCGTAACCGAGCAACTTCGGCGCAAAAGTCATGCCGAGCATCACGACGAGCAGCCCGACGCCCGTCACCGCCAGAGTGTTGTCGAGCGGTCCGCGCACCGCCTCGGCCTGGGTGGCGGACAGCAGCCCGCCGCGCGGCAACAGATTGCCCAGCAGCACCTGCCCGAAGCCCAGCAGCAGAAACAGCAGCCAGAACAGCGCGGCGGTGTACATTAAAACCGCCAGCGCGAGCTGTACGCGGCCCATGACGCGAAAGCCGCGCCTGCCGAGGAGACGCAGGTACTGCATGTTGCCTTGGCACCAGCGCAGGTCGCGCTTGATGAACTCCGGCAGACTCGGCGGCATTTCCTCGTAGCTTCCGCCCTCCTCCGGCAAGACGCGGACCTCGTAACCGTGCGCGCGCATCAAGGCCGCCTCGACCTGATCGTGGCTCAGGATATGGCCGCCCAGCGGCGGGCTTCCCGGCAGCACGGGCAGCGCGCAGGCCGCCTTGAACGGCGCGAGGCGGATCACCGCGTTATGGCCCCAGTAAGGGCCCGCGTCGCCCTGCCACCAGGCCGCGCCCAGGGTGTGCGTGAGCATTCCCTGGCGCATCCCGAACTGAAAAACCCGCGCAAAGAAGCTGGCGGCGGGCAGCCCGACGGAGAGCGACTGCAGAATGCCGATCCGCGGATTGGCGTCCATCAGCCCAACCATCTCCGCGACCCGCGCGCCCGACATCACGCTGTCGGCGTCGAGCACCACCATGTAGTCGAAGCCATCGCCCCAGCGTTCGACGAAGTCCCAAAGATTTCCCGCCTTGAACCCGGTGTTCTCGTCGCGGCGGCGATAATGCAGCCGCGCGGGCCGGTGGTCTTCGCGCCGCCATTGCGCGATCCCGTATTGCTCGGCCGCGACGATCTCCGGCCGGTTGCTGTCGGACAGCAGGAAGACCTCATAGCCTTCCGCCTGTCCAGCAAGGTCCAGCGAATCCAGGACGTGGCGCAAATGCCGGAACACCCGGTCGGGGTCCTCGTTGAAGACCGGCATGACGATGGCGGTCTTGCCCTGCGCCCGCGCCCCCTGCGCCCGCGATGTTGCGCGCGTTGGCGCCCGTCGAGCCGCAAAGGGCGCGACGACTGCAAGGGGATTGCGCGCGAACAGCAGGATCGCGGCGCCGATCAGCGCATTCCAGAATCCGAGCACCACCATCGGAATGGAGAGCGCGAAACACAGCACCATCGCCGCGTCGAGCAGGCTCATTCCATCGGCGGCTAGAAGGGTCGCCATGGCCGAAACGGCAGCCGCCCAGCTTCCCCCAGCCAAGAGCGCGAATACCGCGCGCCGCCAGGGTTGAAGCGAAGAGTCTCGGAGAGCGGACAGCGTCATTGGGACCTCGAGCTTGTTCGGCAATGCAATACCGACAGAACAATAGCTGTGGGCGGACCCGCGCCAAGTGCCATCACCCCTTTGATTTGACGCATGGCCGCTTCACACATCCGCAAGGATGCCGGTTACGCCACCGGCTCGCTCAAGGTCCGATAGCCGGTTTCCCGCGCGGCGCGGTAGAAGCAGTTCGGGCGGTTGGTGTGGCAGGCGGGGCCGGTTTGCTCGACCAGCAGAAGCAGCGTGTCGCCGTCGCAGTCCAGACGGAAGTCGACCAGCCGCTGCATGTGGCCGGAGCTTTCGCCCTTGCGCCACAGCTTGCCGCGCGAGCGCGACCAATAGGTGACGCGGCCGGTCGTCAGCGTTTCGATCACGGCGTCCCGGTTCATCCAGGCCATCATCAACACCTCGCCGGTATCGTGGCGTTGCGC
>SKZV01000188.1 GCA_007127165.1 Rhodovibrio sp. | reverse complement strand
GTGTTCATGATGGGCTTCCGGCGTCGAGGCGCTGCCCGAAAGCCGCCGCCAGCCGGTTTTCCAGCGCCGCCATCGCCGCGGTTACCGGCAGTTGGTCGTCCAGCACATGAATGCGGATCAAATTCTCTTGCCCGTGAATACGCACGGCCAGCGTGCCCGGCATGAGGCTCAGCGTCAGCGCCATGGCTACCCTGGGAACGCGGCCTTGCAGACGCAGCGGGTAACTGATCACCGTGGGCGACAAAGGCATCCGCGGGTCGACCGCACGGCGCACCACGTCGAAGCCGCCGCGCAGCGACTGCCACAGAAAGAACGGAACGAACTGCGCGAAACCTAAAGGACGTAGCGCGAAAGTGCTGCCGGGTGCGAGGGCGAAACTGACCGCGACGGCAAGCAAGACCATCACGGCACCAAACCCGGCAGCCTCCCGCTGGCCCTCGCTGATCGCCCACCAGACCAGCGCGAGCACCAGGGCGCGCAACACGAAATCGCCGAGCATGACCGCGCCGCGCCGCAAGAGCCGGCGTGCCCCCCGGCGCTCCGGTCCCGCGGCCTCCCGCATCTGCGTGCGTTCCGGTAACTGCTTCACGAGGCTTTCCCAAACCTGAGTGACTGAACCCCGAGACGCTAGCAACTCCTCCGAACCCCCACAAGCACTCCCGGCGCTCCCAAAAGGGAGCATGCGGCACATGCCATGCGTACGCCGCAGCGTACGGGTTTCGCACCGTACGGCACGTACGGTGCCGTACGTTACCCGTGCTGCGCTCGTTCGGGGCCGCGCCCTGGCTGTAGTACTGCTTCGGTATTATGCTGTGGATTCACGGTTGCCGGGTAGAGGCAATACCTCCAACTGCTTTAGTTTATCAGGCGCTCGAGCACTTTTGTGTAACGTGCCAAAGAAAGATCGGGGATGGGAGGTTCTTCATGACGCAGCCGCTCTTGGTCATACTGGCACTATTACCTTTGGTTATAATATTCGTATTGCTGGTTGTATTTCGACAACCCGCCAAGACCACCATGCCAATCGCCTATGTCACGACGGCGCTCATCGTATTATTTTACTGGGGCGTGCCGGGTGCGGATGTGGCCGCGCATACGATCAACGGCATAGTTATTGCCATTTCCATTCTCTTCATCGTCTTCGGGGCGATCCTGCTGTTTTATACTTTGCGAGAAAGCGGCGCGATCAAGGCGATTCAGGAAGGCTTTGCCGCCATTTCGCCGGATCGCCGCATTCAAGCGATTATCATCGCCTGGCTGTTTGGCTTCATGATCGAGGGGGCATCCGGCTTCGGCACGCCGGCGGCAATCGCCGCGCCTTTGCTGCTCGCGATCGGCTTTCCGGCGATGGCGGCGGTCATGGTCGCATTGATCATCCAGAGCACACCGGTCTCCTTCGGTGCGGTCGGCACCCCGATTATCGTAGGCGTGAACACCGGATTGGAGGGCCAGACCCGCGTGCTCGACATGCTCGGGGAAACGCCCTATTGGGACTACATCCTCACCATCGCGGCGCAGGTTGCGATGATCCACGCGCTGGTGGGCTTCCTGATTCCGCTGCTGATGGTCGCCGCCTTGACGCGCTTCTTCGGCGAGAACCAATCGTTCCGCGAGGGTTTGAAGGCTTGGAAGTTCGCCCTCTTCGCCGGGATCGTGACGGTGATTCCCTACTATCTTGTGGCTTGGCTCCTGGGGCCCGAGTTCCCGGCGATTGTCGGCGGGCTGGTCGGCCTGATGATCGTCGTTCCGGCGGCGCGCGCGGGCTGGTTCATTCCGGAGGAGATCTTCGAATTCCCGCCGCGCGAGCGCTGGCTGCCGGAGTGGATCGGCCGCTTTCAGGACGCCGTGCGCGTCTCGCCGGACGTGAAAGAGGTGCCGATCGCGCGCGCCTGGCTGCCTTATGTGATCGTTGTGGCGGTGCTGGTGCTCACGCGGACCATCAGGCCGGTCGAAGACGTTTTGCGGGCGGAGGCGGCGACGTTGCGGCTGCCGGAGTTGTTTGCGACCGGCGTGACGCCAAGCTGGCAAATCCTCTGGTCGCCCGGCACGGTGCTGATTATCGCCTCGTTGCTGACCTATCTGGCCTTCCAGATGTGGAAGACCGGCGGCAGTTACGGCCGCGCCTGGAGCCAATCCTTCTGGACCATTCTGGGCGCCGCGCCCGCCCTGCTATTCGCGGTTCCGATGGTTCAGGTCTTCATCAATTCCGAATCGGTCGCGTTCGATGCCATGCCGGAGGTGCTGGCGGCAGCTGTCGCGGGGGGGACCGGTGCGCTTTGGCCGCTCTTCGCACCGGTCATCGGAGCTTTCGGCGCGTTCCTTGCGGGCAGCAACACGGTGAGCAATTTGATGTTCTCGCTGTTTCAGTTCTCGACGGCGGAGCGTATCGGCCTGGACGCGGGCGGTGCCTCGGTCGTCGTGGCACTTCAAGCCGTCGGCGGCGCGGCCGGGAACATGATCACGGTGCACAACGTGGTCGCGGCGGCGGCGACGGTGGGGCTGATCGGCCGCGAGGGCGACCTGATCCGCAAGACGCTGATCCCGATGACCTATTACGTGGTCGCCGCGGGCGTGATGGGACTGGCCATCATTTACGGCAGCATCCTGGCGTTCGCGATGTTCCTGCTCTGGATCGGGGCCTTCCTCGGGTTCATGTACTGGAACGAGGGAACGCCGCTTAGCCAAAGGCAGCCCGCAGCGGCCTGACCTCAAAAAGCCCTCACTCGGATACGGAGACGGCCCCGCCAATGGAAAGGCGGGGCCGTTTTCGCGGTCTCTATAGCATTTTCAGGCGAAGTGGATACCGGTTCGCCGCTTCGAAAATGCGCCAGGACAAAGAGATAGACCGTTTTTGGTGAACCCTTGTGAACGAAAAACGGTCTAGTTTAGTCCGGGCGGCGAGGCTTACCGGCGGGGCGGCAGATCGCGCCAAGCCTCATGGGCGAACTCTTGCTGATTCCGCCGGACCGCCCCCGCCTGGTTGTCGCGGGTTCCGGTCGCGGCGAACTGCACGTTGCCGGGCACGTTGTTGGGATTTTCAAGCGCCTCCGCAACCCGGTCCTTGAGCGATTGCATGACGCGAACGCTGCCGTCGTCGGCCAGAGCGGGGCCCGCCATCACCGAAACGGCGGCGGAGAAAGTGAGAGCTGTCAAAGACTTACGAACGAACATGGCGATTTCCTCTTCATTGACTGATGTCTGAATTTGCGCAACCGAGCGGCGTTCTCGGCTCCGGTTGTCGTCTCTGTCGATTGAGAAGATAGCAGGGTTAGTTCGCGTATATGGTGATGAACGTCACACTTAACACGCTTGTGATATCGCGCGATGGTTACGTGCTGGGGTGTTTAGCGGCCTCTCGGATAGGGGGGGTCTCCCCTCAGTCGCAAAGGCGACAGTTCCCCCTCAGGGGAGCGGGAAGGAAGTGGGAGCGTGGGTCGAATGGCACGAAACCCCTTCCCGCTCCCCACTGGGGGAGCTGTCGCGCTTGCGACTGAGGGGACCGAAAGACTCGTCGCGCCAGCGACACCGCAGCGACTGTCTTCTCTTGCGGCCAAAGAAAAACCCCCGCCGTCCGGCACTAAAGCCGGAAACGGCGGGGGCAAGGTCGGGCGGCTGCCGCACCCGAATATCTGCGCGAAGATCAGATCGAAAAGTACTTCGCGTGCTTGTTCAGGAGCACGATGGCGCTGGTGCTCTGCTCGGGGTGGAGCTGGTATTCGTCCGAGATCTCCACACCGATCTTGTCGGCTTCGAGCAACTCCAGCATCGGCACCTGCTGCTCCAGGTCCGGACATGCCGGATAGCCGAAGGAATAGCGGCTGCCCCGATAGTTCTGCTGGAACAGATCCTCCATGTCCTTGGCGTCCTCCGAGGCATAGCCGAGTTCGGCGCGGATGCGCTTGTGGACGTATTCCGCCATCGCCTCCGCCATCTCCACGCCCAGACCGTGCAGGTAGAGGTAATCCTGATAGCGGTCCTGCGCGAACCATTCCCGCGCCACTTCCGAGGCGTGCTGCCCCATCGTGACGACCTGGAGCGCCACCACGTCGCGGTGCTCCGGGCCTTCCTTGATATCGCGCACGTAGTCCGCGATGCAGCGGCGGTCCTTCGTGGGCTGGCGCGGCAGCTTGAAGCGGGTCAACTCGGTCTCGCCGTCGGGCTCGAAGAGGATCAGATCGTTGCCCTCGCCCGCCGCCTTCCAATAGCCGTAGGACGCCTGCGGCCGCAGAATGTCCTGCTGATTGGAGATGTCGAGCATCCGCCGCAGGATCGGGCGCAGCTCCGTCTTCGCCCACTCCATGTACTCGTCCAGCTTGCGGCCCTGCTTACGATAGCCCCACTGGAACTGGTAAAGCATCCGCTCGTTCAGGTAGGGCACGAGCTGCGCCGAGGGCACACGGGCGAGAATGGTAGACCCCCAGAACGGCGGCGTCGGCGCGCTCTCGTTCCCGGCAAGCTCGATCCGGCGGGCGCGAAGCTCCTCCGGGTCCAGCGTCGCATAGGCGTCGTTCGCGGCCTGACGCTGACGCTCCTCGCGCTTCTTGCCCTGGTTGCCCCGGCTGCCGCCACTGGCGCTTTTCTTGGCGGCCTCGCCCTTGATGTGGGCGTCGAACTCGCCTTCCTTGACCTTGGCCATGAGGTTCAGCCCGTCGAAGGCATCGCGGGCGTAGGCCACGCCGCCGGTCCCGTAGGCCTTGGCGCAGTCCTGCTCCACATAGTTGCGGGTCAGCGCCGCGCCGCCGAGGATCACCGGGACCTTGAAGCCCTGCCGGGTCATTTCCTCAAGGTTTTCGCGCATGATGACGGTCGACTTCACCAAGAGGCCGGACATGCCCACGGCGTCGGCCTTGTGCTCTTCCGCCGCCTTCAGGATGTCGTAGATCGGCTGCTTGAT
>SKZV01000177.1 GCA_007127165.1 Rhodovibrio sp. | reverse complement strand
GCCGAATGCCCGCAGAATGCCCGTGCGGACCATGCGCGCCGCCCACAACAGCAGCGCCACCCCGCCCGCGACGGTCAGCAGAACCTCATGGCCCATAACGGCCTGTGTCTCGGTCAAGTCGGTGCGACTCCCAGAAAAAAAAGCGGCGGCGATGGGCGAAGGGCTGGCGGAAAGGCGCGAATTCCGAGAGTCCCTGCCTTGCGTGGTCGTGATTCCCATATCTGTAACATACCCGCCGACCGCAAGAGCCACAGGCTTCCCCCGCCCGTCTCGCCAAGCCTCCAGGCGCATTCGCGGTTGACGCAGCCTCTGGCCATCCGTATATAGCGACCCGCAGGCTTTCGGGCCTGCCTTTGCAAGCGATTTCGCCTTGCCGTGTTTCCAACGCTCCCGTCATCGGCTCATTCGGCGGCAAGGAACATCCAGGGTTATGGCGCGCGTTCCAGCCTTTATCGAGCGGGCAACGCGACAACGCCGCAAGCGGAGGGGTGGCCGAGTGGTCGAAGGCGGCGGTCTCGAAAACCGCTGTAGGGTACCCCCCTACCGTGGGTTCGAATCCCACCCCCTCCGCCATTTCCTGCCTTGGTCTGTCCCGAAGAGGGACCTTGGCCGCCGCCATCCGGGCGGGGCTGTCTTAATCGAAGAATTCATGCGTTGCAGCCTGTCCCTACGCTGCGCCTGGACCCGCTCGCAAGAGGCCATGGGATGATTCACGAGGCGATCAGCCGCGCTGACCTGAGCCGCTGGATTCCGGCGTCCTATCTTGAACGAGGCCGAGCCTACCGGGATCAAAGACGCGTGCGCAGCTTGACGGTCGAGTGCGATGAGGAGTCGCGGCTTCACCTGAGCGCGGTTGTGGCGGGCTCCGCCCTGCGGCCTTACCGCACGTTCGTGGCCCTCTCCCTGGACAGGAACAAGAATTTGCGGCTGGCCGGAGAGTGTAGCTGCCCGGTGGGAACGAACTGCAAGCATGTCGCCGCAACCGTGCTGGAGTGGCGCCATCGAAACAGTCCGGGCGAGCACGACCGGGACTCTCGGGCGCTCCTGCCGGCAATCGGCACTACGCCGGCGCCGGCGCTTCCGGCACTGGCCTCCGAGGAGCAGGGCGCGGCGGCGTCGGGGCATCTCGACCGCTTGCTGGGAGAACTGTCCGAAGCCCGCGCGCTGGACAGCGGAGAGAGCTATCCCAAGACGGTGCGCACGCGGTTGGTCTATCTGCTGGAGCTTTCGCAGACCTCCGGCCGGCGCAGCGTTACGGTCCGGGCGAAAGCCGTGAACCTGCTCAAGAGCGGGGCTTTCGGAAAGAACGAACGGGACTTCAACCCGGCACACCGCAACACCGCGACTCCGCCGAAATTCCTTCTGGCGAGCGACCGGGTGATTCTGGACGTCTTGGTGCGCCGCAACGGTTATGGCCGGGCGTTTCAACAAGGCTATTCGCTGGACGGACCCGATGCGGAGTGGCTTCTGAAGGCGCTGCTTGGGACCGGGCGCTGTTATTGGCGGAGCTTCCGCGACAGCGAGGCCCTGCGCGAGGGCGAGCTCCGGCAAGGCCGCCCCGCCTGGGTCAAGACCCGCGACGGCGGCCAGCGCTTCGAGTTGCTAATCGATGCGTGCGGGAGCGGCGATGGCCAAACCGGCAATGGCGAAGTCGAGGGCAGTGACGACAACGGCGCGGTGACCGTCCTGCCGCTGGCCCCGCCGTATTACGTTGACGCTGCCACAGGAACCTGTGGGCCGGTCGAGGCCGGAATGGCCCCGCACATTGCCGCCGTCCTGCTCGCCGCGCCGCCGATTGCGCCGAGCGAAGCGGCTGAACTGCGCCGCTCGCTGGAAGAGCGCCTGGGCAGCGATTTGCCGGTTCTGCCGGAGGCTCCAGCCGCGCGCGAGGAACGCCGTATCGACCCGAAGCCGGTTCTGCGGCTCCACCGCGATGCCGTCCCCAGGGCCAATTACTTCGCGGGTTGGCTTTCGGCCGACGAGCGCTATCAGGAGATGGCGCTGGCGGCGCTGACCTTCGAATACGGCGACGTGAACGTGGAGGTGGAGAGTTCACGGCAAGTCTTCGAATGGCTCGAAGGCGACACGCTGGTCAGCGTGCGGCGCGAACCGAAGGTCGAAACCGAAGCGAAGAAACTGCTGGCGCAATGGGGATTCCAGCCGTTGTCGCGAATGCGGGAGCTGCGCCCCGGCCCCGAGCGGCGCAGCGTGCAGACGCTGGACAGCAACGCCTACGAAGACCCGATGTTCGCCTGGCTCGACTTCTGCCATCACGGCATTCCGGATCTGGAAGCCGCGGGCTGGCGGGTGGAGATCGCGGCAGACTTCCCCTATCGCATCGTCGAACCCGAGAGCGGCCCCGATTTCGAGATCGAGACGCCGTCCGGCGTGGACTGGTTCGGACTGTCGCTGGGAATTGAGGTCGAGGGGCAGACGCTGGATCTGCTGGCGGTGTTCAACCGGGTGTTCGACATGCTGCCGGACGCCGACGCCGATACGGCGGTGGATCTTTTGGCGCAGGAAGGCTCGTTCTTCGCGCCGCTGGGCGACGGGCGCTTCCTAGCCCTGGAGGCGGAGCGCATCCGGCCCCTGCTGCGCGCGCTGTTCGACCTCTTCGCGGGCGGCGAGAACGCGTCGGAGACCGGGTTGCGCCTGGACCGCAACCGCCTGGGCGAGTTGGACAGCCTTGCCCGCGCCGCCGAGGACAGCGGCGCCAGCGTCCAGGGCGCCGACGCTCTGCGCAGCCTGGCTCGCGAACTGGTCGAGGGGGTGAGCCAGACGACGCCGATACCCGAGAGTTTCCGGGGCAGCCTGCGCGGTTATCAGCAAGCCGGGCTGGACTGGCTGCAACTGCTGGGGCGGCACGGGCTGGGGGGAATTCTGGCGGACGACATGGGGCTGGGGAAGACAATCCAGGTCCTGGCCCATTTGTTGGCGGAGCACGCGGCGGGACGCCTCGACCGGCCGTCGCTGCTGATCGTGCCGACCAGCCTTGTCGGCAACTGGAAAGCCGAAATCGCACGCTTCGCGCCGGACCTGAAGACATTGGTGCTGCACGGGGCGGAGCGCAAGGAGGACTTCGCGGAGCTGGCCGACTGCGAACTCGCGATCACCACCTACGCGCTGCTGCCGCGCGATCTCGAGGAGTTGGACGCGATTTCCTATCACCTTGTGATTCTGGACGAGGCGCAGAACATCAAGAACCCCGAGGCCAAAGCAGCGCACGCGGCGCGGCAATTGACCGCGCATCAGCGTCTTTGCCTCACCGGCACGCCGATGGAAAACCACCTGGGCGAACTGTGGTCGCTGTCGCGTATTGCCACGCCGGGATTGCTGGGCGAGCGTTCGGCCTTCCGCAAGGCGTTTCGCACACCCATCGAAAAGCACGGCAACGAAGAGCGGCAAGTGCTGCTGCGCCGACGCGTCCGCCCCTTCCTGCTGCGCCGGACCAAGGACGAGGTGGCCCGGGAACTGCCCGCGAAGACCGAGATCCTGGAAACGGTCGAACTCGACAAGGGACAGCGCGATCTCTACGAGACGGTGCGCCTCGCCATGGACAAGCGGGTGCGCGAGCGGATTCAGCGCCAGGGGCTCGCGAAGAGCCAGATTACCATTCTCGATGCGCTGTTGAAGCTGCGCCAGACCTGCTGCGATCCGCGCTTGGTCAAGCTTGAGAGCGCCCGCGCAATCGACGTCTCGGCCAAGCTCGACCGGCTCATGGAACTGCTGGAGAGCCTGCTGGACGAGGGGCGGCGCGTGCTGGTCTTCTCGCAGTTCACCTCAATGCTGGCGCTGATCGAGGAGGTGCTGGAGCGCCGCCGCGTCGACTACGTCAAGTTGACCGGGCAGACGCGCGACCGCGAGACGCCGGTACGCCGATTCCAGGCGGGTGAGGCCGGGGTGTTCCTGATCAGTCTGAAAGCCGGAGGAACCGGCCTGAACCTGACCGCTGCCGATGTGGTGATCCACTACGATCCCTGGTGGAATCCGGCGGTGGAGGAGCAGGCGACCGACCGCGCGCACCGAATCGGCCAGGACAAGCCGGTGTTCGTCTATCGCATGATGACGCGCGGCACGGTCGAGGAGCGGATGCTGGAGCTACAGGCCCGCAAGAAGCAACTGACGCAAGCGCTCTACAGCGACGAAGCCTCAAGCGGGCAAGCCCTCACCGCCGAGGATATCGACTACCTGCTCGCCCCGCTGCCCGGTCCGGGGTGAGTAGTCGCCCAGCGAGTCACTTCTTTTCGTTTTCTTCGCTGCGCTGTTTGACTTGGTAGTCGGAGAAAGCTACCGCAGCGTGAAGAATCGCTCCGACAGCCCCTGCAACGAGCATAAAGATGATGAAATTCAGAAAAGTTTCCATGGCTGCGTCGCTCCCTCTTCCTCTCAAAGCAACCGCGCCCCACTAGGGCGGGCCGGTCCACGAGGTGAATAAAGATCCACGCTTGATTCCCCTAGATTGGGGACTCCGGGCGTTCTTGTAAAGGGAGCAAGCGGCTCCTACCGTGCCCGGCTTCGCGCGCGCACGTGCGCCTGGATTGCCGCGAGGTCGTTGGGCAGGATCTCATAGCGCTCGGCCTTGTCGTAGAGGTCGGCAAGCCGCTCCGGCAATGGCGGGCGCTGGCCGGTCGCGCGCTCCACCGCGTCGGGAAACTTTGCCGGATGCGCCGTTGCCAGCGCCACCACCGGCACCGCGCGCGAGAGCCGAAGCTTGCGAGCGGCCGCGACGCCGATGGCGCTATGCGGGTCGAGCAGCATCCCGGCTTCCCGCCACACCCGTGCGATCTCGGCCAGCGTCTCGTCGTCGTCGTAGCGCGCCCCGGCAAAGACGTTCCGCGCTTCTTCCACCGCTTCCGGCGTCAACTCGAACCGCCCGGCCTGCTTGAAGCGCTCCATCACCCGGACGAGTTCAACGCTGCTGCCTCCCAGCAGGTCATGCAGCAGGCGCTCGAAATTGCTCGAAACCTGGATGTCCATCGAGGGCGAGAGCGTCGGCGCGACCTCGCGCGCTTCCATTTTGCCGGTTTCGAAAAAGCGAGTCAGGATGTCGTTGCGGTTCGAGCCGACGATCAGCCGTTCCATCGGAACGCCCATCCGCTTGGCCGCATAGCCCGCGAAGACGTTGCCGAAGTTCCCGGTGGGCACCGCGAAGGTCATCGGCCGATACGGCGCGCCCAGCGCCACGGCGGCGGTGACGTAATAGACCGTCTGCGCCAGGATGCGGGCGAAGTTAATCGAGTTGACCGCGGCAAGGCCCTGTTCCGCCCGGAACCCGGGGTCGTTGAACATTGCCTTCACCAGCGCCTGACAATCGTCGAAGGTGCCCTCGACCGCGATGTTGTGGACGTTGGCGGAGTCCACCGTGGTCATCTGGCGGCGCTGGACCTCGGAGGTGCGGCCCTTGGGATGCAGGATGAAGATGTCCACCCGCTCGCGGTCGCGGCACGCCTCGATGGCCGCCGAGCCGGTATCGCCGGAGGTTGCGCCGACGATGGTGATGCGCGAGTCGCGGTGGCTGAGCACATGGTCGAAGAGATCGCCCAAAAGCTGCAAGGCCACATCCTTGAAGGCGAGCGTCGGTCCGTGGAACAACTCCTGCACCCAGAGGCTCTCTTCGAGCTGAACCAGCGGACAGGTCGCGCTATGGGCAAAGCGCCCGTAGGCCCGCGCGCAGAGATCGTCCAGCGCATCCAGCGCGCAGGACCCGGCCAGAAAGGGCCGCATCACCGTGGCCGCGACCTCGGCGTAAGGCCGCCCGCTCAGGCCCGCCAGCGTGTCCGGGGACAGAACGGGCCAACTTTCCGGAAGATAAAGCCCGCCGTCTTCCGCCAAACCGGCCAGAAGGACATCGTCGAAACCCAGGCGCGGCGCTTGTCCCCGCGTCGAAAAATACTGCACGTCTCTAGTGCTCCAACGCTGATGATCCTAGAGCCTATTTCGTTCAAACAGGTTCACGAAATAGGCTCTAGCTCTTTGTCTTTGCGCATTTTCGAACGGCAAACCGCTATCCACTTTGCCTGAAAATGCTCTAAAAATCGCGGCCGCACTCTAGCCCGCCGCGACGGCGGAGAGCAACGGCCGCGTATCGGTGGACGCCTGTGCCTACTCCGCAGGCGTGGCGCGGGTCTCCCGGGCTTCCAGCGTCACCGGATGCTCCAGGTGCGGAACGATCTCCTTGGGCACCACCTGGAGGAACTTTTCCCGCTCGCCGGGCCAGTCGATCAGCAGCCGCTCGGCAAAGCGCGATTGGGTCTCGCGCACATGTTCGGCGATCAGGCTGTGCAGTACGTTTTCCCAGTGTTCGGTTTGCACGCTCTGCCAGAACACCTGTTCGGGATTGAAGTGTTCCGCCGCCTCCCCGTCCGGATCGTAAACGAAGGCCATGCCGCCGGTCATTCCGGCCCCGAAATTATCGCCGATCGGCCCCAGGATGACCGCAACGCCGCCGGTCATGTACTCGCAGCCGTTGGCGCCGCAGCCCTCGACCACCGCGACCGCATCCGAATTGCGCACGCAGAAGCGCTCGCCCGCCTGCCCCGCCGCGAACAATCGTCCAGCCGTCGCGCCATAGAGCACCGTGTTGCCGATGATCGAGTTATTCTGCGATTCCAGCGGCGAGGCCGTCATCGGACGCACCACGATGGTGCCGCCGGAAAGCCCCTTGCCGACGTAGTCGTTGGCGTCGCCGAAGACCTCCAGCTTCAGTCCCTGGACCCCGAAGGCTCCGAGCGACTGCCCCGCCGAGCCGCGCAGACGTACGGTGATGTGCCCCGGCTTCAGGCCGGACATGCCGAAGCCCCGCACGATGCGCGAGGACAGCGCCGTTCCGATGGCGCGCTGCGTGTTGCGTACGTTGTACTGAAGCTGCATCTTTTCGCCGTGGTCGAAGAGCGGCTGCGCGTCCTCGATCATCTGCGCGTCCAGTGTCGGGTCGACCTCGTTGCGGCCTTCCAGCGTGCAGTGGGTCGGGTAGCCGTTCGGATCGGCCCGCGCCAGCAGCGGGTTCAGGTCCAGGTCGTCCAGGTGCGGGGCTCCGCGGTTCACCTGATGCAGCAGGTCGGTGCGCCCGATGACGTCGGTCAGCGAACGAGCGCCGAGCGTCGCCAGGATCTCGCGAACCTCCTCCGCCACGAAGGAGAAGAGGTTGACCACCTTCTGCGGCGTCCCGGTGAACTTTTCGCGCAGCGCGTCGTCCTGCGTGCAGATGCCCACCGGACAAGTGTTGGAATGGCACTGGCGCACCATGATGCAGCCCATCGCCACCAGCGAGGCCGTGCCGACGCCGAACTCCTCCGCGCCCAGAATCGCGGCCATCACGATGTCGCGCCCGGTCTTCAGGCCGCCGTCGGTGCGCAGCTTCACGCGGTGGCGCAGACGGTTCAGGGTGAGCACCTGATGCACCTCCGAAAGCCCCATCTCCCAGGGTACGCCCGCGAACTTGATCGAGGTCTGCGGGCTTGCGCCGGTGCCGCCGGAATGCCCGGCGATCAGGATCACGTCGGCCTTCGCCTTGGCCACGCCCGCCGCAATCGTTCCGATGCCGGACCGCGCGACCAGCTTCACGCAGACCTGCGCGTCCGGGTTGATCTGCTTCAGGTCGTAGATGAGCTGCGCCAGATCTTCGATGGAGTAGATGTCGTGGTGCGGCGGTGGCGAGATCAGCATTACGCCCGGGGTCGCGTGGCGCAGCTTGGCGATCATCTTGGTGACCTTGAAGCCGGGCAACTGCCCGCCCTCGCCCGGCTTCGCGCCCTGCGCCACCTTGATCTCGATCTCGCGGCACTGGTTCAGGTATTCCGCCGTCACGCCGAAGCGCCCCGAGGCCACCTGCTTGATGGCGCTGTTCGGGTTGTCGCCGTTCTCGTCCGGGCGGAAGTGCTCCGGGTTCTCGCCGCCCTCGCCCGAGTCCGACTTCGCGCCGATGGCGTTCATCGCGACGTTCAGAGTGCGGTGCGCCTCCGGCGAGAGTGCGCCCAGCGACATGCCGGGGGTGACGAAACGCTTGCGGATCGCGGTGATCGACTCGACCTCGTCGAGCGGCACCGGGGAGACCTTCTTCGTGTTGAAATCCAAGAGGTGGCGCAGCGTCGTCGGCGGCAGCGCGTGCATACCCTGCGAGAACTTCTTGAAGGTCGTATAGCTGTCCGAGGCTACCGCCGCCTGCATCGTGTGGATAAGCTGACCTTCCCAGCCGTGCGTCTCACCATTACGGCGGTAGCGGTAGAAGCCGCCCACCGGCAGCGCCACGAAATCCTCGGTGAAGGCGCGTGCGTGGAGTTCCAGCACCTTCGACTGCACGCCAATCAGGCCAATTCCCGAAATCCGGCTCGGCATACCGGGGAAGAACTCGTCGACCATCGTGCGCGACAGCCCCACCGCCTCGAAATTGTAGGCCCCGCGATAGGACGAGATCACCGAGATTCCCATCTTGGACATGATCTTCAGAAGGCCGTCGTCAACCGCCTTCTTGTAGCGCTGGAGACAATGGCCGAGCGACCAGTCGCCGAACAGCCCGCGTGCGTGGCGGTCGGCGATGGACTCCTGCGCCAGATAGGCGTTCACAGTCGTCGCGCCGACGCCGATCAGTACGGCAAAGTAGTGTACGTCGACACACTCGCCGGAGCGTACGTTCAGCGAGGTGAACGTACGCAGCTTCTGCGTCATCAGGTGGGTGTGTACGGCGCCAGTGGCGAGGATCATCGGCAGCGCGGCCTTGTCCGGCCCCTGTGCCATGTCGGAGACTACGATGTGCTCGCAGCCACCGCGTACGGCGTCCTCCGCCTCGCGCTGGACGCGGAACAGCGCCTGACGCAGCGCCATATCGCCGCCCTTGGGATCGAAGGTGCAGTCGATTTCCGCAACCGTGTCGGCCATGTAGGCGCGCATCGCCTCGAATTCGGAGTTGGTCAGCACCGGCGATTCAAGCTGCAGCAGGCGGCACTGGCTTTCGTCTTCTTCGAGGATGTTGCCGAGATTGCCCAGGCGCGTCTTCAACGACATCACCATCCGTTCGCGCAGCGAATCCAGCGCGGGATTGGTGACCTGGCTGAAATTCTGGCGGAAGAAGTGATGCAGGCCCCGGTAGCGGCTGGAGAGGACTGCAAGCGGCGTGTCGTCGCCCATCGAGCCGACGGCTTCCTTCGCGTCTTCGACCATCGGATGCAGGATCAACTCCAGATCCTCCATCGTCAGGCCGAAGGCGTATTGCCGCCGGCGCAGGTCCTCCTTCGCCATCGCGGCGCGTTCGCCCTGGTCGGTGCGGATCAGGTCGTCGATCACCGTGATGTTGGAAATCCAGTCGCCCCAGGGCTTCTGCTCCGCGAGGGTCATCTTGATTTCATGGTCGTGGAACAGCTTGCCCTCCAGCAAGTCCACCGCGATCATCTGGCCGGGGCCGATCTTGCCCTTCTCCACGATGTTGCGCTCGTCAAGGCGGACCATGCCGGTCTCGGAGCCGACGAACAGCAGCCCGTCGTTGGTGAGCGTGTAGCGCAGCGGCCGCAAGCCGTTGCGGTCCATGCCGCCCAGCACCCAGCGCCCGCCATAGGCGCAGATCGCCGCCGGGCCGTCCCAGGGCTCCATCACCGCATTGCAGTAAAGATACAGGTCCTTCAGCGAGCGTGGCAGCGAGCGTTCCTGCGCCCCGGCTTCCGGGATCAGCATGGTCTTGACCATCGGCAGGTCGCGCCCTGCCCGCGCCATCAATTCGAACACCGCGTCCAGCGCCGCCGAGTCCGAGGAGCCCGACTGCACGATCGGCTTCACGTCCTCGATGCGCGAGCCGAAGAGGTCGTGGCCCAGGCGGCACTCGTGCGCCTTCATCCAGTTCACGTTGCCGCGCAGCGTGTTGATCTCGCCGTTGTGCGCCAGCACCCGGAACGGCTGCGCCAGCGGCCAGGTCGGGAAGGTGTTGGTCGAATAGCGCTGGTGATAGATCGCAAAGGAGGACTTGAACCGCTCGTCCAGCAGATCGGGATAGAACGCCGTCAACTGCTCGGCCAGGAACATGCCCTTGTAGATCACCGAACGGCAGGACAGCGAACAGCAGTAGAAGCCTTGCAGCGACTCCTGGTCCACCGCCTTCTCGATCCGGCGGCGGATGATGTAGAGGTCGAGTTCGAAGCGCGCCGCCGTCTGCCCGCGCGCGTTCGCGATCATGATCTGCTCGATCTCCGGCCGGGTGGCATTGGCCTTCTCGCCGATCACGTCGGTGTCCACCGGCACCTGCCGCCAGCCGTAGATCTTGTAGCCGCACTGAATGATCTCGCGCTCGACGATCACGCGGCAGCGCTCCTGCGCCGCATGGTCGGTGCGCGGCAGAAACATCATGCCAACCGCGATCTGACCCTCGCCCGGCTTGTGCCCGGTCGCGGCGATGTGCTCGTGGAAGAAGTCCTGCGGGATCTGCACATGAATGCCCGCGCCGTCGCCGGTCTTGCCGTCGGCGTCCACCGCGCCGCGATGCCAGACCGCCTTCAACGCGTCGATCCCCGCCTGCACCACCTCGCGGCGCGGCGTCCCGTCGACCGAGGCGACAAAGCCGACACCGCAGGCGTCATGCTCGTCCGCGGGGTCGTAGAGGCCGGTTTCGCTGAGGAGCTTCGCGTTCGCTTGCCATTCGGTTAGGAAACGCTGCCCGTTGTCGTTACGGTCCGTCATCGCTGTCGTCCTTTCATTCCTGCCTTTGCAGGGCAGTCAAATATCGATCCAAAGCGGAGGGCAGAGCGTGGCGCGGGCCTACTCCGCCGCCACGGCCTGCGCTTCGGCGGCGAGGTCGCGGTGGCTGCGGCTGTTTTTGGCCTTGATGAAGCCGTCGATTCGCTCCGCCACGTCGCGGCCGTCGCGGATCGCCCAGACCACCAGCGAGGCGCCGCGCGCGATATCGCCCGCCGCGAAGACGCCGCTCAGGTTCGTCATCATCGAACGGTGGTCGATCTTCACCGTGCCCCAGCGCGTGGTTTCCAGTCCCGGCGTCCCAAACAGCTTCGGCAGGTCTTCGGGATCGAAGCCCAGGGCCTTGATCACCAGATCGGCCTCGACCTCGTAGTCGGAATCCTTGACGATCTGCGGCGCTTGGCGGCCGGTGGCGTCGGCGACGCCTAGATGCATCCGCACCGCGCGCACGGCCTTCACCTTGTTGTCGTCGTCGCCCAGGAAGGCTTGCGGCGCGGAGAGCCAGACGAACTCCACGCCCTCCTCCTCGGCGTTCGCGACCTCGCGCTGCGAGCCCGGCATGTTCCGGCGGTCGCGGCGGTAGAGGCACTTCACCGACTTGGCGCCTTGGCGCACCGAGGTGCGCACGCAGTCCATCGCCGTGTCGCCGCCGCCGACCACGACGACGTGCTGGCCCTCGGCGTTCAGCGTGCCGTCATCGAACTCCGGCACATCGTCGCCCAGGCCCTTGCGGTTGGACGCCAGCAGGAAGTCCAGCGCCGGGACCACGTTCTCCAGGCCGACGCCGGGAACCTGAACGTCGCGCGCCTTGTAAACGCCGGTGGCGATCAGCACTGCGTCGTGGCGCTGGCGCAGCTCGTCCATCGTCGCGTCGCGGCCGACCTCGAAGTTCAGGTGGAAATTGACACCGGACTCGTTGAGCAGCCGGGCGCGGCGCTCGACGACGTACTTCTCAAGTTTGAAATTCGGAATGCCGTAGATCATCAAGCCGCCGACGCGGTCGTAGCGGTCGTAGACGTGCACCTGATAGCCCTTGCGGCGAAGCTGTTCGGCCGCGGCCATTCCGGCCGGACCGGCGCCGATGATGCCGACGCTCTCGTCCAGTTCCTGGCGCGGCTTCACCGGCTTGATCCAGCCGTTATCCCAGGCCGTTTCGGTGATATAGGTTTCGACCGCGCCGATGGTGACAGTGCCGTGGCCCGCCTGCTCGATCACGCAGTTGCCTTCGCACAGCCGGTCCTGCGGACAGATGCGCCCGCAGATTTCCGGCATGTTGTTGGTGGCGGCGGAAACCTCGTAGGCCTCCTCCATCCGCCCTTCGGCGGTGAGCATCAGCCAGTCCGGGATGTTGTTGTGCAGCGGACAATGAATCTGGCAGAAAGGCACGCCGCACTGCGAACACCGGCCCGCCTGCTCGCCCGCGTGGTCAGGATCGAAGCGCTCGTAGATCTCCTGAAAGTCCTGCCGCCGCGTCTCTGCGTCGCGCTTTTCCGGCATTTGCTTTTCGATATCGACGAAACGAAGTGTCTTCCGGGCCATGATAGGGTGCATCCCCCTTGGTGTCGGCAATTGAGCCGCCCACGTTATTTGAGTCGTGGGCGGCGCGGTTCTTAACGCCTGCTTTGTTCTAGGCTAGCGATCGTGTATGATATCAACCGCCGATGATATATAGGCTGTCGAGGCCGCGGTCCCGCTTTGGCCGGGCCGAGCGATATACGCCTCTATAGTGTCACGCCAGGAGATATATAACGCGCCACGGCTGGAATCCAGAAAAAACCGACATTAAAGTCAGCGACCCTGTCCTATCACGCAGACATTTACCGCCGACCTATGAAGCTCTTTCCGCCGAGCGTGAAGGTTTAGGCACTAATAGGTCAGCATCCGCGACCGATATCCGGCGTCGGTGGGGCAGGGGGCTTCCCTCATCCTTGCGGTTGCGAGGCGCTGAAGCGGCCGCCGGCGCGGTAGACTTCCAGGTAGCTGGGGATGACGATCTCGATGGATTGCGGTGTGATGCCAAGGTCCTTGAAGGTCAAGGCGCCGCTGGAGACCACATTGTCTTGCTTCAACAGTTCGACCTGATCGCGGGTCAGCAGCGGCTTTGGCAGGCGCTGCATGATGCTGCCCTGGATTTCGGCCACGCGGAACGGTATCGGGAGCAGCAGGCGGCGGCGCTGGATCGTCCGCAGCATCAACTGCATCAGTTCCTTGAACGTGTAAACGCGCGGGCCGCCGAGTTCATAGGTGCGGCCCTTGGTGTCGGGCGTCTGCACCGCCTTCATTGCCGCGTCCGCGATGTCGCCGACATAGACCGGCTGAAAGCGCGTCTTGCCGCCGCCGATCAACGGCAGAGCCGGTGAGTAGCGCGCCATCGCCGCAAAAAGGTTGAAGAACTTGTCCTCCGGACCGACCACGATGGACGGCCGCAAGATCGTCGCCTCGGGGAACGCCTCCAGCACGACCTGCTCGCCCAGCCCCTTCGTCCGGGCGTAGACCGAGTTGGAGTTCGCGTCCGCGCCAATGGCGGAAACCTGAACGAGGCGCTTCACGCCCGCCGCCTTGGCCGCACGGGCGATCCGGGCGGCGCCCTGGTTTTGCACCGCCTCAAAGGTCTGGCGGCCACCGGCTTCGGCAAGAATGCCGACGAGATTGAAGACCGCATCCGCGCCGTTCACCGCCCACTGGACGGCTTCGTCATCCTGGATCGGAACCGGCATGCGCACGATCTGGCCGACGTTGCCCAAGGGTTGCAGAAAATGCGCCTTTTCCGCATCGCGCGCGGCCACGCGGACCACCCAGCCTTGCCGCGCCAACCGTTGCACAACATAACGGCCGATAAACCCAGAGCCGCCGAAGACCGTCGCCACCCGTGCCATTGTTATTCCAATCCCTCGCGTCCGTGATTCGTTGGCTCTTACGTTTCGCTTTGCGCGCCGTTTATAGCATCCCGAGGCCGGACGTTGACACCTCGTTTTGCGGGGTTATCTTTGCGCGGCCCCATCGAGGTAGTGCGGGGCCGGACTCAAAGCAACCCAGCGGCCCGGGGCGGGCGCTCTCGGCGATCGCTCAAGCCCGGCGATCGCGCAACCCGGCGGCGGTGTTCTTGGCACTTCATCTGCATTACGACGACCTTCCTCACGGCGTGGACTTCGGCCCCAGCGTTGCCGTGGATACGGAAACCATGGGCCTCAGTCTGGTCCGCGACCGGCTGTGCCTCATGCAGCTTTCCGCCGGAGACGGCGACTGCCATCTGGTGCAGTTCTTCGGCCGGAACTACGCTGCGCCGAACCTCCGCGCACTGCTGAGCGACCCGAATGTGGAGAAGCTGTTCCACTTCGCGCGCTTCGACGTGGCCATGATCCAGCAGTATCTGGAGGTCGACGCGACGCCGCTCTACTGCACGAAGATCGCGTCGAAGCTGGTGCGCACCTTCACCGACCGGCACGGTTTAAAGGACCTTTGCCGCGACCTGATCGGCGTTGAGATTTCGAAGCAGCAACAGTCCAGCGACTGGGGCGCCGAGACCTTGACGCAAGACCAGTTGGCTTATGCCGCTTCGGACGTGCTGCATCTCCATGCGCTGCAGGCGCGCCTCGACGTCCTGCTGGAGCGCGAAGGGCGCAGCGCGATGGCGCGGGCCTGCTTCGATTTCATACCCTGGCGTGCGCGGCTCGATCGGCAGGGTTGGGACGAGGTCGACATCTTCGCCCACTGACCGCCGCCTGCGCACTGACCGCCCTTGTGCAGGCGGCGGGAGGCGTGGCGCCGGGTGACCGGCAGCGGAGCGTTGGCGAACGCCGGGCGCGGGCAGGGGGTCTGCCCCCGGTGCATACCCGTCCTGCTTCGGCAGCCTAAGTTGGTTATGTGAAATTCTGCATCTAATTGGTATAGTCCCGGCCATGACGACATCATCGCACCCTTGCTCCACCGATGCCTCTCCGGTTCAGATGGAGGAATCGCCCGATCTGATCGCCGCCCGGCGCGTGCTGGCGTTGGAAGTGGAGGGCTTGCAGGCGCTCTCCGCTTCGCTTGACGGCGCGTTCATCCGGTCGGTGGACTGCGTGATGGCGGTCACCGGCCGCGTCGTCGTGACCGGCATGGGCAAGAGCGGCCACGTCGCCCGCAAGATCGCGGCCACGCTGGCGTCCACCGGAACTCCGGCACACTACGTCCATCCCGGCGAGGCGAGTCACGGCGACCTTGGCATGATCGCCGAGAAGGATGCGGTGATCGCGCTGTCGAACTCCGGCAACACGGCCGAGCTGGCAGACATAATCGCCTATACCCGGCGGTTCTCCATTCCCCTGATCGCGATCACGGCAAAGCGCGAGAGCACCCTGGCGCGGCAGGCGAATCACGTGCTGCTGCTGCCCCCGGCTGAGGAAGCCTGTCCGATGGGGCTGGCGCCGACCACCTCCACGACCCTCATGCTGGCGCTGGGCGATGCGCTTGCGGTGGCGCTGCTGGAACGCAGGTCCTTCTCCAGCGCCGATTTCCAGCTTTTGCATCCGGGCGGGATGCTCGGTCGGCGGTTGTTGCAGGTGCGCGACCTGATGCACGCGGGCGACGAATTGCCGCTGACCGCGCCGGACACGCCGATGCGCGAGGCGCTGCTGACCATGACGACACGGCGCTTCGGCTGCGTCGGCGTGGTGGATGGCAGCGGCGCGCTTTGCGGAGTTTTGACCGACGGGGATTTGCGGCGTCATATGAATGCCGATCTCTTGCAGCAAACTGCGGCCGAGATCATGACGCCCGCGCCGAAAACGATCCGGGTGTCCGCGCTGGCGGCCGAGGCGCTGGGTTTGATGAACCGCTACGCGATCACCAGTTTGTTCGTCGTGGATGAGGATAGCGAGACGCCGCGGCCGGTCGGGATTCTGCACATCCACGACTGCCTGCGCGCTGGTGTCGCTTAAAGGAGCGTTGGACACGCGGATGTCGCAAGCCCCAAAAGACGATCCAGGCGCGGCCGAGGCCGGGGAAGGCCAGGGCACCGGCCGCTCCGGAGGCCGCCGTCGTGGCATGCGCCAGCCGCCGCGTCTCTCGGTGGGAAACGGCTACAGCCTGTTCGTCGGCACGCTGAAGGTGCTGCTGCCCGCGATTCTGGCGGCGATGGCTCTGTTGATTCTGGCCTGGCCGCAGATCGTGCCGGATGACGCGAGCTTTCGCATGGGGCTCATGGATTTCGGACCCGAGGACGCCGAGCATCTGACGATGGTGAACCCCCGCTATCAGGGGCGCGACGACCGTAACCGGCCGTTCACGGTGGATGCACGGGAGGCCATGCAGGCGCGCAGCGATCCGGACTCGGTGACGCTCGACCGTCCGCAGGCGGAGATTACGCTGGCCGACGACGGCTGGCTGGCGCTCGACGCGGTGGACGGGCAATATCAGCGCGAGGCGCAGCACCTGCGCCTCACCGGGAACGTCAGCCTGTTCCACGACCACGGCTTCGAGATGCAGACCGAGGCAGCCGATGTGGACTTGAAGGCCGGGCGCGCCGAATCGTTTACCGCCGTGAGCGGCCGCGGCCCCGAAGGGACGATCGCCGCCGAGGGTTTCCGGGTGGAAGACAAGGGCGAGCGGATATTTTTCACCGGCAAGAGCCGACTTGTTTTCTATCCCGAGGCCGCTCGGGGCGCGGGTGACAGCGAGGGCGAACAGTGAGCAGCAGTGTGCGACAGAGACTCCGGCCGTTGATCTTGCGCGACTGGCTGCGCGCGGCGCTCGTGCTGATCGCCGTGATGCTGGGGCTGGTCGCGCTGGCCGGGCAGGGGCACGCGCAGGGCGTTTCCGGTGTGACCGGGGCAGGTGAGGGGCCGCTGGAGATCGAGGCCGACGAGGGCATCGAATGGCGGCGCAACGAGCAGATCTACATCGCCACCGGCAACGCCGTGGCGCGGCGCGGCGCGATCTCGGTCTACGCCGACCAGCTGATCGCGCATTACCGCGACCGGCAGGAGGTTGGTGAGGGCGAGGGCGAGG
>SKZV01000082.1 GCA_007127165.1 Rhodovibrio sp. | reverse complement strand
GCGGGCGGCTTCCCGCACGGGCACACCTATGCCGGAAACCCGCTGGCTTGCGCGGCCGGACTCGCGGTGCTGCGGGAGTTGCGGGAGGGCGGCCTGATCGCCAATGCGGCGGCGCGCGGGGAGAGCCTGCTGGCGCGGCTACGGACCTTGCAAGCGCGTTTCCCCTGGATCGGCGACGTGCGCGGCAAGGGCCTGCTGACCGCCATCGAGTTCGTATCCGACCGCGAGACCATGGCCGTGCTGCCGCCCGCGCTCAACGCCCATGCGCGCGTGGTCGAACTGGCCTACGAGCGCGGCCTGATCGTCTATTCCCGGCGCACGCGCGGCGGCTACGAGGGCGATCACATCATGGTCTGCCCGCCGTTGATCGTCACCGAGGCGCAGCTTGACGAGCTGACCGAAACACTGGCCGACGCCCTCGCCGCCTTCGCCCGCGAGGCGGGGTTGCCGGGCGGGTAGCGAGGGTCCGGCAAATTTTCTTTCGTCATGCCCGGACTTGATCCGGGCACCTCCTCTCCGACCGTGAGAGCGGAAAAGAGGTCCACGGGTCAAGCCCGTGGATGACGAACATCGAAAGAAACGCAACTCGGGAGAGGCACCGTGCCCGAAGGCAAGGTCATCATCACCTGCGCCGTGACCGGCTCGATTCATACGCCGACGATGAGCGCGGCACTGCCGGTCACGCCGGACGAGATCGCTGAGCAGGCCATCGCCGCCGCCGAGGCCGGGGCCGCGATCCTGCATCTCCACGCCCGCGATCCCGAGGACGGCCGCCCCACCCCGGACCCGGCGATCTTCCAGCGTTTCCTGCCCCGGATCAAGCAGGCGAGCGACGCCGTGGTCAACATCACCACCGGCGGCGGGCACAACATGACGCTGGAGCAGCGTACCGAGGCCGGGCGGACGCTCGCGCCGGAAATGTGCTCGCTCAACATGGGCTCGATGAACTTCGGCCTATTTCCGGCGGCGGCGCGGTATTCGGAGTGGAAGCACGACTGGGAGCCGCAGTACCTGGAAGGCACCCGGGATTTCATCTTCCGCAATACCTTCGCCGACATCGAGGGAATCTTGCGCGATTTGGGCGAGGCGAACGGCACCCGCTTCGAGTTCGAGTGCTACGACATCGGCCACATCCACACGCTGGGACACTTCCTGGAACGCGGCCTGGTGAAACCGCCGCTCTTCGTGCAGTTCGTGCTGGGCGTCCTGGGCGGGATCGGGGCGAGCGCCGAAAACCTGATGCACATGAAACGCACCGCCGACGCGGTCCTGGGCGACAACTACCGTTTCTCCGTGCTGGCGGCGGGCCGCCATCAGATGCGTCTGGTCACGCTGGGCGCGATCCTGGGCGGCAACGTGCGCGTTGGTCTGGAAGACAGCCTCTACATCGCCAAGGGCCGCATGGCGGAAAGCAACGCCGAACAGGTCGCCAAGATGCTCCGCATCCTCGACGAACTTTCGCTGGAGCCCGCAAGCCCGGCGGAAGCGCGCGAGATGCTGGCGCTCAAGGGCTGTGGCCAAGTCCGCTTTTAATTCAGGAGTTTTCCAATGAAGGTCGTCTACAGCGAGGACCATCGCCAGCACTATCCGTGCCACTTCCTGGTGAGCGGCGCGCCGCAGCCAAGTCCCGAGGTGCCGGAACGCGCCGACCGGCTGCTGGCGGCAGCCAAGGCTGGCGGGCACGAGATCGTAGCGCCGCGGCGCTACGGCGTCGGCCCGGCGGCGGCGCTGCACACGCCGGAGTATTTGCAGTTCCTGGAGCACATCGTCACCCGCTGGCGGCGAATCGAAGGGGCGAGCGAAGAGGTCGTGCCGAACGTCCACGCGCAGGGCCGCTGGGAAATGGGCTATCCCGACTCCGCCGTGGGACAGGCGGGCTATCACATGGCGGATACCGCCTGCCCGATCAGCGAAGGCACCTGGGAAGCGGCGATTGCGAGTTCAGAGGTTGCGGTGACGGCGGCGGAGATCGTGCGGGAGGGCGAACGTTCCGCCTATGCGCTCTGCCGTCCGCCGGGACACCACGCCTACCCGGACATGGCGGGCGGGTTCTGTTTCCTGAACAACGCGGGGATCGCCGCGCAGCATCTGCGTAAACATGTGGATCGCGTGGCGATCCTGGATATCGACGTTCACCACGGCAACGGGACGCAAGGCTGTTTCTATCATCGAAGCGACGTGCTGACGGTTTCGCTCCACGCCGATCCGGCGCGGTTTTATCCTTTCTTCTGGGGCCACGCACAGGAGCGGGGCAGCGGTGACGGGATCGGCTACAACCTGAACATCCCGCTGGCGCGCGGCACCGAGACGCCAGCCTACCTAACGGCCCTCGAACGAGCGGCGAAGCGCATTCGCGCCTTCGATCCGCAGATTCTGGTGATCGCCCTTGGGCTTGACCCGCACGAGGACGACCCGCTGCGCGGCCTTGCGATCACGACAGAGGGCTTCGCCGAGATCGGGAGCGCGCTCGCCCGATTCGACCTCCCCACGGTCCTGGTGCAAGAGGGCGGCTACCTTCAGGATGCGCTGGGCGACAATCTCTCCAGCTTTCTGACCGGGTTCTGCGGCGCGCCTGGGCGCTGAAAGGCTCGCGGGGCGCGGCTGCCCCGACGTGAAAAACCCTCGGTTTTTCACGGTTCACATGGTTTTGACCAAATCCTACACAGCGCGGCATGGTTACAAGGCGGGTTTGCCACTATCTTTTCAGGTAATTGAATGCGGGTGTGCTGGGCGCGCCCGCATTGATGCGAGTGGGTGACGCACGCATCGCCATGACACTGAAGAGGAGCGCCGGACGATTATGACCGTTGCCGTCAAGACCCGAAGCCTGCCTGGAAAGTTTCAGGACCCCGACGTGACGGCTGACGGGGAGCCGCGCGGCCAAGTCGCGCCGGGGAAGCTGCGTACGATCTGGTTCAACACAGGCACGCTTTGCAATCTGACCTGTACGAACTGTTACATCGAGTCGAGCCCGCGCAACGACCGCCTCGTCTACATCTCCGCCGCCGAAGTAAGCACCTTCCTGGACGAGGCCGACGCGCGCGGCGACACGCAGGAGATCGGCTTTACCGGCGGCGAACCCTTCATGAACCCTGAGTTCCCGGCGATGCTGGAATCGGCCCTGTCGCGCGGCTATCGCGTCCTGGTGCTGACGAATGCCATGCGGCCGATGATGAAGCAGTCGGTCGATCTGCTGCGCCTTCAAGAACGCTATAACCAGCTTATGCACTTCCGCATTTCCGTCGACCACTACAGCAAGGAACTGCACGAGGAAGAGCGCGGCCGGAACACTTGGCAGAAGACGATAGAGGGCATGCAGTGGCTCTCGGAGAATGGCTTCGCGGTCAGCGCCGCCGGACGCACGCGCTGGGGCGAGTGCGAGGACGACCTGCGCACGGGCTACCGCAAGCTCTTCGCGGAGTTGGAAATCGCTCTGGATGCCAACGATCCAACGCACCTGATGTTGTTCCCGGAAATGGACCCAGAAGCGCAGGTGCCGGAGATCACCGAGTCCTGCTGGCACAAGCTCGGACAGGACCCCGGCGAGATCATGTGCGCCTCCTCGCGCATGGTCGTGAAGCGCAAGGGCGCGGCGCGGCCGGTCGTCATCTCCTGCACCTTGATCCCCTACGACTCGGAGTTCGAGATGGGCGAAACGCTGGAAGAGTCTTGGAAGCCGGTTAAGTTGAACCACCCGCACTGCTCGAAGTTCTGCGTCCTTGGCGGCGGATCGTGCAGCGGTTGACAACTCCCAAAGCATGACGCGGAAGGTGGAGGTGCTCGACCTCGGCACTTTGAACGGTCCTGTTCTGGTATTCGGCGGTGCTGTCAGCAACCTGCAGGCCACCCAGGCATTGCTTGCGGAAGCACAGAGACTGGCGATTCCCGGCGAGCGCATCATCTGCACCGGCGATGTTGTTGCCTATTGCGCCGATGCGGAAGCGACGACCGCTGCACTGCGCCAAGCCGGGGTCCGTGTCCTGATGGGCAACTGCGAGGAGGCTCTTGGGGGCGACTCGGACGACTGCGGCTGCAACTTTGCGCCGGACAGCACCTGCGACTTGCTGGCGCGATCCTGGTACGCGCATGCCCAACGGCAACTTTCCGCAGACTCAAAGGCGTGGATGCGCGCCCTGCCCCGGTCCATACGGTTTACGCTGGCGGGCTGGCGGCTCCTCGCCGTGCACGGCGCGCCGTCCGACATCAGTCGCTGGATCTTTCCTTCTACACCGGCGGCGGAGAAGCGGGCGGAGATCGAGGCTGCAGGAGTCGACGGCGTTCTGGCCGGACACTCTGGCATTCCCTTCGCCGAACGGGTCGGAGCCGGTTTCTGGGTCAACGCGGGCAGCATCGGCTTACCGGCGAATGACGGGACGCCGCGCGGTTGGTATGCGGTGCTGCGGCCCGACACGGATGGCTTGAGCGTGTGGCTGAACGCGCTCACTTTCGACTATAAAGTAACAATGCAATCCATGCGTGCTGCCGATCTTCCCGCCGCTTACGCGGTCACTCTCGAATCTGGATTATGGCCGAGTGCAGAGATTCTGCCGCCGCGCGAACGTGCGTCATCCGGTCCACCGCTAGCCCCGGTGCACTTTCGCGCTGACTGTGTTTAATAAGTCACATATCTCTTTAGTTGTATTTCAGCACCTTTTTCGACAGAAATCGGAAAATCGTTTTCCGCAAAAAACTGCCATTTTTATGGATTGGTATTCTTTGTATCCCAATTTTTCCGGCGTTGCGAAAGCAAGCTACGCGGCATCTCTGTTGCATATAGGTCGCTAATTAACCTTGCCTCACGATCGCGTGATTTTTGAATAATCGGATTGGGCTCTAGTGTCTGGCGTATTCCTCGAACGTCACGAACGTTCGAGTGGGTTCCCAAGATAATCAAGGGGTCTAGCAATGAGTGCAGGGGAAAAGACTGTGAACAAAGTTCGTCGTTCGCGTAATACGCTGCTGGGCGGCAGCATTCTG
>SKZV01000075.1 GCA_007127165.1 Rhodovibrio sp. | reverse complement strand
TCAGGATGTCTCGCTGTTTTGTCCCGGTAGTCCCTGCCTTGGCCTCACTCGCGCCGAAACGCGGAAACGCCAAGCGGGCGGGGCGCGGCCTTTTCAGCCGACCCGCTTTCCCAGGAATGCGCGGCGACTATAACCATCGCGGCGCGGGAGTCAAACGATTGCGATAGCGCGTTGTCTGACTATGCCGCTATCCCCGGTGCACGAACATGGCGCTGCCGCCGGCGTCCGGCGCAAACCGGCCAGAGAACCGGCCAGAGAACCGGCCATTATCCCGGTCCTCTGCGCCCTCCCTTTTTGCGTAAGGCTCTGGTAGGCTGCAGCTTATGAGTAATAAGAAAGCGGACATAAAACCGGCCAAAGATGCGGTAGCCGATCACGGTGAGACGGTTGGGCTCATGGAACCCCTGCTTATCGGCGAGAGTTCGCGCCAGCGCTCCGCACTTGCCGATCTTGTCGTCGATCTGGCTGGCCGCGCCGCCGGTTTCCGGCGCAGCCTGCCGGAGGGCGTGCTGACCGCGCTCGCCGATCTCGTGCGCGCCATGAACTGCTATTACAGCAACCTCATCGAGGGCCATGACACGCACCCGGTCGATATAGAGCGCGCCCTCAAGGATGACTACAGCCGCGATGCGGCAAAGCGCAACCTGCAACTCGAAGCCAGGGCCCATATCGCCGTCCAGAAATGGATAGATGACGGCGGTCTTGCCGGGCGGGCCACGACCGTGGAAGGCCTGCTGGAGATGCACCGGAGCTTCTGCGAGCCTCTGCCCGACGATCTGCTCTGGGTGGATGATCCCGACACGGGCGAACGTCTGCGGGTCCAGCCCGGGGCCTTGCGCCAGAGGCACGTCCGGGTCGGTCAGCACATTCCGGTCAGTCCAGGTGCCCTGCCGCGCTTTTTGGAGCGGTTCGAGCAAGGTTACAGCCGCCTCGGCCGGAGCGATGGCATTCTCGCGGCCGCCTGCGCCCATCACCGGCTGCTCTGGATTCACCCGTTTCTCGACGGCAATGGACGCGTGGCGCGCCTGATGTCCCATGCCATCCTGCTCGAACGTCTGGATACGGGCGGCATCTGGTCGGTGGCGCGGGGGCTTGCCCGCAGCGAAAGCGCCTACAAAGCCAAGCTGATGGCCTGCGACCAGGAACGGCGCAACGACCTCGACGGCCGCGGCCACCTCAGCGAAGAGGCGTTGGCCGACTTCGCCGAATTCTTCCTGCAGGTTTGCATCGACCAGGTCGATTTCATGGAGAGCCTCGTTCAGCCCGACCGCCTTCGCGAACGCCTGCTGATGTGGGCCGAAGAGGAGATCCGCGCCGGTACCCTGCCTTCCAAGGCAGGCGCGGTGCTGGAGGCCATCCTCTACCGGGGCGAGCTGCCGCGCGGCGAGGTTGCCGGTCTGCTCGGGGTCAGCGAACGTCAGGCACGCCGAATTACTTCGGGCCTGATAGACACGGACGTCGTCGCCTCGAAAAGCAGCCGTGCGCCTCTTCGCCTGGCATTCCCGGCGCGCCTCGCTCCGCGTTTAATGCCTGGGCTGATTCCCGAGAAACCGCGATAATCCGGCAGGCGGGTTTCGGCATCGGGGTAGGACGCCATGGGAGTGGCTTTACGCCCAAACAGGAAAACGCCTACTCCCCCTGCCGCCCCGCCCGCGCGCGCAGCAGGGCGGAGACGATGCCGTGGAGGGTGTCGACCTCGGCCTTGGTGAGGCCGGTGCGGGCGAAGATGTTGCGGATGTTGCGGATGATCAGCGGGCGCTTGTCCGGCGAGGTGAAGAAGCTGCCCTCGTCCAGCCCGGCTTCCAGCCGCCGATAGAAGTTCTCCAACTCCGCCTTGGTCGCGGGCACCGCCGTGGTTCCGCCCGACGCCAACGCGCGCGCCGGGATTTCGGTTCCGAGTTGCCACCACTCATAGCCCACCAGCAGCACCGCCTGCGCCAGATTGAGCGAGGTGAACGCCGGGTTCAGCGGCACCGCGAGAACCGCGTCGGCCAGCGAAACCTCCTCGTTTTCCAGCCCGCTGCGTTCCGGCCCGAAGAGGATCGCGACGCTGTGGCCGGTGGCGGCGGCCTCGCGGGCTTCCTCCGCCGCGCGTTTCGGGGTGACGACCGGCTTCACCTGATCGCGGGCGCGGGCGGTGGTCGCATAGACCCGCGTACACTCCGCCACGGCGTCTTGAACGGTGTCGTAGACGCGGGCGCGCTCCAGCACCGTATCCGCGCCGGAGGCCGCCGCCGTGGCTTCCGGGTTCGGCCAGCCGTCGCGCGGGGCCACCAGCCGCAAATCGTTAAGGCCGCAGTTCAGCATCGCGCGGGCGCACATACCGATGTTCTGCCCCAACTGCGGGCGCACCAGGACGATGGCGGGCATGTCTTCGGTCATGTGAGTCGCTTAGGCCGGTTTGGCCCCTTCCTGGTAGAGCTTCCAGGTGATGCCGTCGCGCAAGGCGTTGAACGACGCGTCGATGATGTTGGCGGAGACGCCCACGGTGGTCCAGTGCCGCCCCTGGCTGTCGGCGCTTTCGATCATGACGCGGGTGATCGCGCGGGTTCCGGCTTGCGGCGTGAGGATGCGAACCTTGTAGTCGGTCAGGCGCATGTCTTCCAACTGCGGGTAGATCTCCACCAGCGCCTTGCGGAGCGCCAGATCGAGCGCGTTCACCGGGCCGTTACCGTTGGCGACCGTCATCACCTCCTGCCCGGCGACCTCGGTGGTCACGGTGGCTTCGGACTCGGTGACGAGTTCGTTGCGGGCGTTCCAGCGGCGGTCGTCCATGACGCGGAATCGGCTGAGCGTGAAGTACTCGAGAACCTGCCCCAGCGCGCGGCGCGCCAGCAACTCGAAGCTCGCCTCGGCGCCGTCGTAGGCGTAGCCCTCGAACTCGCGCGCCTTCACCCGCTCGACCAGAGCGGCGACCTGCGGATCGTGGTCGTCGATCTCGATGCCGATTTCGCGGAAGCGGGCGAGGATGTTGGAGCGCCCGGACTGGTCTGAAACGACGACATGGCGTTGGTTGCCGACGAGCGCGGGGTCGATGTGCTCGTAGGTGCGCGGGTCCTTTTCGACGGCGGAGACGTGCAGCCCGCCCTTGTGGGCGAAGGCGCTCTCTCCGATGTAGGGCGCGTTGCGTGAGGGCGCGCGGTTCAGGCGCTCGTCCAGCAGGCGGGACACCGCCGTCAGTTCGCGAAGCTGGCGGGCGTCCATGCCGACCTCGAAATCGGTCTTCAGCGCCAGCGTGGCGATCATCGGGATCAGATCGGTGTTGCCGCAGCGCTCGCCCAGGCCGTTGAGCGTGCCCTGCACCTGCCGCGCGCCGGAGCGGACGGCGGCCAGCGAGTTCGCCACGGCGTTGCCGGTGTCGTTGTGGCAGTGGATGCCCAGGCGCTCGCCGGGAATGCGCTCGGCAACCTCGGCCACGATGCGCTCCACCTCGTCCGGCAGCGTGCCGCCGTTGGTGTCGCAGAGCACGACCCAGCGCGCCCCGGCCTCATAAGCGGCCTCGACGCATTTCAGCGCGTAGTCGCGGTTGTTCTTATAGCCGTCGAAGAAGTGCTCCGCGTCGAACATCGCTTCCGGGCTGCGCTTGACGGCATAGGCCACGCTGTCCGAAATGATCTCAAGGTACTCCTGCCGGTCCACGCCCAGCGCCAGATCGACGTGGAAGTCCCAGCTTTTTCCGACCATGCAGACGCCGTTGGCCTTGCAGTTGAGCAGCGCCGCCAACCCCGGATCGTTCTCCGCCGAGCGGCCGGAGCGGCGGGTCATTCCGAAGGCGGTGATCTTCGCCGTCTTCAGCTTCGGCAGTTCCGCGAAGAAGGCGTCGTCGGTCGGGTTCGCGCCGGGCCAGCCGCCCTCGATATAGTCGATGCCGAGGCGGTCGAGGGATTCCGACAGCGTACGCTTGTCGGCGGTGGAGAAGTCCACGCCTTGCGTCTGCGCACCGTCGCGCAGGGTCGAGTCGTAGAAGTAGACGCGCTTGTCCTGGCTCATCTGCCGGGTCTTTGGCCTGTCAATTGGGTTCGGCCAAGGGTCTTACGCCTTGAGCGGTGCAGGCGTCAACGCCCCTTACCTCAGTCCTTGTAGGGCTGCACCTCCGCCTCCAGCCGCGCGAAGTCGAAGCGTCCGCGCGAGAGCAGGCACAACGGCAGCATCAGGAACGGTATTCCCGCCGCCACCGCGAAGGAGAGGAACAGATTGCCGCGCGTGAACTCCGGATCGGGGAAGAGCGCAACGCCCGCCGCCAGCGCCACAGCCATCGAAGCTCCTGCCAAACGGGCGCCATAACGCCGGATATAGAGCCCGGCAAAGACCGGCACCGCCGCCGCCGCGCACAACAGATCGGCCAGCAGGAAGAGGTAGAGCACGCTGTACCCCTGGATCGCCACCACCAGCGCCCCGGCGGAGACCGCCAGCATCGCCAGCAGGGCATAGCGGCGCAAACGCACCGGGTCGATGTCGGCCCGCGCCGTTCGTGTGACGACGATGGTGAGGCTGGCGATCCCGCCCAGCGCCGTATCCATGCTGGAGAGCACCAGCGCCACCGCGAAGATCGCCAGGATCGCCAGCAGCCAAGTGGGGACCGCCGTTTCAAGCACCGCAAAGACCGCCGCCGAGGGCTGGTCGAGCCCCAGCAGCTCATGCGCGATGCCGAAGCCCCCGACCAGAAGGACCACCGGCGCGGCGACCAGGGCCGACCAGCCCATGCTGCGCTTCACCGCCTGCTCGCTTTCCAGCGCGAAAACCCGCTGCCAAGTGCCCTGGTGGAAGATGCCGGTGAACAGCAACGCCAGGATCAGCGCGCCCGCCATCTCCATTGCGCCGATCCCGCCGATGGTGATCAACTCCGGCACCTCGACCGAGAGCGCCGCGACGCCGCCCGCATTGACCAGCGCATAGCCGCCAACAAGCAGGATCGCCACGATGAAAGGCATGATGATCGCGAACTGCGCCCGGTCCGTCATGATCGAGGCGCGCAGGCCGC
>SKZV01000189.1 GCA_007127165.1 Rhodovibrio sp. | reverse complement strand
CTTGCCCCGGATCGCCACCACTTCGTCAAGGCGGTGCATGCCGGCCCTTGGCGTTGGCTGCGCGTGAACCAGTATCCCGATGGCGGAATCGCGCGGCTGCGCGTCTACGGCGACCCCACCCCGGACTGGACCGCCTACGGCAACGATTTGATCGAGTTGTCGGCGCTTGCGAACGGCGGCCGCGTGATCGCCTACAACGATGCGCACTACGGCGACATCTGGGCTGTCCTCTCCGAAGGGCGCGGCACCAGCATGGGAGACGGTTGGGAAACGCGGCGGCGGCGCGAGCCTGGCCACGACTGGATGATCGTGGCGCTCGGCGCGCCTGGGATCGTCGAGCGGATCGAGGTGGACACCGCGTTTTTCAAGGGTAATTTCCCGGACCGCTGCTCCCTGCAAGCCGCCGCCGTCGAGTGGGGCACGGACGAGACGCTGGCGACCCAGGCGATGTTCTGGCCGACGCTCTTGAACGAGTCGCCGCTGAAGGCCGATGCGATCCATACCTTTGAGAGCCGCGACCTGGCATCCTTGGGACCGGTCAGCCACATACGGCTGAACATTCATCCCGACGGCGGAATCAGCCGCTTCCGCGTCTGGGGGCGGCTGTCATGACTGCCATGCTTGAACCCGCACCGCTGACGGCTGACGCGTTCGCGCCCTTCGGCCAGGTGATCGCGCCCGACGAAGGGGACAGCTACCCGATCAACGGCGGACTAACCCGCCGCGTCCACGCGCTCGCCACCCCGGAGATGCACGGCGGCGCGGCCGTCATCTCCATTTTCCGCGGCACGCGCTGGCCGCAACCGCTGCGCATCCAAATGCTGGAGCGCCATCCTTACGGCACGCAGGCGCTGATCCCGATGGAGCGCCACCCCTGGCTCGTGGTGGTCGCGGAGCAGCCGAAGCCGGAAGCCTGCCGCGCGTTTCTCGCAAGAGGCGACCAGGGCATTCAGCTCGCCGCCGGGATCTGGCACCACCCATTGCTGGTGTTCCAGCCCCTGCACGATTTCCTGGTCGTGGACCGCAGCCAGCCCGAAGGGAACCTTGAAGAGGTGCACTTCGATCCGGGTACTGGGCCGGAACTGGCGCCTGTTTGACGTCCGGCCAAGACAAGAAAGGCTTCACGCATCATGACCTACGATCTCGTGCTCAAGAACGGAAGGGTGATCGACCCTTCCCAGGATATGGACCGTGTCGCGGACGTGGCGTTCCTCGACGGCAAGGTGGCGGCGGTCGGGGAGTCGCTCGAGTCAGCGGCGGGAAGGTCGCGTGACGTCGCGGGAAAGATCGTAACGCCGGGCCTGATCGATCTGCACACCCATGTTTATTGGGGCGGGACCTCGCTCGGGATCGAGCCCGAGGCCTATGCGCGCAGCAGTGCCGTCACCACCTGCGTCGATACGGGCAGCGCGGGGCCCGGCAACTTCCCGGGCTTCCGCAAGCACGTGATCGACCCCTGCAACACGCGCATCCTGGTTTACCTCCACGTCTCCTTTGCCGGGATCTACGGTTTCGCGCCGGGCTTGATGGTGGGCGAGAGCCACGACCTTCGGCTCATGGCTCCGCGCGAGACAGCCGAGGTCATCGAAACGAACCGCGACGTCATCGTGGGCATCAAGGTGCGCATCGGCAGGCACGCCAGCGGACCCTCCGGGATTGCGCCGTTGCAGGTGGCGCTCGAGGTCGCGGAGGAGACGGGATTGCCGGTCATGGCGCACATCGACGAGCCGCCGCCGTCCTATGAAGCTGTCCTCGACCTGTTGCGCGGCGGCGACGTTCTCACGCACTGCTTCCGGCCCTTTCCGAACGCGCCGGTGCGGGGCGACGGCGAGATCAAACCGGCGGTCCTGGCCGCGCGCGAGCGGGGCGTCTATTTCGACATCGGCCACGGCATGGGATCTTTCTCGTGGAAGACCGCGCGGGCCATGATGGCGAAGGGCTTTCCGCCGGACACGATCTCGTCCGACGTCCACGCCTTTTGCATCAATGGTCCGGCCTACGACCAGATCACCACAATGTCGAAGTTCCTCGCCCTGGACATGCCCTTGTCAGACATCGTCGCGGCCTCGACGGTGAACGCCGCCAAGGTGTTGAACCGTCCCGAACTCGGGTCCCTCCGGCCCGGAAGCGTCGGCGACGCCAGCATCCTCTCCATCGAAGAGGGACGCTTCGAGCTTGCCGACGTAAGAGGCGAGGTCAGCACGGGCACCCAATTGATTCGCAGCAAGGGCGTCGTGTTGGGTGGCGAAGAGCCGCGCTAGAGCATTTTCAGGCAAAGTGGATACCGGTTTGCCGCCAGAAAATGCGCAAACAGAATAAGTTAGAGCCTGTTCCGTGAGCCAGTGCGAACGGAATAGGCTCTAGAGCAGGATCGTGAATCGAAAGAGAAACCATCCTGCCGATTCACCGACCTGAAGACGGCGAGGGCGTGTCCTGGATCGTCGAAACCATCGTGCGGCTCGAGGGTGGGCGAGGGTCGTCCTCACACCTCGGCGCCACGGGCCTTGAGAGCCCGGTTGATTTTCCGGTTCTGCAGGATCGAGAATACCACGGAGGCGACGGCGAGCCCCAGGAACAACGCCGACAGCGGCCGCGTCAGGAATGTCATCCAGCTACTGTCCAGTTCCAGGGCGCGGAACATCTGGCTTTCCAGATTGTTGCCCAGCACCACGCCCAGAATCAGGGGCGTAAGCGGCACCTCGGCCTTCCAAAGCAGGTACCCGAAGATCCCGAAGGCGAACAACACCCAGATGTCGAACAAATTGTTGTTGAGGGCATAGGAGCCGATCGCGCAGAGCATCAGCACCACGGGCACCAGCACCTGCTGGGGGATCAGCGAAATCTTGGCGAAATACCGCACCAGCAGCAATTGGCACAGCACCATGACCACCGCCCCGATCAACAAGCTTGCGTAGATTGTGCCGACCAACACGGGATTCTGCTCGAACATCAACGGGCCCGGCGTGATCCCGTGCAGGATCAACACGCCCATCATGATCGCCATCGGCAGATCGCCGGGAATGCCCAACGCCAAGGTCGGAATGAAGGCCCCGCCGGCCACCGCGCTGTTGGACGATTCCGAGGCGACGATGCCGTCTGGAATCCCCTTGCCGAAGCGCTCCGGATGACGGGAAAACTTCTTGGCCTGATCGTAGCTGATAAAGTTGGCGACCGTGCCGCCGGTGCCGGGCAAGGCTCCAACGAGGCTGCCGATCAGTGACGAGCGCACTATGTTGAGCTTCTGCTTCGCCATGTCCTTTATAATGGTGCCGTAGGGAATCGCGACGTTGGTTTCGATCTTTTTCTTCAGGCCTTTCTCGTCGCGCAGTTCCTCAAGGTTGCTCATCAACTGGGAGAAAGCGAAAATGCCGATCATCACCGGGAGAATCTCGAAGCCTGAACTCAGCGGCGAAAACCCAAAATCGAAGCGCAGGTTGCTGTTCCGGTCATAGCCGACCGTTGTGATCAGCAGGCCGAGTGCAGCCGCCAGCAAACCCTTCAGCAACGCACCGTTGGAGAGACCGGCCACCAGCGTGAGAGCGAACACGATCAGCGAGGTGATCTCCCAGGGCCGGAAATTCATGCTGAAACTGGCGATTAGCGGACCGAAAAACACCAGCATCCCCACACTGATCACGGTACCGATAAAGGACGCGGCCACGCCGATCCCCAGCGCCCGGCCGGGCTCGCCGTTCTGCGCCATGGGATAGCCGTCATAGACCGTGGTAATCGAGGATGGCGTCCCCGGAATGCCCAGCATGACGCCGGAGACGATACCCCCCGAATAGCCGCCGACGAAGACGCCGACCATCAACGCCACCCCGCTGACCGGGTCCATGGCGAAGGTGAAGGGAAAGACCACCAGAATCGCCATGGTGACGGTAAAGCCGGGGATACTGCCGCCTATGATGCCGATCAGGACGCCCAGGAGAATCAACACCAGGACAGCGGGACTGGTGACGTGGCCTAGAGCTTCCAGAAAGAATTCAGCCACGGCGTTGCTCCTGAACGATCATGGTAACCAGATTCTGAGGCCGTAACGGAAGATCACATAGATCAAAGGGGCCAAGGTGAAGCTGGTCGCGAGGTTGACGATGACCTTGCGCCGCGAGTCGACACCCAGCAGCAAGGCCAGGGATAGCACCAGAAAACCGAGCGTGGCGACGAGATAACCCACGACCGGCAGCAGCGCCGCATAGCAAGCGAAGAGAACAAAGAGCAGCAGGACCTTCTGATTATGCACCAGATAGGCCCTGAAGGATCGCCGGGTCGAGGTGCTTCTGGCGGCCCTGGAGAAAAACGACCTGATCAGGATGATCGTCGACAGCACGCCGATGACCCCGAGCAGAATTCGCGGATAGAGCGCGGAGCCGTACGGTTGCCAGGCGGTTTTTCCCGGGATGTTGCCGGATTCCACCAGCAGAATCGCGGCTAGCAGCAGCATGGCCAGGGCCAATGCCCGATCCTTGGTGACGATGGTCATTTCGGAAGCCTCCCAAAGGCGTTGGCGCACGATCCGGCGAACACCCGGATCGTGCGCCAAACTTTCCTAGTTCTCGAAGTCGATTCTCTCGGCGGCCTCTGTCAGCCCGGCTTCGTTCTCGCTGAGGAACTCCAGATAATCCTCGCCTTCCAGGAAACGGACCACGGAGCCGAATTCGGTCTCGATGCGGCTTTGCAGATCTTCGTTTTCCAGGGCCTTGCCGAATGCCTCCGCGAGCATGTCCAGGCGGTCCTGCGGAGTGCCTTCCGGAGCGAAGAGGCCGCGGCTTGTGGAGTGATCGAACTCGATGCCCTGTTCACGCAAAGTCGCTACCTCCGGCAGTCCGTCGAGGCGCTCGTGGTGCGCCACGCCGAGCGGGCGGAAAGTTCCCTCCTCATAAAACGAGCCGCCGGATGGCAGATTGAACATGGAGAAGTCGATTTCTTCGGCAAGCAAGGCGGAAACCTGTTCGCCGGTATCGGGATAACCCACCAGGCGCACGTCGCCCATGGAAATGTCGGTGGCGCCGAAGAACTGCGCCCAGAAGAAGTGGTCGGTGGAACTCGGGATCATGCTGAAGCGCACTTGGCCGGGGTTCTCGCGCACGTAGTCGGCAATCTCGTCAGCGCTTTGCACCGGATGGTTTGAATGGGCGGTCGGGATGTTGATGGTTTGGGTCAGCAGGGCGATCGGTTCGAAGGCGTCGTAGGAATAGTCGACGGTGCCTGCAAGCTTGGACAGCGCGATCGTATCGTGGCTTCCAAGCAAGGTGTAACCATCCGGATCCGCATCCTTGACGTGGCGCGAGCCGAGAGTGGCCCCCGCGCCGGCCATGTTTACGGGAATGACGGAGACGCCGAGATACTGCTCCGCCTCCTGCGCGATGAGCCGGAAGATGATATCGGTCGCTCCTCCAGGACCAAAAGGAATTATCAGCCGAATATCCTCCTCCGGAAAGGAGTCGGCCTGTGCGGGCGAGGTCGTGGCTAGAGTGGAAGCGAATCCGAGCGCCGCGATAGCAGCAGTTAGTGCCGTTGTCTTACCCATCATGTCGAAGTCCCTTTTTATTATCGCTGTGATTGTTGGAGAGCCCCCCAGAAGATTAGACTGGCACAGAGCTTTCGGGGTTTCTACCGGGAATATCAGAAGGAATTACGTCGAAAGCACAGCCAAGTACTACAGGGAGATCGCGTTATACCAGTACTGGTTGCGGCCAAACCTCCCTGTCGCCAAAGCATAAGTCGCACCCCGCACGGCGAGCGGCACAAGAACCTCGGGCGCCGCTTCTGGAGCGTCGCCGCCTAACGCATGTGGGTGGAGAACTTGCGGTCGCTTCCCGAAAGCGCCCGCTACGAGTCCGACGGCCACTACAGCCTGCGCTCCTTGCCGCATTCCATGAACGGTAGGCTCCGGAAGGTCCTGCGGCACGAGCACGTGGGCCCGAAGGATGCCATGATCGACTGGCTGCGGCGCGAGCCAAGCGCATCACCGAGAGTCTGGACTGCAGCGTCTGCTGCTTCGTCACCACGGAAGAAGACCGTCAACTGGCGCTCGCCGGCAGCGCGCCCGAGCGCTGGGCCGCCAGGAGGAAAACGCTCTAGAGCATTTTCCGGCGAAGTGGACACGGGTTCGCCGCTAGAAAATGCGCAAAAACAAGAATCTAGAGCGCCGTTCCGATTCAATCGGAACGAAATGCGCTCTAGTGTTCGGCCCCTGTCGTCTCAACGGCCTTGCGGCGCCGTGAGTGCCGGTGCGTGCTCAGCCGGTCCTACATCGTCTTCGGACTGTGAGACAGGTTCAGCAACTTTTCTCCCAGGGCATAGATCAGCACGCCCAGCGAGACGGCGAGCAGCAGCAGCGCCCACTCCGTGAACGAGGGTGCGTAGTCCACGAAGCCCGGTACCCAGCTTCCCTTGAAAAGCGGCACCAGTTGCCCGCCAATGATGAACTCATAACGGCCGATGAAAAGCCCGCCCAGGATCAACGCGGCGGCAAGCGTTTGGATACCGGCACGATGGCGCAGCGCGGCGATCGAGAGCAGCACCAGCGGCAGCAGCAGCCCCACCCAGAGTTCCAGATGGAACGGCCAGGAGGCGACCATATGCCGATAGACGATCTGCACGCCGTCCTGCCCGCTGTAAAGCCCGGTCGCCACACGGGAGCCGAAGCCGATAAGATAGACGACGAGTGCCGCCAGCAGCGCCTTGGGCAACAATCCCTCACAGAGCATCCGCAGGCGCTCGGGCATGCGGACATGGTTCAGTCCGTATGCCAGATTGGTGAAGAGCGTGACCACGGCGAAGCCGATCACGACGGTCGAAAACAGGAAGTACAGCGGCGTGGCCGGTCCGGACCAAACCGGACGCATCGACATCACCCCGTAAACCAAGCCCTGGGTCACGACGCCCGCGACCGCGCCCACCAGAAGCCCCACGGCGGCGATGCGCGAAACCCTTGGGTGATCGTCCACCGCCAGGGTCAACTGGAACAGCAGCACGAGCGCCGAAAGGCCGAAGATCGCCCAGCACACCCCCATCCACAGCAGCGGCGAGGCGAATGCCATGTTCGCCGGAATCGCCCAGAGCGTCAGGATCGGATCGCCCAACTCCAGCGCCAGCGCCACCAGCGCCGCGATCAGCATGGCGAGCGCCAGCATGAGCGCGCGCGCCGCGACTGGCGCGAAGGCTTCGATGCGGAAGGTCAGCGCCAGGCAAGCGACCAGCGCCGCGCCGAAGGAAGTCAAGGTCAGATAGGCATAGCTGACCACCGGCAAGCCCCACATCATGTCTGTGCCGGTGTTGAAGGCCGCATGGCCAACTGTCCAGAGTTGCCAGGAACCGGCAATCCCGGCGACGAAGGCGACGGCGGCGGCGATCAGCAGGATCGTCCCGGCGGAGCCTTGCTCCGCAGTGGAGCGCCGTCCCATGGTCGTTGTCGTCATGACCGTGCCTCCCCTCAGCTTTGCTTGTCGTCGAAGGCCGGGATCGCGCCGCCCTCTCCGGTCAGATAATAGACCTGCGGCCGGTTTCCGGTGTGATCGAGCAGCCGCACGCCGCGCTTATCCGCGATGAGCTGGTTCACCTTGCTCTCGGGGTTGTCCAGATCGCCGAAATAGCGCGCCGTCGGCGCACAGGTCCGCACGCAAGCCGGAACGTACTCGACAAGCTCCGGGTCGTCCGGGTCCAGGTCGGAGACGCCTTCGGGCGCTTCCCGGATCTTATGGGCGCAGAAGGTGCATTTCGACACCACGCCCTTGCGGTGGACGCCGACGCCGGTGCGGGCGCTTTGCTTGTGCTCCGGCATTTCATAGGGCGGCGACCATTCCTTTTCTTCGTCGGGGTAGGCTTCGCGGATATCGGGGCTTACGCGCGCGGGCTCGTCGGTGAAGAAGCGCACGCCATAGGGACAGGCCAGCATGCAGTACTTGCAGCCGATGCACTTATCCCAGTCGATCAGGACGAGACCGTCCTCCGGGTCCTTATAGGTCGCCCTGGTCGGACAGACGTGGACGCAGGAGGGGTCCTCGCAGTGCATGCAGGGACGCGGGAGCCACTTGAGCTGACCGGTCGGATATTCGCCCTCATGGTAGAAAAGCACGTCCTGCCACGCCTCGCCCGGCAGGTTGGTGTTCTCCATCGCGCAGGCGGTCGTGCAGGCCTGACAGCCGGTGCACTTTTCCAGGTCGATGACCATTCCCCATTTCATGGCGGGCCTCTTTCTAATTTATGCGGGCTCGATCGTGACCTTGCCGGTGTAGTAGCAGGCAAGGCCCGAGAGCGGGTCGGAGACGTTGGCGGTGACATAGCCGGTGTGGCCGGACAGGCGTTCCTTGGCCCAGCGGCCCTGCGCCCAGTGGCCGTGCTCCATCGGCAGAACCAGCGTGTCCGGACGGGCGGGCGGGTAGTAGCGCACGACGCATTCGACCTCGCCGACGTCGGAGCGCATGACCGCGCGCCCGTTGTTCTCTATTCCGCGCGCGCGAGCGGTGTCGGGATGGATTTCGACGAAGGTTCTCTCGTTGCCGCCAACGGTCGGCTGCATCACCGCGATGGCGTGCGGCAGGTTCGCCCCGCGCCCCTCGGCGTGGCAGGCGGTCTTCGGCGTGACCAGATGCAGGTCGCCTTCGCCGCCGGTGTGGCGCGGCGGGATGTATTGCGGGAAGCCCGCCCGCTCGGGGGGTACGTCAAGCTCCCGCTCGATGTAATCCGCGTGCTGTTCCAGCAGTTGCGACTTCACCTCGAACTTGCCGGAGGGCGTCTTGAAGAGCGTTTCCGCGACCTCGTCTTCCGTCATCTCGCGGTTGTAGCCCTCGCCGTCCCATTCGTAGAAGCGCCCGCGCCGTTGCTTCCAGAGGTAGGGCTTGCGGTACCAGACGCCTTTTTCCTTCCAGCTTTCGAAGTCGTTGACGCCGTTGTCGCCGGGCTCGTCGCGGAAGCCCTCGGCCAGATGGCGCAGCAGGTTCTCGGTGCTGTCGATCTCGCGGTAGTAGTCGCCCATCGGGCCGTCGATGCGCTTGCCGATCTCGATCAGGATGTCGCCGAAGACCTTGGTGTCGTGCACCGGCTCGACCGCCGGGGTGCGCAGCGCCGTCATCGGCCAGCCCTCGAAGGGATAGGTCGGGGTGTCCTGAAGCCGCTCCAGGTAAGTGTGGTCCGGCAGGATCAGGTCGGCGAACACGGCTGTCTCGCCGGGGAAGGGCGAGGTGTCGATGACGAAGGTCTCGCGCAGCATGTCCTCCCAGGGGGTGGGATCGGGCGCGGTGAACACGGGGTTCGTCAGGTAGAACATCACCGTGTCGAGCTTATAGGGATCGTCCGCCAGATGGTTGAGCGCGACCTCCTGCATCATGTTGGCGACCAGCGGCCAGCGCTCCGTCCCCGCCATGTCGATGCGCGGGTGGCGGTCCTGCATCTCGCTTGCATGCTCGTCCATGTAATCGTCCGCCTCGGCGGGCGGCGGACCATAGGCGGGACCCATCTGGTACATCAGCCCGCCCTCGGCGAACATGCTGCCGCTGAGGGCGTTCAGCGCATGGATCGCCATCCCGGCATAGGTGCCGTTGGTGTGCGCCGTCGGGCCGCGCTCGAACAGCGCCATCGCCGGGCGGGTGGTGCCGAACTCTCGGGCGACCTCGGTGATGGTGTCGGCTCTCACACCGGTAACTTCGCTCGCCCACTCGGGCGTTGCGTCCTTCACCACGGCGTTCCACCACTCCGGCAGGCCGCTCACCCAGTTTTCCTCGAAGGTCTCGGGATCGACCTCTTCTCCGGCGGCGAAGCGGTTGCGGCCGTCCTCGAAGTCCCCCGCGAACTCCCGGTCCCACAGCCCCTCGGTCAGCATGACGTGGGCCACGGCCAGCGCGAAGGCGGCGTCGCTGCCCGGCCGCACGATCACGTTGCGATCACCCGCCGCGCCGGTGGTGGTTAGCCGCACGTCCACCGTGGTCACGCGGGTCTTGGGGCTCTTGGTGCGGATGTGGCCCCAGATCTGCATGAGGTAGTTGTAGGGCCGGAACGCCTCCAGGAAGCCCGCGCCGAAGTTCAGGATGTAGTTGGTGTTGCGGTAGTCGTAGGCGCTGTAGGAGTAATTACCGTCGGTCGCCTGCTTGGCCATCTTGCTGCCGTCGGAACAGATCGAACTGTGGCCGATGGCGGAGTTCGGGGTGCCGTAAAGCTGGCCGAACGCGCCGTAGAGCCCGGCACACGACGCGCCCCAGCCGCGTCCGTAAAAGTGCGCGAAGCGATGCGATTCTCCGCGCGCCCGAAGGTCGTTCAGGCGCTCCGCCACGATGTCCAGCGCCTCGTCCCAGGAGATTTGCTCGAACCCCGGGTCCTGATCGCGGCCCTTATCCGGGTTGGTGCGGCGCATCGGGCCGGGGAAGCGGTCGGGGTCGTAGAGGATATAGGTGCCGAAGTGGCCCTTGGGGCAGAGCTTGCCGTTCGCGATGGGGTTGCCCAGGTCGCCGTAGATCGAATGCACCCGCCCGTTCGTGACGTAAACGTCGATGCCGCAGCGCGCCGGGCACTGGTGGCAGACGTTCTTGACGATCTTCGTCTCGGGCGTCTCGGCCGGGGTATCCTGCGCCTGCGCGCCGGACTCCCGCGTCAAGGTGGCGATGCCGCCAAGGCTTGCGCCCACAGCGCCGGTGCCTGCGCTGGCCTGGAGGAATCGCCTGCGATTGACCGATACCTTACGAATACTCATGAATTCCCTCTTCTCCCAGACCACCCGTTAAAGCCGTTTCCGCGTGCCGCCGCCTAGCGCGCGGCGAGAAGCTGTCGAACCCCGTCGCGCGCCAGCGCCTGCGACTTCCGGCACGCTTGGCAGCGATGCTCGCCGGACACCGCCGCAAAGCGCCGCCCGCAGTCTTGGCAGTTTTCCAGCGCGTGGCGGATCAGCGGGCCTTCAAAGCCGCCGCCCTCGCCGGAGAGCGCGATGGCTTGCGACGGGCAGGCCCGCTCGCAGTCGCCGCACGCGATGCAACGCTCGGGGTCGAAGTCGATGCCGCGTGTCGCGCCATCGTCGTGCCGGGTCAGCGCGTCCGTGGGGCAAAGCGCGGCGCAAAGCGCGTGATCGCTGCAGTCCGCGCCGATGGAGACGGCGGGAAACAGCCGCGCGGGCAAGGCTCCCTCGACGTGGCGCTCTATCAGGCTCCGCAACAGCGCCAGCCGCCTGCGCCGCGCAGCCAGAAAGGCGTCCGGGGTTCGGCGACCGTGGCTTGGTGCAGGGGGCTCCCCGGCCTCATCTTCGAAGATGCTGGCGTGCGCCGCCGTGCTGCGCGCCAAAGCGCCCAGAAAACCGCGCCGGGTCGCGGAGCCGCCCGCAATGGCGTTCGCGGCTGGGGCGTTGGTTCTCTTCGCGCGCTGCCTTGCGCCCTCGACCACACGGGGCCGCAAGCGCTCGGGCAGGCCGGTCTCCGCCATCAGCGCGGCGGTCTCCGCCACCGCGTCCCGCAGCGGCGCGCGCTCGTCTTCACCCTTGCAGCCGGTGCAGCATCCCCGCTCGACCACGTTGACCGCAGCGCCCGTATGGAGGGTCCAGGCCAGCAAATGGTTCACCGAAACGCCTTGCAGGCAGGGCACGCGCCTTGCTTGGGCCGCGCCGTCATCGCGCGGAGCCGAAGCGCATTCGATCTCGATTGACGTATTGTCGCGCGGCCTTGCTATCTCGAAGCCCTCGACCGCCAGCGCCTCGGTCGGGCAAACGGCGGCGCAGCGGCCACAGGCGATGCAACTCTCCTCTACCGCGATCTCGCCGTCGGCTATCGCAATCGCTTCGACCGGGCAGGCTTCGACGCAGGCGCGGCAGTCCGAATAGCGCGAGGCAAGCGCCAGACACGCCTCCGCACGCACGCCGAGAGCCGAAGCTGGAAAGGCTCGCCGATATGGTGCTGTGGATTGCGCCTGCATCGGCCTCCCCGCCTGTTCGTCCGCCCGGTTTTATAGTGCCGCCGGGCGTTTCTTATTGGGAGCGAAGCGGTTCAGCTTTCCGCATCACAGATATACATTGCAAACGATGTGATGAGGGCGCGCCTTGATCTGCATCAATCGGATGCAGGACGTTTGCAAAGCCATGTTTCCCCTTGCATTCGGAGCGCGACGGGATTAGATCGGGGCCGTGTGTCGGTTTATTTGGATATCCGCATATGCTTGAACCAGAGACATTCTTTCGCGCCCTCTCCGACCGCACCCGCCTGCAATGTCTGCTGTTGCTGCTGCGCGAGGGGCGGCTGTGCGTTTGCGAGTTCGTTCACGCGCTGGAAATTCCGCAGACGCGGGTGTCGCGGCACCTGGGCCATCTGCGCGATCTCGCCATCGTGCAGGACGAGCGGCGCAGCCAGTGGGTCCACTACAGCTTGCATCCCGCCCTTCCGGGCTGGGCGCTGGAGGTGCTGGAGACGACGGCGCGGGCACAGGCCGGGACCGCGACGCTGGAGCGTCTGGCCGAGATGCCGAACCGTCCCTCGCTCGCCCTCACTCAGGAGGAACGGCCATGACCGAGTCAAAACCGCTGAGCCTTTTGTTCCTCTGCACCGGGAATTCCTGCCGCTCCCAAATGGCCGAAGGCTTCGCTCGTGCGCTGGGCGGTGAGCGTCTACGGGTGCAGTCGGCGGGGATCGAGGCGCACGGCAAGAACCCGCGCGCCATCGCCGCGATGGACGAGGCCGGGGTCGATATCTCCGCGCAGGACTCCACCGTCGTCACCGACGCCATGCTGTCGGAGGCCGATCTGGTCGTGACCGTCTGCGGCCATGCCGACGAGCAGTGCCCCGTCCTGCCGCCGGGCGTGCGCCGCCTGCACTGGCCGCTGCCGGACCCGGCCAAGGCGACCGGCAGCGAAGCGGAAATCACCGCGGCCTTCCGCGCCGTGCGCGACGATATTCGCGCGCGCGTCGAAGCGCTGCTGCAAACGGAAGTGAAGGACTGACCGCATGAGCACGAAGGCCGAAAGTCCGGCTGTGGACGAACCGGACATCAAGAAGGGCATGGGGCTCTTCGAACGCTATCTCTCCGTCTGGGTCGCCATCGCCATCGTGGCGGGGATCGCGCTGGGCCAGCTTGCGCCCGCCGTGCCGGAAACGCTGGCGCGCTTCGAGTACGCGCAGGTGTCGATTCCGGTCGCCATCCTGATCTGGGCTATGATCTTCCCGATGATGGTGCAGATCGACTTCGCCGCCATTCTCGGCGTGCGCCGCCAGCCCAAGGGACTGGTCATCACGACGACAGTGAACTGGCTGATCAAGCCCTTCACAATGTTCGCCATCGCCTACTTCTTCCTGATCGTGCTGTTCGAGCCGCTGATCCCCGCCGATCTGGCGCGGGAGTATCTGGCCGGGGCGATCCTGTTGGGGGCCGCGCCCTGCACGGCGATGGTCTTCGTCTGGAGCTATCTGACGCGCGGCGATGCGGCCTATACGCTGGTGCAGGTGTCGGTGAACGACATCATCATGCTGTTCGCGTTTGCGCCGATCGTGGTGCTGCTGCTGGGAATCTCCGACATTATCGTGCCCTGGAACACCGTGGCGCTCTCGGTTTTGCTCTACATTGTGATTCCGCTGGCGGCGGGCTATCTGACGCGGGTGGTGCTGATCAAGAAGCGCGGAATCGCGTGGTTCGACAGCGTGTTCATGAAGAAGATCGGCTCGGTGACGCCGGTGGCGCTGATCCTGACGCTGGTGCTGCTCTTCGCGTTTCAGGGCGAGGTGATCCTCTCCAACCCGCTGCACATCGTGCTGATCGCGATTCCGCTGATCCTTCAGACCTTTCTGATCTTCTTCCTCGCCTACGGCTGGGCGAAGCTGTGGAGCGTGCCGCACAACGTGGCCGCGCCGGGGGCGATGATCGGGGCGAGCAACTTCTTCGAACTGGCCGTCGCCGCCGCCATCGCGCTCTTCGGGCTTCAGTCCGGCGCGGCGCTGGCGACCGTGGTCGGCGTGCTGGTCGAGGTGCCCTTGATGCTGGCGCTGGTCCGCATCGCCAACCGCACCCGCCACCACTTCCCGCAGGCGGAAGGCAAGGCACAGGAGCAGCCCGCGCAATGACCGCGCCGCGCATCGCCGTCAGCGAGGAAGCCAAGCAGTGGCTGCGGTCGCGCGGCGGGGCGCTGACGCTGCGCTACTCGACGCGCCACGGCTGCTGCGGCGGCAGCGCGGAACTGCCGGTGGCGGACCCGGAAGCCCCGGCGGAGACGGAGGGCTACGAGAAGCACCGGCTCGACGGCCTCGACCTCTACGTCGGGAAGGACTTCGCGGCGAGCGGATGCGAGGTGCGCGTGGGGCTGGAAGGCTTCTGGAAGTGGCGCAGGCTCACCGTGGACGGCGTGGAAATCGCCAGCGGCCGGGATTGAGAAAACAAGGGCTCGATAAAGGAGCGGAACGATGCTGGACCATGTTCTGGTCGCCGTGGATTTCTCCCCCGCGTGGGAGAGCCTGAAGCAGCGGCTTGGCCATCTGCGCCCCTGGGGCGTGCGGAAGCTGACGCTGGTGCATGTCCTCTCGACGCGCTATCCCGCCGCGCCGGCGGAAACGCACCGCGATGACTTCGCCGGGGAACTGAAGGCGGAGGCGCAGGCTCTGGAGCAGGACGGCTTCACGGTCGATACGGAGTTGCGCAGCGGCGAGCCCGGCTACGAACTTGTGCAGGCGGCGCGCGAGCGCGGGGCGGAGATGATCCTCGCGGGCACGCGCGGGCACAGCCGGTTCTACGAGTTCTTCCTGGGCAGCACGGTGCTCGACATCGCCCGCCAGAGCGACCGGCCTCTGTGGCTGGAACCGCTTGACGGGGAGGCGGTGGAGGCGACGGCCAGCCTGTTGCTCGCAACCGACGGCTCCGATGCGGCGGCGGGCGCGGAACGCTGGTTCGCCGCACTCGCGCCGAAGGTCGAGCGGGCGCTGGCGCTGCATGCCATTACCAGCAGCGACGCGCAAGACGCGGCGCGCGAGGAAGCGGACGCCGAGCGCTACCTAGCGGCGCTGGCGGTACGCGTGGCCGGGATCGAGACCCGCGTGGAGCGGGGCAACGCGGCCCACATGATCGCGGAAACCGCGCGCGCCGGGAATTTCGGGCTGGTCATCGTCGGTAAGCGTGGACGGTCCGCCCTCAAGGACCTGCTTCTGGGCAGCACCGCCGAAGCCGTCTGCCGCCAAGGAAAGCGCCCGGTTCTCCTGGTGCCAGGGGATGCGGAGGCGCCGGGAGTGGGGTAGCGGCGGTTGTCTAATTTGTCATTGCGTGTGAATGTGTCGTGCGCCCCAACAAAGAGGAGGTACCAATGAGCCGAGATCCCAGGATCGTTGCGCTCGCTTGCGCGGCGTTGGTTGCTGGCGGATATCTCCTGGCAAGGGGTGGGCGGCGGCGGATCGACATGGCCGCGATGCGACGCAAAATGATGGAACGGATGATGAACGCGATGCCCGATAACTCCCCGCCGAAGGTGATCGCGACCGTCTTGCCGCGCCTGCAAGAGCAGAACGAACAGATCTTGACCCTGCTCAAGGAGCAGAATGCAATTCTGCGATCAGGTACTGAAAAATATACGACAACCGCCGAGGATACCTCGAACGACAGGCGGTAAAGAAAGGCATGCCAAGAGACCACGCTACTGTCGAATAGTACATGAATGGGGCACGTCTATGCTGAGACCGTTTGTTTTTTTTGATAGTCTTGATTCCTAGCTCTTTTGCCTTTGCGCTCGAACAGGGCTCCCCTGTGCAGGATACCAGGCCTTGGTGGGACGGGGCACCGTGGCCGGCATTCTGGTGGATCATTCCGCTAATCTTCTTTGTGGCAATGATCGCTATGTGCATCTTCATGATGACGCGGGGCTGCATGGGCGCTACGTCGCATGGCAGAGCGCGCCGAACTGGATCGACGGACTCCGCCATGGACATATTGAACAGGCGCTATGCCAGCGGTGAAATCAGTAAGAGTGAGTATGACGAAAAGAAGTCCACCATTTTGTCGTCACGATCAGGCTCTGAACAATAAAGCAGGGCAAAATCATGAATCTTTAACATGCGAGGGTGGCGCTTCGAAATTGCAGGGTGATCGCGGCTGTGAGGCGTTTTTGCTTGATGGAGAGTTGGGAGAGTTCGCGCCGGGATTCTGGGGGCACGGACAGGGCGTGCCGGGGACATGGCCGTAATCGCGTCTGCCGGGAATTTCGGGCTTGTCATCGTCGGCAAGCGCGGACGTTCCGCCCTCAAGGACCTGCTTCTGGGCAGCACCGCCGAAGCCGTCTGCCGCCACGGTCAGCGTCCGGTCCTGCTGGTTCCGGGGGATGCGAAGCCGCCGAAGGCGGCGTAAAATCGTTCGGCGTTTATCTGCGCGAAGAGCGCTGCCCCCTCGATACGCTCCCTATGGTCGCGACTCGGGGTGAGCTAATCGGGATACAAGGTAATACCAGCGGCATGAAAGATTGACGTGGTAACCATCTCGGGCCGAGGCGCGGTCCAAGGGGCTGATCCGAAACTAAAGCGTTGATTTGCCTATTTTTCGTCATGCGCGGGCTTGGCGGCCAAGGCGGCCGACTGCGTGTCGACCCGTGCATCCCCCGCCGAGGGGCCGCCACCGTTTACGGCACGCGAGGTCCAAGGCAGGCGGCCCCTCGGATGGAGATGGCCGGATCAAGTCCGATGGGGTGGACGCCCCCATCCGACGGCATCTTTGTGCCAGAATAGGGGGGTCAACCACCGCTATTCGAGGAGGGAGCGTCCATGAGTGAAGTTAGCATCATTGGGCTGGATTTGGCGAAGTCTTCGTTTCAAGCCCACGGGGCGGCGGCGTGGGGGCGTCCACACAGG
>SKZV01000016.1 GCA_007127165.1 Rhodovibrio sp. | reverse complement strand
CGAGGAAGCCCCGGAAAAGATCTTCCACGTCGCCTCGAACCCGGAGTTCCTGCGCGAAGGCGCGGCGATCAACGATTTCATGCGCCCGGACCGCGTCGTGATCGGCGTCGAGAGCGAGCGCGCGCACGAAGTGCTGCGCTCGCTGTACCGGCCGCTTTTCCTGATCGAAACGCCGATGATTTTCACCTCACTGGAGACGGCGGAGTTGACCAAGTACGCGGCGAACGCCTTCCTCGCCGCGAAGATCACCTTCATCAACGAGGTCGCGGACCTGTGCGAAAAGGTTGGCGCCGATGTGCACGGCGTGGCGCGCGGGATCGGCCTCGACGGGCGTATCGGGCGGAAGTTCCTGCACGCCGGGCCGGGCTACGGCGGCTCGTGCTTCCCGAAGGATACGCTGGCGCTGGTGCGCACGGCGGAGGAGGCGGAGTCACCGCTGCGGCTGATCGAAACGGTGGTTTCCTCGAACGAGAACCGCAAGGGGCGCATGGCCGATAAGATCATCCGCCACTGCGGCGGCACTGTCGAGGGCAAGACGATCGCCATCCTTGGGGTGACGTTCAAGCCCAACACCGACGACATGCGCGACTCGCCAAGCCTGACGATCCTTCCGGCGCTCCAGGCCGCAGGCGCGCGCCTGCGGGCGCACGATCCCGAGGGTATGGAAGAGGCGGCGCGGCTGGTCCCCGATGTAGACTGGTGCGAGGACCCTTACGAAGCGATGAGCGGCGCCGACGCCGTGGCGATCCTCACCGAATGGAACCAGTTCCGGAATCTGGACTTGAAACGTATAAAGTCGATGCTGCGCGCGCCGGTGATGATCGACCTGCGCAACATCTACGAACCCGCCGAGATGGCGCAGGCCGGGTTCCACTATGACAGCGTCGGCCGCCCCTACCGGGACGGCATTAACGAACTGACGAGCGAGACAGGAAAGATTCGATGACGGAAAACACAGTCGTAACGGCGGCGGCGCATCGCTTCGATCCGACGATCCTGCGCGAATACGACGTGCGCGGTGTGGTCGGGGAAACCCTCTTCGCCGCCGACGCGCGGGCGCTGGGCCGGGCCTTCGGCACCATGGTTCGCGAGGGCGGCGGTACGCGGGTGGCGCTGGGTTACGACGGCCGCCTGTCCTCGCCCGAACTGGCCGAAGCGGCGGCGGAGGGTTTGCGCGCCTGCGGACTGGAGGTGCTGTGGATCGGGCGCGGTCCGACGCCGATGCTCTATTACGCGGTGAACGAACTGGACACCGACGGCGGCATTCAAATCACCGGCTCGCACAATCCGCCAAACTACAACGGCTTCAAGATGATGCTGGGCAAGCGCGCTTTTTATGGCAGCGACATTCAGCGTTTGGGCGAAATCGCTGCCGAGGGGGCCTTCGCCGAGGGTGAAGGCGGCCTGAGCGATGTGGCGGTGCTCGACGATTATGTCGCGCGCATCCTGCAGGACATAGAGAGCGACATCAGCGGCATGAAGGTCGCCTGGGACCCCGGCAACGGCGCGGCGGGCGAAGCGCTGTCGCGGCTGCTGGCCACCTTGCCGGGCCAACACACGGTCATCAACGGGGAGATCGACGGGACCTTTCCAAATCATCATCCCGACCCGACGGTGCCGGAGAACCTGGAACAGCTACGCGAGATCGTGACGGCGCAGGGCTGCGACCTGGGGATCGCCTTCGACGGGGACGGCGACCGGATCGGGATTCTGGACGGGCAGGGCCGAATCCTGTGGGGCGATCAAATCATGGTGCTGCTGGCCCGCGACATCCTCAAGACCCGTCCTGGCGCGCCGATCATCGCCGACGTCAAGGCCAGCCAGGTGCTGTTCGACGAGATCGCGCGCGCGGGCGGGCGGCCGATCATGTGGAAGACCGGGCACTCCCTCATAAAGTCCAAGATGCTTGAAGAGCAAGCACCGCTGGCCGGGGAGATGAGCGCGCATATCTTCTTCGCCGACCGCTGGTACGGCTTCGACGACGCACTCTACGCGGCAGTGCGCCTGCTCGACATCCTCGGACGCCGCGGAGAAACCCTCGCCGAGTTCCGCGATTCCCTGCCGAAGGTGGTCAATACGCCGGAAATCCGCTTCCCCTGCAGTGAGGCGCGCAAGTTCGCCGCCATCGCGGAGGTGAAACAGCGTCTGGCCGACACCGGCGCGCAGGTGGTGGACACCGATGGCGTGCGGGTGAATACCGAGGACGGCTGGTGGCTGCTGCGCGCCTCCAACACCCAGGATGTGCTGGTCGCCCGCTGCGAGGCGCGCGACGACGCCGGGCTCGATCGGTTGAAAGCGTTGCTGCGCGAACAACTCGAGAAGAGTGGAGTTGATGCGCCGCTAGATATGTAGCCGATGTTTCGTCTGACGTTTTTGCGGGCTGTGGATATTTACGTTTTATTAATGATTAAGTGCGCTTATCTCTAAAGTCCGTCGCGACTTCGGAGCCAGTATCGCTGCCGGATTTCCGCATATCTGCCCTGCGTTTTAGCGATAGCTCGCGGAAATCCGCAGAAACGCTCTACCTGATGAACGGGCGAGGCGTTTTGACGCACCTCTGTTTTGCCGGATGCTGCGGCGCAACAGTTGCCTGAAACAAAAAATTCATGTATACAAAAGTAGAGGTTGTTGGCAGAGAAGCATTCATTCGTGTGAAGGTGATCGCCCCAGGGCAAACCATTCCATCGGACCCGCTTCTTCGCCGAACAATGGAAGGCATGAACGTCTTCTCGTCGGGCATAACAATCTTCGCGGGCGCTGTCATCCCCTTCTATCAGGTGGAGTGGTGCACGTAAGGGCCGCATGCGCAAGCAGTTCGTGCGCGTCCCGCAATCTGCCAGTGTGAAGTGAGGCGTAACAGACGGTCGATCCAGATGTCGCTCCGCCGGTTTAGGCCGCGTGAGCCGCGTATGGCGAACGGCTGAGGCAACGCTACGACTCTACGGGAATTTACGGGTCTTGGGCAATCTGAACAAGAAAATGGGAAGTGAGATGGCGACGGCTATGCAAACGGACACGGCTTTCTGCGAAGGGGACTACGTGGTGTACCCGGCGCACGGCGTGGGCAAGGTCACCGGCGTCGAGCTGGCTGAAATCTCCGGCGCCAAGCTTGAGTTGATCGTCATTAAGTTCGACAAGGACCGCATGACCTTGCGTGTGCCGGTCAGCAAGGCGAACAACTCCGGCCTGCGCAAGCTTTCGACGCGCCAGGTGATGGAAGACGCGCTGGCGACGCTGAAGGGCCGCAGCCGCGCGAAGAAGACCATGTGGAGCCGCCGGGCGCAGGAGTACGAGGCGAAGATCAACTCCGGCGATCCAGTGTCGATCGCCGAGGTGGTTCGCGACCTCCATCGCGGCGAGGAGCAGCCCGAGCAGTCCTACAGCGAGCGTCAGATGTATCAGGCCGCGATGGAGCGTCTGGCCCGCGAGTTCGCGGCGATGGAGCGCATCGAGGAGCACGCCGCAACCGAGAAACTCGAAAACGTGATGCGCGCCGCGTAAAGCCGCTTCGCCGGAGTTTCCAAAGCGAACGACTTGATCGCGACAGCCGTTGATGGCAATTATGGCCCGCGCCGCATATGATCCCGGCGCGGGCCATTGATTTGGCGCCGCAGTCCGTCCGCCCCTCCAACCCATTGGGGACAGCCACCGTCGTCATGAGCAACCGCCGTATCGCCAGCCTTTCCCGCGCCGAGCGGATTTGGGCGGTGGCCGCTGTCCACGGCGAGGTCGAGCAACTGGTGTGTCTGCACGATGCCATCTGGCCGCGCCTCGAACACGGCGACCGCATCGTCTATCTTGGCAACTTGATCGGCTGGGGCAAGGCGATCCCGGCCACCCTCGACGAACTTCTGGATTTCCGCCGCGCCGTGATGGCGCGTGACGGCGGGTTTGCCTGCGACCTCACCTACCTACGCGGCAGCCAGGAAGTCATGTGGCACAAGCTGCTGCAACTCCAGTTCACGCCCGACCCTTCCGGCGCACTCTCGTGGATGCTGCAACGCGGAGTGGCGGCGACGCTGGAATCCTATGGTTGCGACAAGGACGAGGGGCTGCGGGCGGCACGCGGCGGGACCGTGGCGCTGACCCGCTGGACCGGGCAGGTGCGTCAGGCAATGAAACGACACGCCGGACACGAGGAACTGTTGGGCCGTTTGCATTCCGCCGCCGACACGGGCAGCGGCGGCGTGCTGTTCCTCAACGCAGGCCTCGACCCGAAGATCCCGGTGGATCGTCAGGGCGATCTGTTCTGGTGGCACGGTGTCGGCTTCTCGCAACTTGACCGTCCTTACGCCGGGTATCGCCGAGTCGTTCGCGGCTTCGATCCCAGGCGGCGCGGCGGCGAGGAACTGCCCCACAAGATCACGCTGGACTCCGGAGCCGGATTCGGCGGCCCGCTAACCGCCGCCTGCATCACGCCGGACGGTGACGTTGTCGAACGGCTGGAAGTATGAATCCGCGCGCTCACGGCCTTGTGATAGGGCCGCCGCGAATATCCTCTTGAACCTATAGTTTGTATAGGTCGCAACCTGCTCCCAATGGGCGCGGCCAATCCCGCGCGTGCTGCTGTTGGGAGTGCAGGCACGGATGACGGCGAAGACAATGCTTTGGCTCGGTGGGGGCGGATCGGCCGTGACGGCGATCTGCTGTTTCACGCCGGTCCTTGTGATCGTTCTCGGCGGCTTCGGCCTGTCGGCCTGGCTTGCGTGGGCGGATTTCGTGCTGTTGCCGTTGCTGGCAGCGTTCCTGACACTGACCGTGGCGGCCATGCTGCGATTAAGGCGGCAGCGGCAGAGCGCAGCGGCGGACGCCTCATGATGAGCCGGGCCTACGATCTTGCGGTCATCGGCAGCGGCGGTGCGGGCTTTGCGGCGGCCATTGCAGGCGCGGAGCGCGGCGCGCGGGTGGCCTTGATCGGCGAGGGCGCGCTGGGCGGAACGTGCGTCAATGTCGGCTGCGTGCCCTCGAAACGCCTCCTCCGCGCTGCCGAAGCCGTGCACGCGGCGCGCGCCGCCGGTCGTTTCGCGGGCTTGCGCGG
>SKZV01000291.1 GCA_007127165.1 Rhodovibrio sp. | reverse complement strand
TGGAGCGCGAGGCGGCGCAAGAGCGCTATGGCCTCGACACATGGCCGGGCGAGCCCCACCTGCTTGGCGCGCTCCGGCCGGGCGAACGCGGCGAGGTCGCACGCATCGTGGCTTGCGCAGCCGAGCACAAGATCCCGCTTTATCCCATCAGCACCGGCCGCAACTGGGGCTACGGCACCGCGCGGCCGCCTCGCCCAGGCTGCGTGATCCTGGACCTGAGCGACCTTCGCGGAATCGACGATTCGCTGATCGACCTGGACGTCGTCGTCGTCGAGCCCGGCGTGACGCAACAGGTGCTGAGCGATTTCCTCGATGAGCGCGGCCATGAGCTGATGGTCCCGGTCACCGGCGGCGGTCCCGATTGCAGCCTCGTCGGAAACGCTTTGGAGCGCGGCTTCGGCATCACCCCCTACTGCGACCACTTCGCCGCCGTGATGGGTCTCGAAGCCGTCCTTGCCTCCGGTGAAATTTACAATGCCGCTTTCGACGAGCTTGGGGCCGTGGACGCCAACCGCCTGTTCAAATGGGGCGTGGGGCCTTACCTCGACGGCCTCTTCACTCAGGGCAACTTCGGCGTCGTGACACGTCTGGCGATCGCACTGGCGCCAAGACCGGAGCGCACGGAATCATTCGTCTTCAAAGCCCGTGCAAACGCTGAACTGGTCGACATCGTCGCCGCCGTGCGCGCCATCGCCTCCAAGCTGGAGGGTGTCGCGGGGCAGATTAACCTGATGAACGGCCGCCGGGTTCTCTCGATCTCGCAAGAGCACCTGGACGAGTCATATCACCATCGGCGCATTCCCGACGAGGCGGCGCAATCCCTGATCCACGCTCACGGGGCTGCTGCCTGGAACGGAGTGGGCGCCTTGTACGGTACGCGCCACATAGTGAAAGCGGCAAAGCGCACGGTGAAGGAAGTCCTGAAACCGGTCGCCACGCGACCGAACTTTTTCACTCCCGGTCTGGCCTCCGGCCTTGCTGACGGCGCGGAGGTTCTGCCACCGGCGTTGAAGCCTTCCATCGTCCGTAACCTGCCCCGTCTCAAGGAAGCGTTGCGGATCATGGATGGACGCCCGAGTCGCATGGCGTTGAAGCTGCCCTACTGGAAGCTTTCCGAGCGCGCGCCCGCTGGAGACCATCCGAATCCCGCCGCCGATGGTTGTGGTCTCGCGTGGTACGCACCTGTCGTTCCCATGCGTGGAAAGGATGTCGAAACCTTCGTCGCGTTGATCGAGAGTGTTTGCCGCAAGTGGGAGATGGAACCGCTCATCACTCTGACCACTCTCTCTCCCCGCTGCTTTGGTGCGACGCTGCCTTTGTTGTTCGATCCGGCCATGCCGGAGCAGTGCCGCAATGCCCAAGCCTGCCTGGATGAGCTTACGAAGCGCGGACGAGACCAGGGACTCGTCGCGTATCGTCTGGCAAGCTGGCACATGGAAGCCTTCACTAGGACGAGGGCCGGCGGAAACTTGATCGACACGCTGAAACGCGCCCTCGATCCGGATCAGATTATCGCTCCGGGGCGATACAGCCGGTCACCGGGTTGACGAGTCTCAAATGACGAGTTTCGGCGCCGTGCTCTTCACTGCATCCCAAAGCTCCGGACGGTGGGCGTACATAGCGTTGTCTACATCCTCGATCCGAGCGAAACAGGGCTGCCGGCGGCCGTGGTGGTTGACGAGGGGGCCGAGCGGCGTCAGTTCCGCGCCGAAGCGGTTGAGCAAACGCAGGAGCACCGGATCGGCGACTGCGAAAACCGTTTTCACGCCGTACTCTTCCGACAGCGCGACGATGCCCCGGAACAGCGCAAGCGACAGATAAGGCATCGCGCGGCGAATCCGCATGGCAATGGCTTCGGGATTGTAGCGCCAGCCGACATCCGGATAGCGCTTCTCCCCGACTCGCTGCCGAAACGTGCGCGCGATGGAGTAGCGCGAGATTTCCGCTGAACTGGACGGATCGAACGTGCCGTTCAGATACTCCATGGGCGACGGTTGGAGAGTCTGACACGGGAGCCCGCCGCCGTTCGGGTCCGGCAACACGAGCCTCACGGTGCCAATGACCAGGTTTGTCGGGCTGTATACCAGGAGGGCATGAACGGAGCGCTCGTCGAAAGCATCCCGTTCAAGTCCGTCCGGAAAATCCTCGGGATTCTCGAAGTTATTTTCGACGCAATAAACCTGATAGCGCAGCATTTGCGCTGCCTTTACATCTTCTGGGGTCCTTGCTATTCTGATATCGAAGTAGTTGTCAAAAACTTGGGCCAAATCACTCGAAAGCATAGCCCACTTCCTTCCACAGCTGGGTTCCACAACTGCGACCATTACTACGCCCCCTCTTCTTAAGGAAAAGCTAATCTGTTGGATTGCGCTAAATAGATATCAGAATTTGTTCCGATCAGTCGTGTGACAAGGTTGTGGCTGTAATAGGCTTTCCAAGGCAGTTTTCTGTTTCGAGTTGTACAAGTAAATTTACGTTAATTGATCACTGAAGAGAATATCAACAAGACAAAATTTAACTTATAAGGTTTATTGGGACTGTTTCAACAGTGGCACGAATGCTATACGGTTGTTTTCGTGTATATTTAGCCTTGCGCACATAGGCTTTTTTTGCCAATAGTGTTGTCGATGGTGCAACGACCGCCATCTCGGCAAGCACGTCGGCCCCACTACATTACTTTAGTGGTACGACCATTGCTCCGGCCTTCCATTCGCCAGTAAACTAGGCTTACCGAAACGAGGGCGGTCAGGCGACCTGCGCAGCACCTGCTCCTGATATATGTCACACTATCGACACACCATCCTCTCTCTTCTCCACAGAGAGTCGCCGCGGACAGCCCATGTTCGGTCGTCGCCTAGCAGGTCCGGGGCGGGACTGGAGCGTTCAGCCGTCTTCGCAGCCCGTCCATCGAGGAAAGGGTTAATGACACGTAAATCATAAACCGGCATTGTACCGGTAAGGTTTTCGCGAGGGGTTATTGAAGTTGCTTCGCTATCTGTTGAATGCGCCGCGTGCTCTGCTCGTGTTGGCGTTGGTGGCCATTGTGGCTGCCGTCTTGATGTTGCCCGCCCTCCAGACCGACACCTCGCCGGACGCCTTCGTCGATCCGGACAATCCGGCGCGCGAGTACCGGGAGACGGTGCGCGAGGTTTTCGGGCTCAACGAACCGATCGCCGTGGCGGTCGTCGCGGATGGCCCGGATGGAATCTACACACCTTCCACCCTTGCGCTGATCGACACGCTGACGCACGCGATCCAGCGCACCCCCAACGTCAATTCGCAGCGTGTCGCGAGCATTGCCAGCGAGCCTCTGATCGAGGGTAGTTCCGCCGGCATCGCCATCGAGGATGCCCTGCGCCCGCTACCCGAGACCGCAGACGCGGCACTGGCCTTGCGAGAGCGGCTCGAAACGCAAGATCGGCTGCAAGGGCGGCTCGTCGCCCGCGACGGCTCGGCGGCGCTGATCGTCGCCGAACTCGCCGATCCCGATCAGGCGGAGGCGACCTACAAGCGCGTCCGCGCCCTGGTCGACGCGCAGACGCCCACTGGCGGCGAAAGACTCTACATTGCCGGAGAGGCGGCACTGACCGCCAGCCTTGCGAGCCTGCTGGACCGCGAGGCGCGGCAACTGATCCCGCTTGCCGCCGGGACGATGGTGCTGGTGCTTTTTCTGCTGTTCCGCCATGCGGCGGGCGTGGTTATTCCCACCGTGATCGCCGCCGCCAGCATGATCGTGGCGCTGGCCATGAAAGCGGCAAGCGGCACGCCGTTCTATGTTACCGGCAACGCCATGGCGGTGGTGGTCATCGCGATTTCCGTCGCCGACGCGGTGCATATCCTGACCGACTTCGACGCCCGCAGAAAGGCGGACCCGACGTTGAGCCGCCGCGCGCTGGCTTTCGGGGTTCTGAAGGATCGCTGGCAGCCGATCACCCTGACCACTGTGACCACCGTGGCCGGTTTCGCCGGATTGTGGCTGGCGGCGGGAACACCCCCGGCGCGCAGCTTTGCCCTCTTTACCGCCGTCGGAATCGTGGCGGCGTGGATCTTCACCTTCCTGCTGCTCCCCCCGGCGATGCGCGGCTTGCCGGACTGGGCGTTTCGGCCAGTGCCCCTGGGCAAGCTGGGCCGCGTCGTTCCATCCCTCCGCATTCCTGGGGCGGCGACACTCGGGCGCAGCGGATTCGGCCCCGGCAGCCGCCGCCGGGCGGGTTCCATCGTCGTGCTGGCCGGTGTGATCGTGCTGGCGGGACTGCTGGGCTCCAGCCGGGTGATCGTCGATGAAACGAACTGGAACAACTTCCCCAGCGACGATCCCATCGTAACGGCGGACCGCGAGATCAACGAGCGGTTCGACGGCACCTATCACATGGACATCTTGCTCGAAGCGGAGCGAGGCGAGGGGATTCTGGAACCGGCGGTTCTCCGGCACATTCAGGAGATTCAAACCTACGCGGAATCGCTCCCGCACGTCGGCGGCAGCATGTCCATCGTGGACGCGATCAAGGAGATCAACCGCGCCGTCGAGGATGGCGATCCCGAAGCCTATGGCATTCCCGATGACGGCGACCTCGTGACGCAACTGCTGCTGCTCTACGAAATGAGCGCGGGTTCGCAGGGGTTGCGCGACCAGATCGACGGGCAGAATCGACGCGCTCTGCTGCGCCTTCAGTTCGACACCGACCGCTACCGCGCCATCGCGCCGAGCATCGAGGCGGTGTCCAGCTACGTCGAGACCACTTTCCCGGCCGACGGGGTGGAGGCGTCCGTCACCGGGCGCATGGCCCTCAGTTATCACTGGATGCACGAGATTGCCGAGAACCACTCCAAGGGCGTCGTGCTGGCGCTTGCCCTGGTGGCGCTCGCTGGGCTCGCCGCCTTCCGCGGTTTCCGCCTGGCGGCGCTGGCTCTCCTGCCGGTGGCTGTCGCGGTGGTGGCCGTTTACGGGGTCATGGGGGCGCTGGCGATGCCGCTCGCGGTGGGCACATCGATGTTTGCCGCGCTCGCCATCGGCCTTGGCGTCGATTTTTCAATTCATGCCGTTTCCGCTCTCAGGCGAAGCGGCGCTGCTTCTGGAGTCTCCATGATCGATTCCACAACCCGCCGCGCCTTGATCTGGAACTATCTGACGCTGGCGTTGGGTTTCGGGGTCCTCGCCACCAGTCAAGTCCCGACCCTGGCGCGCTTCGGCGGACTTGTGGCGGTCGCGTTGACCGTCGCGTTCCTCGCCAGCCTGATGCTGTTGCCTGCCCTGCTCCAACTGACCGGCTGGCGCATCTCCGCTGGCGGCAAGGTCGCGAGAAGCACAGCGGGTGCGGCGGTGGTTCTGGTCGCGTTGGCCGCGATGGGACTGTCTGCCGAACGTGCGCACGCCGAGGCGCTTCCCGACGGGCACGAGTTGATGGAACAGGTCAACGCCCGCGATGAAGCCGAAACGGTCGAGCGTGCGCTGGTTATGCAACTGATCGATTCCGGCGGCACCGTGCGCGAGCGCGAGGGCCGGGTCTACCGCCGCAACACCGAAGATCAGCGCCAGATGCTGCTGTTCCTCGACGCACCTGCGAACATTGCCGGAACCGGCTTCCTCACGCACGACTACACGAATGCGGAGCGGGACGACGACCAGTGGCTTTACCTGCCCGCACTGCGCCGGGTGCGGCGCATATCCTCCTCCGATCGCGGTGAATATTTTCTCGGGACCGACTTTACCTTCGAAGAGATCAAGAAGGCCCAGAAGGTCGAGATCACGGACTACAATTTCACCACCACGGGAGAGGCGGAAATCGATGGGGAACACACTTACGTCGTGGAGGGCGAACCGGTGAGCGATGAAATTGCGCGGGACCTGGGCTACTCGAAAGTCGTGTGGTACGTGGACCCGGAAATTGACATGCCGCGCCAGACCGAATTCTACGATCTTGCCGGAAACCATCTCAAAACATCCTACATCGAAGAGTTGCGCGAGATCGACGGCATCTTGACGGTCGAACGCGTACGGGCGGAAAACCATGCGACCGGGCACTCGACGGTGCTGACGTTCGAAGATACCCAGTACGGCGTCACCCTGCCCGAGCGCGCCTTTCAGCAGCAGACGCTGCGCCGCGGGCGGTTTTGATCCGATGCGCCCGCACCTGGGTCTGTCTCTCGCCCTCGTAAGTCTTTTCATCCCATCGGCGGCGACCGCCGAAGAGGGGTTGTTCGACCGCATCGACACCTCGGCGATTTTGGATTTCGAAGCCGGTTTCGAGCTTCGCGGCGATGACGATCTACAGAAGTTCCAGGGCACGCTGACACCGGAGTTCGAGGCGGACCTCGGGGACGGCTGGGGGCTCACCGGCCGGGTACGGCTGCGCACGGACCCCGCGGACAACCTGGAGCCGGGACGCCCCAACCAGGACAACAGGGCGCCTTTCAGCCGGCGTATTTTCATCGGCGATCACAGCGAGGCGGAACTCCGCGAACTCTACGCCGAGCGGTTTATTGGTCAGACTTTCGTCCGGCTCGGCAAGCAACAGATCGTTTGGGGACAGGCGGACGGGCTCAAAGTTCTCGACGTCGTGAATCCTCAGTCCTTCCGAGAGTTCGTGCTGGCGGACTTCGACGAGTCCCGCATTCCCCTTTGGTCGGCCACGGCCGAGCTTCCCGTCGGGCCGGGTGTGCTGCAATTGCTGTGGATTCCCGACAACACGTTCCACGATATTCCGGAACCCGGCGCAACCTTTGCGTTTACTGCGCCCCAAGTTGTCGGCCCTCTATCGGCGCCCGGTTTGCCACCGCGGCCGCCAGCAGCGCCGATTACGGTCGATCGTCCGAATAACCTGATTACCGATTCGGATGTGGGGGCTGCTTACGAAGTTTTTGTCGGCGGCTGGGACGTAAGTTTCAATTACCTTTTCCAGCACCGCAATGCGCCCGTCGATCGGCGGCGCATCGCGCCCGACGGCAGTATCGAAATCGCGCGCGGGTACGAACGTGCGCACGTGCTTGGCGGGAGTGTCGCCAACGCCTTCGGCGACGTCACGCTGCGCGGTGAGGTCGTCGGCGTGCTGGACGACTTCGCCGCAACCCGCACCGGTGACGGCGTTGCCGAGGCGCCGACCCTGGATTACGTCGTGGGCCTGGACTGGCGCGGCCTCCCCGACACGCTGGTCAGCGGGCAGTTCTTCCAGAACGTTTTCTTCGACTCGTCGGATGCCTTGATTCGCGACCGGGTACAGAACAATGCCAGCCTCCTGGTTTCCCGTGATTTCCTGGGCCGGCGGCTGCAACTGGAGACCCTGTGGGTGCAGAGCCTGGACAGCGGCGATGGCTTCGTCAGTCCGGAAGCGCGCTTCCAACTGACGAGCAACATCTGGCTACGCGCGGGCGGGGACTTTTTCTACGGCAGTTCGAACGGCCTGTTCGGCCAGTTCAACGAAGCCGACCGCTTCACGGTGGGGTTCCAGATCAGCTTATAGCCTGAATAGAGAGTAGTACGCCCTGTGAGAAACCCTCTCTACATTATCAGAAGCTCGAAAGCGGTAGGGCAAAAAAGTATAAATGCTTCCGGGAGGTCTTCTCCTGTATGTTAATGTGATAGTCGTAAAGGTCTGGAAAACCTGTAAGCGTATCTGAAGGACAGTCGCGTTCTTTGCTAAGACTTTCTGGACTTGTATGCCCATTGAACCCAGCGTACCGTTATCGGATCGCGCTTTCGTGAACACAGGGTGCCGTCAATGTTCCGATACCTCTTTAGTCTAGGTCTACCAATCTTGTTTGTGGCTGCTTGCGCCGGACGTGAAGAACTTCCACGGCAGGAAGTGGAAGCCCCCGCTGCAGAAATCGAAGCACCGATGTACCGCATCGGGCCCGGTGACGACTTGCAAGTCTTTGTTTGGCGCAACGAGGAGCTCAGTTCCGGAGTGACCGTGCGCCCTGACGGCCGGGTCACGATGCCGCTGCTCGAGGATCTGGTGGCCGCCAACAAGTCGCCCAGTGAGCTAGCGCGTGATATCGAGGAAGAACTTTCCGTGTACGTCCAAGACCCGCTGGTCACCGTGATGGTGGGCTCGTTCTCCGGGACTTTCGACCAACAGGTCCGCGTCGTCGGCGCAGCCACCAACCCGCAGGCCATTCCCTACCGCGCCGACATGACGCTCCTCGATGTCATGATCCAAGTCGGCGGCTTGACGGAGTTCGCCGCTGGAAACCGTTCCAAGCTGGTGCGCGTTGTGGATGGTGAGCAGAGAGCCTTCGATGTCAATTTGGACAGCCTGATCCGGCAAGGTAGAATAGAGGCGAATGCGGAGGTTTTTCCTGGGGATATTTTAATCGTCCCCGAAACCTTCCTGTGATGCCAGGAGCCGCCCGCCGCGGCGGGCACGCAAACCTGATCCGATACATACGGGATTGAGCGCAGCCCTTGCGGAAGGGCGACCCGGAAGAAAGCGGTAGTACTTCCATGCAAGAACTCTACGAGCAACTACTCTATTACCTGGACGCCCTGTGGCGCAGGCGGTGGATGGCGTTTGCGCTGGCCGTATTGGTGGCGGTCGGCGGGTGGTACGCCGTCGCGTCGAACATGCCCAACCGCTACGAAGCGAACTCGCAAGTGTATGTGGACGTATCGACCGTCTTGAAGCCGCTTCTACAGGGGATCGCGATCGGTGAGGATCTGAGTCAGCAAGCGCAGTTGATGCGGCGCGCCCTGGTTACCCGCCCCAATCTGGAAGAGGTCGCCCGGCGCACCGACATGGACCTTGGTGCGGAATCGGCCGACGATATGCAGCGGATCATCAGTGGCCTTCAGAATTCCGTCCGAATTTCCGCTGATCGCGAAAACATTTTTTCCATCAGCTACAGCAACCGCGACGCGGATTTGGCCTACGAGGTGGTGCAAACACTGACCACGCTGTTCGTCGAGAGCAATATCGGCGAGAGCAGTGACGACCTCGCCGGTGCGCAGCGGTTCATCGGCGCTCAGATCGCCCGCTATGAAAGCGAGTTGGAGAAGGCCGAAGCGCGTTTGGCGGAGTTCGAGCAGACGCACATGGAGATGCTCGGCCAAGGGGGCTTTCATGACCGTTTGACCCAAGCGCGAACTCAGGCGGCGCGACTGCGCGGCGATCTGGAGGACGCACGGGCAAGGCAAGACCTGCTTCGGCGCGAACTGAATGAAACGCCGGAAATGTTGGTGCAGCAGGGCAGCAGCAGCGGCCCGCCATCGAATGTCGAGGTCAACTATATGGAGGAGCGGGCGCGGCTCGATAGCCTCATGTCGCGCTACACCGACCAGCATCCGGATGTCGTGGTGGCCCAACGCCGCGTGGAACGTCTTCGCGAAGAACTGAACCAAGCGCGAAGCGCCCCCTCCGGCCCTGGACCGTCTGGCGACGCCAGCGACGAGGAAGGGCCCGGCCAGGAGGCAAACGGAAATCAAGTTCGCATCCCCAACCCCACCTACGGGCACTTGCGCATGGAACTCGTCCGCGCGCAATCGGACATCCAGACGATGCGCGACCAGTTAGCGCGTGCCGAAGCCAGGGTAGAGGATCTAGAATCGAAAGCGCATCGCGTTCCGGAGATTCAAGCCGAGCGGAAGAAGCTGAACCGCGACTACAACATTCACCTCGAAAAGTACGAGGCTTTGCTCTCACGCCAGGAGACGGCCCGCGTCTCCCAGGAGAGGGAGACGCAGGGCAACCGCATGGTCTTCCGTATCATCGAACCGCCGGAAGTTCCGAGCCGACCTTCCGGGCCCAACCGGCCGCTCTTCCTGGGCGCTTCCCTCATACTGGGGCTGGCCGCAGGGATCGGCACGACGTTCCTGCTGTCCCTCACAAAGACGACCTATGGCAGCCTGAACCATCTTCAGAGGGACTTCGACGTGCGGGTCATCGGCTCTGTTTCGGCCTTGCCGGGCAAGAACGAACGGATGCTGAAGTTACTCGACCGCTTGGCCCTGTTTGGCTGCATCGCCCTACTTTTGGCTGCCCTCGCCTTCTTGATCTACCTGGATGGGAAGATCGGCCTGCCCAGGCTGGTGAACGGCGAGGTCGGTGCGGGCGAGGTCTCACGCATCGTGACCGCCGCCATACAATCGCCGCGCGGCTAGCACGGCACGGCAATCGCTCCCGGGAGAGATGAAGAATCGCCATGGATCATAAGCATAGAAGCACCGCCGAAAGGCAAACCGATGCCGCCCCATCGCTTGTGGAGCGTGCGGCGGAGCGGCTTCAGGCGGGCTACGCCGGAGCGGCCGCAACGCCCGGAGCTAAAGGGGGCCGCGCGGAGCGGCCCTCTCCCGGCAACCGGGCTCCTGCCAGCGAACGCGTCACCATCGACACGAAGTGGCTGGCGGCGAACGGCTATCTGACGCCGAAATCGATGCGTGCGCATCTCGCGGAAGAGATGCGGCTCATCAAACGCTCGATCCTGCGGGCGTTCTGGCGGCGCAGCGTCGAGCGGTCGAACCTGGTCATGGTGACCAGCGCGTGGCCGGAGGAGGGTAAAAGCTTCGTCGCCCTCAATCTGGCGATCTCAATGGCCTGCGAGATGGATCTTCACGTCATGCTGATCGACGCCGACGTCGAACGGCCGATGATCCTGAACCGGCTTGGGATCAAGCAGGAGCGCGGTCTGATTGACGTACTGAAAGATCCCGAGATGGACTTGAGCGATGTCATCTTGCGCACGGACATCCCGCGCCTTTCGGTGATCGGCCCAGGCTCCGCTCACGACATGTCCCCGGAGCTTTTGAACAGTCAGCGCATGCAGTCCCTCGTCACCGAGTTAGCGGAGCGCTATCCGGACCGCATTGTGTTGTTCGACACGCCGCCCGTTCTCGCTTCGGCGGGCCCTTCGATCCTGGCGCAGTGGGTCGGACAGGCGCTCTTCGTCATCGAATCGGAGGGGACGCAGCGCAGCGCGATCGATCAGGCCATCGAAAGCCTGCCCGAAACCTGTGAGGTCAGCCTGCTGCTGAACAAAGCGACCGGCCGCCACGGCGCGAGCCAGATCCCCTATTACGCCTACCGTACGTATCACAAGGATTCTGGCTGAGCCGCTTTACGTGAGACGTGACAGCCGGTTCGCCCACGGAGGTTGACCGCGAGGCCCCGGTGAAGTTGGAGCGCCCCCGCATGTATCTCGCCTACTACGGTTTTTCGCGCCTACCCTTCCAGATCACGCCAGATGCGGGTTTCTTCTTCGACAGCCGCGGCCACAGCCGCGCGCTGGCGACCATCACATATGGGCTCAGCAAGAACGAGGGCTTCGTGGTGGTGACCGGCGAGGTCGGCGCGGGTAAGACGACGCTCATCGAGTACCTTCTGTCGAGCGGTTGGCTGAAGCATACCGTCTCCGCCCGCATCAACACCACGCAACTCAACTCGGATACGCTTCTGGAATTCATTGCCTACGCCTTCGGGCTAAAGCCGCAGACCGCCAGCAAGGCGGCGCTACTCCAGGAACTCGGGCGCTTTTTCGCGCGCTCCGCCGAATCCGACCGTTGCGCGCTGCTCATCGTGGACGAGGCGCAAGGACTGTCGCCGAACGCGCTGGAAGAACTGCGGATGCTGTCGAATTTTCAGGATCACAGCCAGCCGCTTCTCCAGATGCTGCTGGTGGGTCAGCCGGAGTTCCGTCAACGTCTGCGCCAGGCCGAATGCGAGCAGATCCGTCAGCGCGTAATCGCCTCCTACCACCTGGGACCGTTGAGCGGCAGCGACGTTTCCCGCTACATCGAGCATCGCCTTCACCTCGCCGGGTGGGAAGCCTCCGGTTGGGACAGCGGAGAGCCGCTCTTCACACCTGATGCCTGCGCCGCCATCCATACGGAAACCGGAGGCGTGCCCCGGAAGGTTAATCGGCTCTGCGACCGGCTTCTGCTGTACGGCTTCCTGGAGAATCTGCGCCGTTTGGATGCCGACGACGTCGCCGAGGTCATTCGCGACCTGCGCGCCGAACACCTGTCCGACGAAACGGTGTTCCAACAGCCGGTGCCGGCGGGCGAGGTCACCTACAGCCCCGCGCCCGTCAACGGACACGCGACCTTCAGCGCACCCAACGGCGGCGAACGCGCGGGCAATGGAAGCGTGATCGATGCAACGGCGGTGGCCATGCGTGATGAGGAGCGTGCGGAACTGCTGCGCACCGTCCACGAACTGCGTCAGGAGGTCCGGCATTACCGGACCAAGATGGCCCGCATCATGGACGCCGTCTCGCGCAGCGACAATGGCACCATGAACCGCCAGTAATAGCACGATGAACCGTTAGTGAGGCTGTTTCAGCCGAGAGGGGGAGACGTCCGGATGCCGCAGGAGAGCTTCGCGGCCGGTGGCGGCGCGCGCACCAACGCCATGAGCGTGGATGTCGAGGAGCACTTCCAGGTTTCCGCCATGGACGGGGTGGTCGCGCGCGCCGACTGGCCGCATCTGCCGTCCCGGGTCGTGCGGAACACCGAGCGCATCCTGGAGACCTTCGCACGGTCCGGCGTTCGCGCGACATTCTTCATCCTTGGCGTGGTCGCGCAACGCCATCCCGAACTGGTACGCCGGATCGTTGCCGAAGACCACGAAGTCGCCAGCCACGGCTATGCGCACTGGCGGATCACGCAGCAGGACCCGGAGAGCTTCCGCAGCGACGTCCGGCGAACCAAGGCGCTGCTCGAGGACATTGGGGGCGTGCGGGTGCGCGGCTATCGGGCCGCCAGCTTCTCGCTGACGCAGGAAACCGACTGGGCGCACGCCATTCTCGAAGAAGAAGGCTACTCCTATAGTTCCAGCATCTACCCGATCCGTCACGACCACTACGGCGCGCCGGACGCACCGCGCTTTCCCTATCACCCCAACGCGGGCAGCGCCTTTCAGGAGATCCCGATCACCACGGTGGAATACGGCGCGCGACGCCTGCCCTGCGGCGGCGGCGGGTTTTTCCGGCTGTTGCCTTACGGTGTCTCCACCGCCTGGATGAAGCGTGTCAACCGCAGGGAGAACTCGCCTTGCGTCTTCTACTTCCATCCCTGGGAGATCGACCCCGATCAGCCGCGCGTTGCGGGCCTATCGCGGCGCACGCGTTTCCGCCACTACGTGGGTCTGCGCCGGATGCATTCCCGGCTGGAGCGTCTGGCGGACGCCTTCGCCTGGGACCGGATGGACCGCGTGTTCGCGCTGGACAGCAAGCCGAGTGATCCGCGATGAGCGCACGCCAACCGGTCACCATCGGCGAACTCGACTCAGGCGATCCGGCGACCCGGCAGGAGTGGGACGCCTTCGTGGAGGCTCACCCCGAGGGTACGTTCTTTCATCGCGCCGGATGGAAAACGGTGATGGAGCGATCCTTCGGCCATCCGGGGCGTTTTCTGGTGGCGCGGCAAGGCGGCCTCCTGGTTGGGCTCTGCCCTCTCGTTCATCTGCGCAGCCGGTTGTTCGGGAACACCCTGGTGTCAAACGCCTTTTGCGTCTATGGCGGGCCTCTCGTCAAAAGTGACGCGGCGCTGACGGCGCTGGACGAGGCGGCGTTGAAGCTGGCCCGGGACTTGCAGGTCGATCATGTCGAGTACCGGCTAAGGCGGCCTTTGCACGAGTCCTGGGAGGTCAAGGACGATCTTTACGCGACTTTCCGCAAAACCATCGACCCGGACGTGGATGCGAATCTGAAGGCCATTCCCCGCAAGCAGCGGGCGATGATTCGAAAAGGAATTAAATTCGGGCTGGACTCTCAGGTAGAAAACGACCTCGACCTGTTTTACCGGCTTTTCGCGGAAAGCGTACGCAATCTGGGCACGCCGGTTTTCGCCAAAACCTACATGCGTAGTCTGTGCGAGGTTTTTGCAGAGGACCACGACATCATCGTCATCCGCCATGAAGGCGAGCCGGTGACGGCGGTTCTTTCCTTCTATTTTCGCGACGAGGTTCTCCCCTACTACGCCGGGAGTGCGCCCAAGGCGAGAGACCTTGCCGCGAATGATTTCATGTACTGGGAGGTGATGCGGCGGGCGTGCGAACGCAATTATCGGCTGTTCGATTTCGGCCGGAGCAAGACAGGAACGGGTTCTCACGCCTTCAAAAAAAATTGGGGCTTCACTCCCGAGCAGCTGTCCTATGAATACCGCCCCGTCAACGCCAAACATATTGCCGAGATCAACCCCCTGAATCCGAAGTATCGCCTCGCTATTTCGGCTTGGCAGCGTCTTCCTTTGTGGATGGCCAATACATTAGGGCCCCTTATTTCCCGGGGACTAGGCTGACGCTTTCTTGACGAATTACCCGGTTTGCCGTGTAATTCCATGGTTAACAAAAGGTTAAGTTGTATGACGTTTCAGGTTCCATTCATGGGCTTATGGAATGAGCGGAACGAGGCGCGCGTGGGACAGCGCGTGGCGTTCACGCTCTGGCTGCTGCTGGCTGCGGCAATTCTCACGGTTTTCGCCCCCACGGCGGCGGGCATCGTCCAAGTATGGAGCAACTCCGAAACGTACGGCCACGGTTTCCTGATCATTCCGATCGTGGGGTTCCTCGTCTGGCGGCGGCGCGCCCGTTTGGCGAGCGTAACGCCGGCGCCCACGCTGTGGGGTCTGGCGGCGATGGCCGGGGCGGGCGCGTTGTGGTTCGTCGGGGAAATGGCGGAGGTGAACGCGCTGCGTCACTTCGGGCTGGCGTTCATGCTGCAAGCAACCGTTCTCGCGGTCTTCGGCTGGCGGTTCGTTCGAATGCTGCTACTCCCGCTGCTCTTTTTCCTCTTCGCCGTACCCTTCGGCGAGTTTCTCGTCCCGCCTTTGCAGGACCTGACCGCGCATTACACCACGCTGCTGGTTCGCTGGAGCGGCGTGCCGATTTACATGGACGACTGGCATCTGGTCATTCCTGGCGGCGCGTTCCTGGTTGCCGAGGCCTGTTCCGGCGTGCGCTACCTGATCGCCTGCACGGCGCTGGGCGTTCTGATCTGCGACCTGATGTTTCGCAAGCCATGGAAGGTCGCGGCCTTCATGGCGCTCTCCGTCGCCGTCCCGATCGTCGCCAACGTGTTCCGCGCCTATGGCATCGTCATGCTGGCGCACCTCAGCGACTTCGAGATCGCGGTCGGTGTCGATCATCTGGTCTACGGCTGGTTCTTCCTGACCTTTGTGACGGTCATCCTGATTCTGATCGCCGTCAAGATGCAGGACCCGCCCGAGAAAGGCTCCGAGCAAGCCTCCACGGACGCCCAACACCACGCGGTAAGCGAGCACGCGAGCGGCGCACCGCTGCGCTACGGCAAGGTGTCCGTGATCGCCCTCGCCTTCTTGGCTGGCACTCTGGCCTTCAAAGGCTATGCCGGCACGCTCGCGGCCCCGCAGGAGATCGCCGCACCCGAGCTCGCCCCGCCGACTCTGGCAAGCTGGCAGCACGATCCCGATGCGGTCCCGGACTGGCGCGCCGACTTCCCCGGCGCGGACCTGGAACGGACCTGGATCTACGAAAAGGGTGGAGAGGCGGTGACCGTCTACATCGCCTACTACACCCATGAACGGCCCGGCGCGGAGTTGATCTCCTACCGCAATCGCATGACGGACGACGACGACGCGAGCACCCTTGGCCGGGGCCAGGCGGAAGCCGGTGTGGCCGAAGGCGTGCCCGCACCCGGCGTGACCCGGCTGCACGAGAGCGGCGATTCCCGCGTCGTCTGGCACTGGTACTGGGTGAACGGCAGGCTCACCGCCGATCCCGTCATGGCGAAGGTGCAGGCCTTCCTGGCAAAGACACTGCAAGGAGAGCCAAGCGCTGCGGTCGTCGCGGTTTCGAGCAACGCGGGCGAAGATGCCGAAGCCGTGCTGAGCGATTTCCTCAGCAACGCATCCCCCGCCGCATGGCTCGAAGGCAGCCGGAGCGAAGACGCGTCCGAACCCGCCGTCGCCAACGTCGAAGAGCAGGGAGGCTGAACGGAATGTGCGGATTGGTGGGCCTCTTCGACTTGCGGGGCAACCGCGAGATAGACGGCGCGGTGCTGCAGGCCATGAACGAGTCCATCATCCATCGCGGCCCGGACGAGTCCGGCTTCCACCGCAAGCCCGGAATCGGCCTCGGTCATCGGCGGCTGTCGATCATCGACCTCTCCTCCGGCCAGCAACCGCTCTACAACGAGGACCGCAGCGTCTGCGTCACCTATAACGGCGAGATCTACAACTTTGGGGAGCTTTCGCGCGAACTGACGGAGAAGGGCCACGTCTTCCGCACCCGCTGCGATACCGAAGTCATCGTTCATGCCTGGGAAGAATGGGGCGCACGCTGCGTCGAGCGATTCCGCGGAATGTTTGCTTTCGCGGTGTACGACGCGCGGCAGGAGATCGTCTTTCTGGGCCGCGACCGCCTGGGCATCAAGCCGCTCTACTATGCGATCACCGACGACGGTTTTCTCGTCTTCGGCTCGGAATTGAAAGCGCTGCTCAAGTCTCCGAACGTCAAGCGGGAGATCGACCCGATTGCGGTGGAAGATTACTTCTCGCTTGGCTATATCCCCGATCCCCGTTCGATCTATCGCGGAGTCAAGAAGCTGCCGCCCGCGCACACGCTGGTCGTGCGCCGTGGCCAGCCGGTGGCGGAGCCGGTCGAATATTGGGACGTCGCCTTCGACGACGGCGCAACCATCGACATGGAAGCCGCCTGCGAAGAGTTGATCGAGCGACTGGGCGAGGCCGTCGCGATCCGGCTGATCTCCGAGGTGCCGCTGGGGGCTTTCCTCTCCGGCGGCGTGGATTCCAGCGCCGTGGTGGCGTTGATGGCGCGCCAGCAGGACGATCCGGTCAACACCTGCTCCATCGGTTTCGGCGAGGCCAGCTACGACGAGACGCCCTATGCCGAGGCGATGGCCAAGCGCTACAACACCAACCATCGCACCCGCATGGTCGGCACCGACGACTTCAACCTGCTGCTCGACCTACCCGGCATCTACGACGAGCCATTCGCGGACAGCTCCGCGATTCCCACCTACCGGGTCTGCGAGGAAGCGCGCCGCCACGTTACGGTCGCGCTCTCCGGCGACGGTGGGGACGAGG
>SKZV01000337.1 GCA_007127165.1 Rhodovibrio sp. | reverse complement strand
GCCTACGCCTGGAAGGGCCGCTACGCCTTCGCAACCGCCGGAATGAGCGAGCGCGAGAAGGGCCGCGTCCTGAACAACATCGGCTATGTCGCGCTGCTGCGCGGCGATCACCGCAACGCCGAGGCCTATCTTCAGCAAGCGATGGAAGCGGACGCCCTCTTCAACCAGTCGGCGCACAAGAACATGACCTACCTGAAGAGCCTGCGGGAGACGGCGGACAAGCCCGAGAAAGCGTCCGGTCAGGCCCTGATCCAGTAGGCGGCAGCGGAAGAGAGAGACCATGGACGGAATTACGGTAACGCTGGCTTCGACGACCGCGCTCGCCTACCTGCTGGTGCTTTTGGCGGCGGCGGGCTGGGATCTGGCGCGGATGATCATTCCCAACGCGCTGGTGATCGCGCTGTTGGCGCTCTTCCCCGTGGCGGCGCTGGCCGCACCGGCCTCCAGCATCCCCTGGTGGAGCCACTTGGCTGCGGGTGCCGCTGTCCTCGTCGTGGGGCTGGGCGCCTATCGCTTCCGCGTCATGGGAGCGGGGGATGTGAAGCTGCTGGCCGCCATCGGATTATGGGCGGGACTTGGCGCGCTGCCGATGGTGTTGTTGGTTACCGTTCTGGGCGGGGGCGTTCTGGCGATCGGGATGATCGTGATCCGCCGCCTCGCCATGGCGGTCGCGGTCGCCGTTTCCGGCGCTGAAACCATCGACATGCCGCGTGTGCTCCTCAGCGGCGAGAAGCTGCCCTACGGCGTCGCCATAGCGGCGGGCGGGGCAACGCTGATGGTCTCGCATCCGTTCTTTTAAGGGTGTAGCAGCATAATCCGATTTCGCCCAAACACTCCCCAGTTGAGGCGACGCCAAAAGACTCCCCGTTGCCGGTATTCGGCCGGCATTCTCAGTACAGGGTGTTGCACCGGATGAAAATCTATTGCTATTGTCGAATAATCGAGCAGGGAAAGTCGTCTCGAAAAAATGAAACAAACTGGCGTTCGCCAAACCAAGGGGAGACTTTATCGTCATGAAATCGAGCTATTTTCTTGGCGCGCTCGCCGCGGGCGCGCTCATTGTGTCCGCGCCGCTTGCCGAAGCGCAAGAGCGCGTGCAATGGCGGGCGCAGTCCGCTTATCCGGCGGCGCTGCCGCAACTCGGCCCGATCCTGCCGACGGTGTCGGAGCGGGTGGAGCGCGCGACCGGCGGAAACTTCCGCATTAGGGCCATGGAGCCGGGCGCGATGGTGCCGATGCTGGAAAGCTGGGACGCCATCAGCGCGGGCTCGCTCGATGCCGGTTTTGCCTCGCTCGGCTTTTGGCCGGGGCGGGAGCCTGGGGCATCGTTTTTCAGCGCCGTTCCCTTCGGCCCCGATTTTGGCGAGTACACCGCCTGGATGTACGAGGGCGGCGGCGTCGAGTTGATGGACGAGATCATGGCCGAGCACAACATGAAGATGTTGATTTGCGGCACGCTCTCCCCCGAAGGCGCGGGCTGGTTCCGTGAAGAGATCACCTCGGTCGAGGACCTCGAGGGGCTGCGGATGCGCATCTTCGGACTGGGCGGCGCTGTGATGGAAAAGCTTGGCGTCTCGACCCAATTGCTGGCGCCGGGCGACATCTATGCGGCCCTGGATCGCGGCGCGCTGGACGCAACCGAGTTTTCCATGCCAAGCCTCGACCTGCACTTCGGCTTTCACGAGGTCGCGAACAATTATTATTTCCCCGGCTGGCACCAGATGGTCACGCTGATGCAGTTGATGATCAACCTGGACCGCTGGAATGAATTGTCCGACGAGAACCAGGCCATCCTCGAATATGCATGCCACGACATCACCGTCCGCACACTGGCCGAGGCGGAGGCGAACCAGGGTCCGGCCCTGCGTGAGTTGCAGGACGAGCACGGCGTGGCCTTGCGCGAATGGCCGGAGGAGATTCTGGACGCCTATCGCGAGGCCTGGGGCGAGGTCGTCGAGGACTACAAGGCTCAGGACGAGACTTTCGCGCGGGTGTGGGAGTCTTATTCCGAATTCCGCGAGGAGTACGCTCTGTGGCGTGAACTGGGTTATATCAACTGAGGATCCGGCCTGGAAATGCCGTTGAACTGTAAGCTTTCTGGTTATGGCCGGACTTGATCCGGCCATTTCCTTCCAAGCGCGCTCGGCAGCGGGATGCAAGGTCCGCAATGAACAAGCTCCTCACCATTGCCGAACGTCTTGACGCCATTGTCGACGGCATTGGCCGCCTCGCTGCGTGGCTGCTGCCCGTTCTGGTGGTGCTCACCGTGTTCGATGTCGTGACGCGGCGATACTTCTTCGGCTCCTCCGCCGCCGTTCAGGAGATGGAATGGCACCTGCACACCGCGATCTTCGCCCTCTGCCTGGGGTACGGCTATCTGCGCAACGCCCACGTCCGCATCGAGATTTTGCGTGAGCGGATGCTGTCGCGCGGGCGCGCGGTAGTGGAGCTTTTGGGCTGCCTTTTCCTGTTGCTGCCTTACATGGCGGTGCTGATCTATTTCGGTGTGGACTTCGTCGCGAGTTCCTATGCGATGGGCGAGGGGTCTTCCAGTCCGGCCGGGCTGCCGCACCGCTGGGTCATCAAGGGCGTGCTGCTGCTGGGAATCGTCTTGATGCTGCTGGCGGGCATTTCCACCGCGCTGCGGCAAGTGCTCGTGCTCTTCGCATCAAGCGCCGATCTGCGCGCGCGGGCTGGAGAGGGGAAGGGCTGAGTTGATAGACCCCTATTACCTTCCCGCCTTCATGTTCCTGACGATGGCAGTGCTGCTCCTCACCGGCTACCCGGTGGCGATGGTGCTGGGCGGGGTGGGGCTTGCGTTCGGTTTCATCGGTTACTTCCTCGACGTTTTCCGCCTGATCGAGTTCTTCAACCTGATGCCGCGCATCTGGGGCGGGATCGCCGACAACATGGTGCTGGTGGCGGTCCCGATGTTCATCTTCATGGGCACGGTGCTGGAACGCTCGGGCGTCGCCGAGAAACTGCTGTACTGCCTGCAAGTGCTGCTGCGCCGGGTTCCGGGTGCGCTGGCGCTGGCGGTGACCGGGATGGGCACGATCATGGCGGCGAGCACCGGGATCATCGGCGCGTCCGTCGTCATGATGTCGCTTCTGGCGCTGCCCGCGATGCTGCATTGGCGCTATGACATGGCGATGGCGAGCGGCACGGTCGCCGCCTCGGGTACGCTCGGTATTCTGCTGCCGCCAAGCATCATGCTGGTCATCATGGCGGAGATGATGGGCCTGTCGGTGGGCCGCATCTTTATGGCGGCGATCTTTCCCGGACTGATTCTGGCGGGGCTTTACGTGCTCTACATTGGCTTGCGTGCCGGATTCAATCCGGCCCTCGCGCCGCCCCTGGATAAGGCGGAGGGGCCGCAAACCGCGTTGGCCCTGGCGGGTCTTGTGGTGACGAGCTTCGTTCCGCCGCTGGCGCTGATGTTTCTGGTGCTGGGCTCCATCATTTTCGGCTGGGCAACCGTCACCGAGGCTTCGGCCGTGGGAGCCGCCGGAGCGTTGGTGTTGGCGGCGTTGAACCGGCGGCTGTCGTGGGCGACGCTGAAGGACACGGTTCAACGCGCGGCGCTCACCAACGCGATGGTGTTCTTCGTTCTAGTCGGAGCCACCGCGTTCGCCTACGTCTTCCGCTCGCTGGGCGGGGACTTCATGGTTGAAGACATGATTGAGGCCTTTGGGCTTGGGACCTGGGGCACCTTGCTCGTGCTGGTCGCCATCGTATTCTTCCTCGGCTTTTTCTTCGAGTGGATCGAGATCACGTTGATCGTGCTGCCGATCTTCCTGCCGATGCTCGCTCTCATGGACTTCGGCGATCATGTCGGAACGCACCGCGAGGTGGTGCTGTGGTTTGCGATCCTGATGGCGGTGAACCTGCAAACGTCATTCCTGACCCCGCCCTTCGGCTTTGCCCTGTTTTACATGAAGGGCGTGGCCCCGCCGGAAGTTAAGATGCAAACCATCTATCGCGGCATCATCCCCTTCGTGCTGTTGCAGCTTCTCGGACTCGGTCTGGTGATCGCCTTTCCGCAGCTAGCCCTATGGCTGCCAGAGGCCGTGCTGGGTTGAGACGGTGGCGGACAATAGCAGTTCAGCCGTCGGCGATGGCGGGAGTGGATCGCCTCGATGACGATTCGGTTGCCGCCGTTACCAAAGGGCGAAAAAGCGCATCGACAGCGCCGACCAGCTTGTTAAAGTTAAGAATAACTTCTATTATAGTAATGATGGGATCTTTTGGATCTTTACGGCTATCTTACGCATCCAAAAGTGCCTGGAATGATCCTATCGCTGCTTCAACGAAGTACTCAATAAGTATAGCAATAAAAATTTTGCGGAATCTCCCGCGGATTGTTGAGGTTAACGAGAAATTAACCAGCGACTGTCAGCTTGACCTCAGTCACAGTCTGGGAGTCTTAAAGGGGGAGTATCATGGCGACGGGCTGCAATCTCAGGACTTGCGAAGCTTTACTCGGCGTTAGCGCGGACTTCCGCGGCGACCTCCGGGCCGCGTGTCCCCGCTGCCAGGGAACAGGCGACCTTTGCATCGTTACGGCGATCAGCGCCGCGCTTCAGGCGCACGATTGCGAATCCCAGGGGGTTCGAGAAGAGCCGCTCGTCCGGCCCTTGTGAATTTGGCGGGGTCGTTCAGCAAACGAGGCTGGCTGGATAACGTAGCGCCTGCAATCGCGGTCGCGCGGCGGTTGAACGCCAAGATGTGATCGCTCGGCAGCTTGCTCATTCGATCCCGGCAATAGAAGCTGGTGGTGGAAATACACTGGCTGATGGAGATTGCCGCATGCGCAACCGCGATGACATGACGTTTTCGATGGAAGAGCACGCCCGCCGACTTCGCGAATTGCGGGCGCGGATGGCCGACCGCCGCGTCGACGTCGCCGTGATTACGGACCCGGAGAACCTCGCCTATCTCACCGAATACCAGACCACAGGGTATTCCTACTTCCAGTGCCTCGTCGTGCCGCTCGAGGGCGAGCCCTTCATGATTACGCGGCGGCTGGAGGAGAGCAATGTCCACGCCCGCACCTGGGT
>SKZV01000229.1 GCA_007127165.1 Rhodovibrio sp. | reverse complement strand
CGCGTGGCAGGATCGCCTCCACCAGCACGAAGTCCTGCCCGAGGAACTGCGCGGCGGCATTGTTGTCCTGAACGCCCAGACGCGCGCCCTGCACGCCCTCGTCCTCCAGGATCGGATCGAGCACGGAGACCGGCTCAAGGTCCTCGTCGCGTTCGAAACCGAGGTAGCCAACGGTGATGACCTCGACCTCCTCGTCGTCGTCCGTGGCGGCGGCGGCCATTTGCGGCCAGGCGAGTACAGCGACCGCCGCGCCCGCCAGCAACAGCCGCAATCGGCTGGACACAGCGGTCCTCGATAAAGCTCCCAACATGAGTCCTCCCGTTTCGGTTTTTTGCTGATTTGTCTGCACCTTGGCGTGCAGCCGAAGACCTGCCCTCACATCTCCGCCTGGATCGCCCGGACCATGCGGCTGAGTTTTTCTTCCAGCAGGTAGGGCTGTTCGCAGAGCGCGGGCAGCGATTGCTGGCGCATCTGGAATGTGCGTTGCTCCCAGTGCAGTTGCTTCTCCAGCCGCTCCAAGGTCTCCGCCCGGACCGCATCGGAGTCCCGCAAGGTTTCCAGTTCGTCGACCAGTTCGGAAACATCTTCCAGGCGGGAAACCTGGGACTGGGAAAAGCGGCGGATGGACTCGATGGTGCGGCTGCGCTCGCGGTTGATCCGCTCGTGCAGGCCGGAGAAGAGCAGCGTCAGCCGCTCCTCCCGCTCGTCTGGCTCCAGGCTCTCCGCGAAGGTGCGCACACGCTCGACCGCTTCCTCCTGGCTGGTTTCTCGGGAGGTGGCGAAGCGTACGATACGGCCGACTTCCTCATCCTCCCACCATGGCTGTTCAAGCTGATCGATCGGGGGGCCGCCCCAGATGGTTCCCCAGCCGATCTCGGGAACCATCCGCTGCACGCAAGGCCAATCCGGCGGCCCGGTGGCAGCCCTTTGCGCCTGGGTTTCGGGCGCGGAGAGCGACACGGCGGCGGCAAGCCCGACGCCGAAGGCGAGAAACGGAAAGGACCGCATGATCACCCTCCCTCACCGGATTGCGCAAGGTCGATCACCTGCCCGCGCCGGTCGAGCAGCGGCACGCCGTAGTCGGCGAGGATCGTGTTGATCTCGTCCTGATGGCGGTCGATGAAGTCGTTCAGCGTGTCCTTCCACTGCGGCTCGCCGCGCCGGACAGCCATCGTGATGCGGAACTCCAACTGCGCGCCGGTCGTGTCTTCGGTCAGAGGAATGACCTTCAGCGGCGGGTCTTGGCGCGTCGCGTAATAGCCCGCGATCGGCCCCCAGAGGACTGCGCCGTCGGTCACGCCGTCCGCCACGTCCGCTACTGCGTCGCGCACCGGAGTCCTGGTGCGGGTATCGACTTGCAGCGCGTACCCTTTTACGCGCGCCCCGGCATGGCGCAGCGCCACCAGCGGCGGGGTTTCGGTAATCGTCCCGATGGTCAGTCCCTGCAATGCAGGGTCGTCCAAAGAGGCCGCGTCAAGCTCGGAGTCTTCCGGCACCACCAGAGTATAGACGGAGCGGTAATATTCGTTGGTGTTCTGCGCGAACTCATAGCCTGCAACCACACCGACGATCAGGTCGCAAACCCGAAGATCCAGCGTATTGCGCACGAAGCCCATGATCTGCGGCGCCCACACGTAGGTGAGCGGCATGCCAAGGTCCTCGGCCAACAACTCCGCGATCTTGTTCTCGAAACCCTCCCCCGCGCGGTTGGTGAAGGGCAGGTTGTTACCATCGGCGCAAACCCTCAGATGCTCGCGCTCGTAAAGCTCCGGCGGCCCGGCCTGCGCAGCACCGATCCAGCCTCCGGCCGCCATGAGACATCCCGCCGCAAGTCCAGCGGCGGCCCGCTTCGTTATACGCATCGCTTCCTCCAGCTACCGGCCCGGACGCGTTCCAGCGGCATCAGCTTTCCTCGTCCTCTTGCATGTCCTCGATAATGCCGGGGCGGCCACGGCCCAGCCCGCCGTCGGCGCGGGCCTTGAGGTAGCTCCAGACATTCACGAGGTTGGACATCACATACAAGTCGTCGGCGAAGGACGGCATGACCTGCCCCGGCTGGATTTCCCGGCCTTCGGCGATGGTCTGCGCGAACTCCTCGAAGCTGCGCCGCTCCGCCGCCTGAATGAGGCTGGGAGCGAAGGAGGAGCCAAGCCCGTCCGGCCCGTGGCAGGCCATACAGGCGCGGCTGTAAACCGTGTAGCCCTCGCGCGTGTTCGGATCGACGTTCCCGTCGATCACGGTGTAGTCGGCAACGTCGTCCGCCAAACTCTCCGCCGCGCCGCCCGCGAGGACCGCAAGACCCAGAACACCGGCGGCGAAAGCGCAAGCCCAGCCCGCCTTAACGATTACAGTCATTCAGTTTACCTCTTTCGACAGATCATCCCGCCCACGTTGCGGCGGACCGTTCCTGAAACCCACAAGTGCGCCCGGACCCGAAGGTCCGGGCGTCGCCCGTCGAGAAGCCAATACAGAGCTTAGGAGTCCGGCAGAGCGAAGACGGTCAGCACGCCGCCAAGCTCGGTGTAGTCCTGCAAGGCGGCAAACACGCCGACCGCGCCAAGCCCGGCCTCCGGATCTTCCAGACCCGCCGCGAGGCCGATCCCGGCCCAACCGCCGACGCCGGAAAGCACCGCAATGTACTGCTTGCCCTCGTGCTGGAAGGTGTTGACGTTTCCGATGATCCCGGACGGAGTCTTGAACTGCCAGAGGTGCTCGCCGGTCTCGATGTCCACGGCCTTGATATGGCCTTCAAGCGTCCCGTAGAAAGCCAGGTCCCCGGCGGTGGTCAGCGCGCCGCTCCAGACCGCAAAGCGCTCGTCGATCTCCCAGACGGTCTCGCCCTTGACCGGGTCCCAGGCGATGAAGCTGCCCATCCGGCCTTCCATGCCCTCGTCGTTTTCCAGCGGCGCGGGCATCATCGTCAGCGTTGCGCCGACGTAGGGCTGACCGGCAACGTACTCGACCTCATGCGGCTCGTAGTTCATGCAGATCCGATTGATACCGGCATAGATCAGTCCGGTGTCCGGCGAGTAGGAGGTTGGCTGCATGTTCTTCGCGCCCATGGCCGTCGGACAGATGTCGGTCGTGTTGACGTCGACGCCCTGAGTATGCGGGCTGTAGTCTTCATCGACCACGGGGCGGCCGGTCTCCATGTCGTAGTGCGTCGCCCAGTTGGTCTCCGGCGCGAACTTCTCGGCCACGAGCAACTCGCCGGTCTCGCGGTCCAGCAGGAAACCGAAACCGGTACGGTCGATGATGCCGAGCCCCTTGACCTCTTCGCCGTCGATCTCGACGTCGATCAACTGATTCTCATTGATGCCGTCATAGTCCCACTCGTCGAACGGAACCTTTTGATAGACCCACTTCGTCTCGCCGGTGTTGGGATCGCGGGCGAAGACGGTGATGCCCCACTTGTTGTCGGCGGGTTCGCCGTCGATGGCGCGCTGCTCCGGGTTCCAGGTGCCCGGGTTTCCGGTCCCGTAGTAGATCAGGTCCAACTCGGGATCGTACGTCACCCAGCCCCAGGGCGCGCCGCCGCCGCGTTCCCACTCACCCTCCGGCCAGGTGCTGACGCCAAGATCGGCCTCGCCGACGGGCTCGCCCATCATCAGCGTGGTTTCGGGGTCGAGCAGCACCTCGTCGTCGGGGCCGGTGGAGTAGCCGCGCCACTCCATGTCGCCGGTTTCGGCGTTGTAGGCGGTGATGTGGCCGCGAATACCGAATTCGCCGCCGCTGATCCCCACGATGACCTTGTCGTGCACCACCAGCGGCGACATCGTCATCGTCTCGCCCTGAGTGTGGTCGCCGTTGCTCACGCTCCACAGCAGTTCGCCGCTCTCCGCGTCGAGCGCGATCACCGTGTTGTCCGCCTGATTGAGGAACAACCGGCCATCGGCATAGGCGAGCCCGCGGTTCACGGTGTCGCAGCACATGACGGGAATCACGCGGGAATCCTGGTCCGGCTCGTAAGACCAGATGATCCGGCCCTGGTCCTCAATATCGAGCGCGAAGACCTTGTTGGGGAACGGCGTGTGGATGTAGAGCCGTCCGTCGCCGACATAGAGCGGCCCGCCTTCGTGACCGCGCAGGACGCCGGTGGAGAACTGCCACTCGGCGCGTAGATCGCCGACGGTATCGCGGTTGATCTGATCCAGTTGGCTGTAGCGATGTCCTTGATAGTTACCGAGTTGCGTGGCCCAGAGTTCCGGATTATCGATTAACTCAAGCACATTCTCGTTTGCCTGAGCCATCGGCGCGGCCAGCAATCCCACGGCCGCGATGGCATAAGTGCTCACCCGAAGCATTAGCGTCTCCCCAATTATGCCGAACTCTGTTCAACTTTGTAGCGTTCAGCACGGTTTTCTTTGACTCCACGACCGGCACGGAAGAACGGGAACGCCCCCAGCGCCGCCAGACCGCTTTAAAGCGAGTTCCGTCTTTGACCAAGTCGAGTAAGCGTCTTTTTAGGTTTTGCCTCTTGTCGAACTACGACGATAGGTATTATGATCCACCCATCAGCGAGAGTCGAGAAGTTGTTTTGACTCCTTTTGACCGAATGAAGTAGCATAATCGGGTAGGTCTAGGCTCAACTGTCGCTAACTCTTGGGAGGTTGCCTGTTATGAAGAAAACATGGAAGAGCCCGACTGTGCGGGAAATCCCCGCCGGTATGGAAATCAACAGCTACGCCTGCGCGGACATCAAGCGCCGCTAATCGCTCGACGCTATAACTCCGCCCCACACGCTCGATAAAGTGTGTGGGGCGGAGCGTTATGGTCCAGCTTTACACAAGTAAAGGCTTTTCATACCCGTGAGCGCTCCTCAGCCGCCTTATGCTTTGTTGGCCGAGTTGACGCATCGTTGCCCGATGCAGTGTCCCTACTGCTCGAACCCCATCGACCTGTTGCGCGCGAAGGCCGAGATGGACACCCCCGCGTGGCTCGACACCATCGCGCAGGCGGCCGGAATCGGCGTTTTGCAGATCCATTTTTCCGGCGGCGAACCCACCTTGCGCCAGGATCTGGAAGCGCTGGTCGCGGAGGCGGCGCGGACGGAGCTTTACAGCAACCTCATCACCGCCGGAGT
>SKZV01000140.1 GCA_007127165.1 Rhodovibrio sp. | reverse complement strand
TCCAGCGCATCCGCGATCAGGAGGCCCATGCAGTAGCCTTCGCCCGCGTGCTCGTGGATAAACGGCTCTCCGGTGCGCTCCGCATAGGCTTCGCTGACCCCGCGCGCGCCCTCGTGGTCCACGTCCCAGTTCCAGGAGCCGACGCTGAACGTGAGGTTCGCCAGCGGGCCAAGGCCCTCGCGGAACTCCGGCACCAGATAGCCCGCGCCGCCGCCGAAGATGGCGACGTCGATGCCGCGCCGGGCCAGGGTCTCGATAATCAGGATCGCGTCCTGGAGATAGGAAACCGGGAAAAGGATTTCCGCTTCTGAGCGCGCGACGCGGGTAATGAGCGGATCGGCGTCGGGAATGTCGAAGGGATAGGACTCGGAGAGCACCACCTCGAAGCCCATCTCCTCGGCGGTCTTCTCCAGCCCTTCGGCCGTCGAGGTGCCGTAGTCGGTGTCCTCGAACAGGATGCCGACCTTGTTCCTCTGCGGTCCGAACTCTTCGCCAAGCGTTTTGGCGATGCGGACCTGATACTCGCCGAACATGCTGGCCTTGGGCGAAACCTGATGAAAGTAACGCAAGCCCCGCGCCGAGAGTTCGTCGGAGACGGACCCGGTGATGAACGGCACGCCCTGACGCTCGCAGACCTCGGATGCGATCATGGAGAGGCCGCTGACGTAACACCCGGTGACGGCCGCCAAGCTATGGTCGTTGATGAGGCGCTCCGTCTCCGTCCGCGTGACGGTCGACTCGCTGCGGATGTCGGCGATCACCGGCTCGATCTCCGCGCCGTCGAGCGATTGAATCCCGCCTTCCCGGTTGATCTTGTCGAAGGCCATGACCGTGGCCTCGGTGACGGACTCGCCAAAGCGGGCGAAATCGCCGCTGATCGGATAAACCACCCCGACCTTGACGGTCTCGCGGGCGCGCAAAATCGCAGGCGCGCCAATAATCGAAGTCGCGGCGGCAGCCATTCCGTAACCGAGGACTGTGCGGCGCTTCGTGCCCCCGCCTAACCGCGGTGAGCCCGCCGCCTGTGCTAAACGATCCGGTTCATACTGGGAATTCATGAGCCACCTCCCTTGGAATGCCGTGTTTATTGCGCGGCTTGACCTGTTTTTCCGGTCATTTGGTCCCTGAGTCGACCGATCGCATTCATTCTTTCTTAACAAAAACATCAAGTCGAGAGACTTGTCAACGCAAGCGGAGGGATTTTGTGTATGCGCTTACTCGGTAAGTTCTGACTTCCGATTACCTGCGCGTGGAGGCGGACCGGTGGAGGCGCGCACCACCAAATTGACGTTCACTTCGGTGATATGAAGCGTTGGACGATCCTGGATGCGGGCCAGCAGGTACTCCCCCGCCCGCACGCCGATTTCCGCCACGGGGATCTGCATCGTTGTCAGGGGCGGGGTGATGTGGGCTGCGAAATCCAGGTCGTCGAAGCCCGCGATCGAAACCGTTCCGGGCACGGCGATGCCCAGGGATTGACACTCGATCAGCGCGCCGAAGGCTTGCAGATCGTTCCCGCAGACGATTGCCGTGGGCGGCGTCTCGCTGGCCATCAAGGAGCGCAGAGCCATCTGGCTTTCGAAGAACTTGTACGGCGCTTCCAGGACCCGCTCCGGCGGCAGCTTGAGCCCGGCGCGCTCCAGCGCCTGCGCAACGCCCGCGACGCGCTCCGTGGCGCGGTCGTTGCCCTTCCTGATTCCGCTGATCACGGCGAACTCGCGGTGGCCGAGTTCGATCAGATAGCGGGTCAACCTTGCGGCCGCGGCGCGATTGTCGAAGCCGACGGAGGGATAACCGGAGGTGCGGTCCGCCACCCAGGCATTCACGAACTTCAGATGTGAGTCCTCGAGATAAGCGTACAGTTCCGGCAGATGATCCGCCCCGATGAGCATCACCGCATCCACGCCGACAGAGCCGAGCATACGCGCCTGCATCAACTCCAACTCCGGGTTGTAATCGGAACTGGCAATTATGACGGCGTAGCCGTTGCGGGACAGCCGTTGCTGCAGGGCTTCGACCGCCGAGGCGAAGGCCGGGTTTTCCAGCGTCGGCACGATGGCTCCGACCTTCCGGAACCTTTGGGACGCCAGCGCGCGTGCGGCGCTGTTCGGCGTGTAGCCGAGGCGGCTCACCGCATTGGCCACGCGGGTGCGGATGTCGGCGTTGACCCGGGTGTTGTTGTTCAGCACCCGCGACACCGAGGCGGTGGACACCCCCGCTTCCCGCGCCACGTCGGCGAGCTTGATGCGTGCGCCATGGCCGCGCGCCGCCCGTGCGGGCTGTTTAGCCCCGTCTCCGGGCGGAGCATCGTTTCCAGGGTCCTCGATCATCAGTCTCCGTTTCCCATCTCCACCTTCGTTTTATCGCAGGGAGAGACGAATCCGCCAGAAACTTTCTGGTATTTTCGCGCAAGTTACCCGGAGACGCCTTGCTAAGCATCCCACCGATTGTGGAATAAGGTCCCACGGCAGTCCGAGCCGCGGCCCGTGGTCGGAGTTTAGTGCGCTGAAACTCAATCAATTAAGAAGGGGGCCTCCCAAGCGACAGTGAGACTTCATCAAAGACAATAAAACAGAAACAAAAATGAAGTCGCAAGTAGCCGTCTATGTTTTGGGGAATGAATTGGCTTGATTCTCGTTATGCTCGCAATGTAGACACCGGATGCTAGTAAGGTGCGCGCATATGCAGCTCAGCTGTTGGTGAAATCGGGAAATTCCCGGCGAGCTTGTCGTTCCGGGTTGCGTCTTCATTGTCCGGTGGTTTCAATAGTGTGCACCTTTGTTGCAGGCATAGGGAGCGGCACGTCGTATCGGAATGCGCTTACAGGCAAAACCGCGGGCCCTCCGTCGCACCACGGCGAGGGAAGCGAACGCAGGCGCGTAATTTCCGAACAAAAAACAAATCTCTGGGGAGGAAGACCATGAAGCGACTTGTTCTTGCAGCCGGCGCGTCGGCCATGGTGATGGCGGGAGTCGCCGTCAGCGACGCACAGGCGCAGCGGCCGATTGAAGTGGCGAGCACTTTCCCGAAGGGCCTGACCTATCTTGGCGAGGGGGGCGAATATTTCGTCAGCCGCCTGGAAGAGATCTCCGACGGCGAGATCCGGTTCCAGATTCACGGCGCCGGTGAATTGGTCCCTGCGTTCGAGGTGTTCGATGCGGTGAGTTCCGGTTCGGTGCGCGCCGGTTGGGACTGGGTCGGCTATTGGGCCGATCAGATCCCGGTGGCGGGCCTGGTGGGCGCCATGCCCTTTGGCCCCGACCCGATGACTTTCCTGTCCTGGATGTGGGACGGCGAGGGGATGGATATTATCCAGCGGGCCTACGATCCGCACAACGTTCAGGTCTTGCCCTGCCATTTGACCGCGCCGGAAGCCGGTGGCTGGTTCAACGTGGAGATCACCGGGCCGGAGGATTACGAGGGCCTGCGCTTCCGCATCTCCGGTCTTGGCGGGCGCGTAATGGACAAGCTCGGCGCCTCGACCAGCCTGATCCCGGCCGGGGAGTTGTACGTCTCCTTGGAGCGCGGGCGGATCGACGGCTTGGAGTTCTCGCTACCGAATATTGACCAGGATCTCGGCATAGACGACATCGCCAGTTACTACTACTTCCCCGGCTGGCACCAGCCCGCGAGCTGGAACTCGTTCATTATCCACAAAGACCTCTGGGACAGCTACAGCGAGCACGAGCAGAATCTGTTCTGGACCGCCTGCCGCGACACCGTTCTGTGGTCCATGAAGACGGCGGCCAAGCCGCAGGTGGAGACGATCCGGGAGTTCGAGGAGGCGGGTGTCGAGGTGCGGCGGTTCCCGGACGAACTCCTCGACGCGCTGCGCGAGGCGACCTACGAAGTACTGGAAGAATCCGCGGCGGAAGACGAACTGTTCCGCGAGGCCTACGAGTCGCTTCAGACGCACATGGAAACCGAGCGGGTCTGGTACGACCTTCAGGAGCTTCCCCGCGAGTAAAGCCACGGTCCATGAGAAGGCTCGAAGCCCATGGCTGAGCGCCGAAGGTTGAGCCGGGTCATCCACGCGCTGGAGCAGGCCAGCGCGTGGCCCGGCCGTCTCGCAAGCTGGGCGGTGATCCTGATCATGGTTTTCACCGTGCTCAGCGTGCTCTTCTCCCAGCTCCGCATCGGGGTGATCGCAACCTGGGACGTCATGCTTCCCCTGATCGGCAATCGCATCACGCTGGCCGGACTGACGGAACTCCAGTGGCACTTCTTCGGCCTGATGGTGATGCTGGGCGGTGCTTACGCCTTGCAGGCCGACCGGCATATCCGGGTCGATATTATCTATGGGCAGCTTGGCCCGCGCATGCGCCGCTCCGTCGACGTTCTGGGGGACGTGGTGTTTTTGATCCCGTTCTGCGTCGTGGTCGCCTGGCTATCGCTCGGATATGTCGAGCGGTCGTACGTCACGGGCGAGCGCTCCGATTACGGCGGTCTGTTCGACCGCTACTTCATCAAGTCGATGATCCCCATCGGGCTGTCCCTGCTCGCCCTGGCGGCGAGCTTCCGCGTGGTCCGCAATCTGTGTCAGATCTTCGGGGTGATCGAGATTCACGAGAGCGAGTACGCCAAACAAGAAAAACAAGACATCGAGGGGCGCAGGGGTGCTTGAAGACTACGGTTATGCCCTGGCCATGGTGCTTACGCTGGTGGTCGGTATCTTCATCGGGTACCCCGTCGCGTTCGTACTGGGCGGCGTCGGCGTGTTGTTCGTCTTCGTAAGCGATCTTCCGACGGTGTTTCTAGGCACGGTGGTGTCCCGCATCTACGGCGGCGTCATCAGCAACTGGCTGCTGGTGGCCGTGCCGATGTTCGTCTTTATGGGGATTATGCTGGAGCGCTCCGGCCTTGCGCGCAATCTCCTGATGTCCCTTCAGATGCTGATGGGCGGGATGCGCGGCGGGCTCGCCATCGCGGTGACGGCGCTGGGCGTGGTGCTGGCGGCCAGCACCGGGATTATCGGCGCCTCCGTGGTGACGCTCGGCATTCTGGCGCTTCCCGTTATGCTCCAGCAAGGCTACCGGACGGAGATCGCGACCGGAACCATCGCCTCCGCCAGCACGCTCGGCATTCTGAT
>SKZV01000036.1 GCA_007127165.1 Rhodovibrio sp. | reverse complement strand
TCCTTCGTCCTGGGAACGCTGCACTTCTCGATGATGTTCAGCGGACTGCGCTACATCGACGCCGCCACCGCTGCCATTTCCATCCAGTTGCAGGTTCCCTTCGCCGCCCTGCTCGCCGCGATCTTCTTCGGCGAGCGCTTCGGCTGGCGGCGCGTACTCGGTCTCGCCTTCGCCTTTGCGGGAGTCGCGATCATCGCCGGGGAACCCCGGCTGGCGGGGCAGTACTTCGCCCTCGCCCTGGTGCTCGGCGCGGCGCTCGTGTGGGCTGTGGCGAGCATCATCATCAAGCACCTCGACACGCTGAACGGCAACCAGATCAACGCGTGGATGGCGATCTTCGCCACGCCTCAGCTCTTCCTCGCCTCGTTCCTACTGGAAACCGGTCATTGGGAGGCCCTTCAGGCCGCCGACTGGAGGCCCTATGCGGCGGTGCTGTATCAGGCGGTCATCGTGGTCGGGCTCGGCTACGGAACGTGGTACATGCTGCTCAAGCGCTACGACGTCAACGTCGCCATGCCTTTCACGCTCCTGGTCCCGTTCTTCGGGGTCGCCTCGGGCGTTGTGTTCCTGGACGAATCGTTAACGCTCAGCCTGCTTGTCGGCGGCGCATTAACGATTGTCGGTGTCGGCATTATCGTCCTCCGGCGGCCCCGGCTGGCTGGACCGAGGGTGGGCAAGGCGTAGCGGAATACCTGCCGGACCACCCTCACCCTCTTCGCCCCAAAGGTGGCGAGTTGTCGGTATTGCCTGGATTTTCGGATTTCGGACGTTATTGCGGTTTGCGGCAGCACGCGGCACTATCCGGAGCCATGATCGAAGTCCCCTCCCCCAACCACGAGCCGCGCAAGGACGATGCGGCGGTGGATATCCTGCTGCTCCACTATACCGGCATGGAGAGCGGCGGGGGGGCGCTGGAGCGGCTGTGCGACCCGGCGGCGAAGGTGAGCGCGCACTACCTGATCGAGGAGGACGGCCGCGTGTTCCATCTCGTGGCGGAGCATCGCCGGGCGTGGCACGCCGGTCTCGCCTGCTGGGCGGGAGAGCGGGACGTGAATTCGCGCTCCATCGGGATCGAACTTGTGAACCCCGGCCACGCCTTCGGCTATCGTCCGTTCCCCGAGGCGCAGATGCAGGCGCTGATCGCGTTGTGCCGGGGCATCCTGGCTCGCCATCCGATCCCGCCGCATCGCGTGCTGGCACACAGCGACGTCGCGCCCGCGCGCAAGCAGGACCCCGGAGAGTTGTTCGATTGGCAGCGGCTCGCGGCCGCCGGAATCGGCGTATGGCCGAGCGGTGCGGAGGAGGTCAAGGCCGTTCCTCCGATCTCCTGGTTTCTCGGGGGGCTCACCCGCTTCGGCTACTGCGCGCCCGACGGCGAGAGGTCCGAGACTGCAACTGAACAAGTGCTCGCCGCCTTTCAACGTCACTTCCGGCCGGATTCGGTAACGGGAAGGCCGGACGCTGGAACGGCGGCACGGCTGAAGGGCTTGCTCGCGTTCCTTGATCGCGGGGCGGAAACACCCTAAATAAGAGCGTGCCAGACGGCTGGACGGCCGCTCTTCGCCTGCCATTCGTGCGCGGGCGGAGGGAGGAAAGTCCGGGCTCCACGGAAGCACGGTGCCGGGTAACGCCCGGCGGGGGTAACCCTAGGGAAAGTGCCACAGAAAGCAAACCGCCCAGCGGGCGCCGGAGACGGCGAGACGGGGTAAGGGTGAAAGGGTGCGGTAAGAGCGCACCGCGCCCCTGGCAACAGGGGTGGCACGGCAAACCCCACCGGGAGCAAGACCATATAGGGACGGCACGCCGAGCCTTTCGAGGTTCGGCAGGTGGGCTTCCGCACCGCCGTCCGGGTCGGTCGCGCGAGGCGTTCGGCAACGAACGTCCCAGAGGAATGGCCGTCCACCGCCTTAACCGGCGGAGACAGAACCCGGCTTACAGGCCGTCTGGCGCTTTCAGCTCTTGGATTTCCTCAATGCGAGGCTGTCTTACCGGCGGTAGAGAATGAACGCGCCTTCCTCACCGGTCAGCAGGCCGGGCCCGTCTGGCTCGTTGTCGGCCATCCGGTGGAACTCGCGCGCCTCCATTCCTTCTCCGACGGCGCAGGCAGCGAGGCCCGCCACCAAAAGGAAGGCCGCCAAAGTCCGGAGTCCGCTTCTCATCGCCGCTTACTCCCATCTCGGTTGCGGGATGGCTTATGAAATCGCCATCCCGCTCCAAGCCGAAGAGGTTTGGAATCATCGCGCCCTAGAATCGCACGCGTGCGCCGGAAAGCGCCGCGACCACCGGATCGAAGTCCGCACCCGCCCGGTCGAGGTCGTAGCCGCGAAGCCCAAGATACAGCTCTGTGCCCAGTCGGTCCACGGTCTGCACCGCCGCAAGCCCGACGCTGCGGGACGTGTCCTCATTCCGGTCCATGTCCCAGCCCTCGTAATAATCGACCGAGAGGGCCGACCCCCCGAAGTCGAAGGCGGCGAAGCGATAGCCGAGCTTGCCATAAATATAGGTGGGGTCGTCGCGCCCGGCCTCCCGCTGCAAGGCGGTGCCCGCCGCGACCGTGGCGTTGAACCCGCTGGGTAGCAGTACGGAAGCCGACCCTGCGGCAATCTGCTCGTTATCCTCGGTGATCGCGCTGGCGAATGCACCGGAGGCCGCGAAGCGCACGCCATTCACGGTCGTCCCATAACGCAGCGCGATGTCCGCCCCGCCGTTTCGGATCAGGGAACCGGAGAGCATGAAGCCGCCCACCACCGGCGTATCGTAGCGCAGTCGGTCCCTGCGACTCAGGCCGTCAAGGTCATCAAATGCTTGACGAACTTGAGTATCCGAGAGCGCATTAGTATTACCATCAAAGAATAGCATCCCTCCTGCGAAATCTTGAACGGCGTTTTCCTGAATCACGGTGGTGCCGGAAAGATCGGAACCTGTAATTCCATCACTCGCCGTAGAGCCTTGGCCGACCCAGATACGTCCCAAAGATTCTGAATCGAAATAGAACTCGACCTTCCGTCGGTCGAAGGAGGTTTGGCCGATCGGCTCGTTGTCGATTTGGTTCACGCGATCCGAGCGGTTGGTGCGAAGTTGGACCTCCAAGTTGGTCCCAGCAGAGATATCTTCAGTGAAGCGCGCGCTCCCCTCGAAGCGCACGCGGCTTCCAGAAAACGAGTTGTCCACGTGGAACACCTCGGTGCTGTCGCCGTCGTTGGCGATCAACAAACCGCGGTTGATATGTCCCGAAATGGAAAGCTGAACATCGTCGCGACCCGAGGTGACCAGACGCTCCGGCACGGAGCGCCCGGACTCCTCTACCGCATCGATCCGGGCGGCCGTGCCAGCTTCCCGCCCGGCCAATTCCTCTAGACGATTTTCTAATAATTCCATGCCCTTACGCATGGATTCAATCTGTTGTCGCAGCGCTTCGACCTCGCCAACTTGGGCGAGTGCCGGAGTCGCTGCCGCCACCATCCCGAGCGCGAGGCTCGCCGCTCGCAACACGCCCCCGCGTCCCCCCCGTCCTCGAACTCCGCCCCGCTTTGTCCATTCCTGTCGCATTGGTTTCCCCCATCTCGATTATCATGCGAATGCAAATCAGTCGCATTTGCAAGTAACGGAAGGCAGGGCACCGCGCAAGAGAAACCTGACCTTTGCAATCCAATTTCGTCGAATTCCCAATTTTAAAGAGAGTCGCACCGTCCCACGGAGATCAAGTGCAGTCGTCAAGTGCTTTTTCAAACAAATTAGTAAAAAGAACAAAATAGGAACATGTAACCTCCAAGGGCAATCCACTAGATGTGGTAGGACGTGAATCACATCACCCATTCACGGCCATTTCGATTCACAGCAGGACTTATTAACGCCGTAAACGTCTTGATCTTGCGACAATCTTTACTTGTTGCGTCGTTGACACCCATCAGGGCCCATGATATCCCAAGAAATCCCATGCGAAGGCAGTTTGGACCAGGAACGGCCCAAAGAACTCCATGGGGGCCGGGGGAATCCTCGGGGGGAGAGTGCCAAGTGTCTGTGTTTATCGGCACATTTGAAAACAAGGTCGACCGCAAGGGTCGAGTGTCCGTTCCGGCTGCCTTTCGTAGCGCAGTCAGCGGACAGGCCTTCAATGGCATTGTGGCATTCCCCTCGTATCGCGGTTCCATGCTTGAAGCCTGTGGAATGGATTTGATGGAGCAGTTGGGCGCGAGCATGAACGAGTTCGAACTCTTCTCCGAAGAGCACGAGGATCTCGCCACGACCATCTTCGCGGATTCGCAGCAACTCTCCTTCGACGGCGAGGGCCGCATCATGCTGCCCGAGGAATTCCGCGAGCACGCCGAGATCACCGAGCGCGCCGCCTTCGTCGGCAAGGGCCGCATGTTCCAGATCTGGGAGCCCGCCGCGCTGGCTTATGAAAAGGCCGAGGCCCGCAAGCGCGCCCGCGAGCGCAAGCTGACCCTGCCGCTCAAGCCCGGGCCCAAGGAGGCGGCGGAATGACCCCTGCCGCCGCGGCTGTCACCCCTCACGGCGATTTGCACATCCCGGTCTTGCGGGATGCGGTGCTGGAAGCGCTGGAGCCGGCGGACGGCGGCGTCTATCTCGACGCGACGTTTGGCGGCGGCGGCTATTCGGAAGCGATTTTGCAAGCGGCCGACTGCACCGTCTGGGGACTGGACCGCGATCCCGAAGCGATTGCGCGCGGCCAGGCCTTGGCGCATCGCTATCCAGGTCGCCTGCATCTTGTCGAAGGCCGTTTCGGCAACCTCGATTCCCTTATTGGGGACCGCGGCGCCCTGCCCCTCGACGGCATCGCCTTCGACCTCGGTGTTTCCTCGCCGCAGCTTGACGTCGCGGAGCGCGGCTTCTCCTTCCGCTTCGACGGTCCGCTCGACATGCGCATGGGACGCGACGGCGCGAGCGCGGCGGATGTCGTGAACACCTTGGACGAGGACAGCCTGGCGCGGATCGTGCGCGACTACGGCGAAGAGAAGAAGTCGCGCCGCGTGGCGCGCGCCATCCTGGCTGCCCGTCCGCTCCACCGCACCGGCGAGCTGGCCGAGGTGGTGCGGCAGGCCGTGGGCCCGGCGAAGGCCCATCAGATCGACCCGGC
>SKZV01000300.1 GCA_007127165.1 Rhodovibrio sp. | reverse complement strand
CCTTCTCCTTCTCCTTCTCCTTCTCCTTCTCCTTCTCCTTCTCCTTCTCCTTCTCCTTCTCCTTCTCCTTCTCCTTCTCCTTCTCCTTCTCCTTCTCCTTCTCCTTCTCCTTCTCCTTCTCGGGAGCCGGGGGCTGCTCACCCAACTCCTCGCCGGGCCGGGCGAGGCGGGCGAGCAATTCTCCTACTGGGACCTCCTCGCCCTCCTGGACGCAAAGCTTCTTGATCTCCCCTTCCTCGAAGATCTCCACCTCGATGGCGCCTTTGTGAGTCTCCACGACGGCGATCACGTCGCCCTTATGCACGCGGGTTCCAGGCTCGACGAGCCACTCGACGAGCTTGCCCGACTCCATGTCCGCCCCGAGCGAAGGCATAAGGAAATCGGTCATTGCGGGCTCGCCAGGGATCGCGCCAACTCAACGATGGCGGGCGTCTGCGGCAAGGCCGCTTCCTCCATGTGCGCCGCGTAGGGGATAGGAACTTCTCTCGCGCACAGTCGCATGATGGGTGCGTCGAGTTCGAAGAAGGCCCGCTCGGTGAGCCGCGCGGAGATTTCCGCGGAGAGCGACCCGCTCTTCCATCCCTCGTCCACGATAAGGCAGCGACGCGTGCGGCTGACGGAGGCGATGATCGTCTCCTCGTCCAGGGGACGCAGGACACGCAGATCCACCACCTCGGCCTCGATGCCCTCGGAGGACAGCAATTCCGCGGCCTCCATAGCCTTGGGGAGGCTGTTGCCGTAGGTGAGAAGGCTGACGTCCCTGCCGGGCCTGCGAATCTTCGCGCTGGTGATGTCGACGCCCTGAAGATTCGGGTCCAAATCGCCCTCGGCGTTGTACAGCATGATGTGCTCGAAGATCAGCACCGGATTGGGATCGGCCAGCGCAGGTTTCAGCATGTGGCGCGCATCCTCGATCGTCCCGGGCGCCAGAATCTTGAGGCCGGGGATGTGCGCGTACCATCCTTCGAAGCTGTGCGAATGCTGGGCAGCGAGTTGCCGCCCCGCGCCGGTCGCCATGCGGATGACGAGCGGCACGGCGAATTGCCCGCCCGACATGTGCGCGAGCGTTGCGGCGTTGTTCACGATCTGATCGAGCGCAAGCAGACTGAAATTGCAGGTCATGATCTCGACGATCGGCCGCATCCCGGCCATCGCGGCACCGATGCCGGCGCCGACAAAGGCGTTTTCGGACAGCGGCGTGTCGCGGATGCGGGCGGGCCCGAACTCGTCCAGAAGCCCCTTGGAGACGGCGTAGCATCCGCCGTAGAGCCCGACATCCTCGCCCATGAGGAATGTGCGCTCGTCGCCGATCAGCGCCTGCCTGATGCCCTCCCGGCAGGCTTCGCGGTAGGTCGTAACCCGCCTTTCCGCGCTCTGCTCCGCGCTCTGCGGGGCTGCCTCTTTCACTCCGGCACCTCATCCATCAAGGTAAAGCGCTCCAGATCCTCGACCGCTTCCCAGCTTCCCGCCTCGGCGAATGCGACCGCCTCGTCGATTTCGCGCTCGACCTCGGACTCCATGGCCGCATACTCCTGCGCCGAAAGCATGTGGTTCTCCTCGAGCCAGCTCCGCATCAGCACGAGAGGATCGCGCGCTTTCCAGAGCTCCACTTCCTCACGCGTGCGATAGAGTTGGGCATCGAACATGGAATGCGCGCGGAAGCGATAGGTCCGGCATTCCAGGAAGTACGGTCCGTTGCCCGCGCGGATCGATTCCACCGCGCGAAGCGTAGCCGACTCCACGGCAACGGGGCTCATGCCGTCGACCATCTCCGCTGGCATCCTGTAGGCGGAGGCCTTGCGATAGATGTCGGTTTCCGCCTCGCCTTGCTCGAGCGGCACTCCCATGGCGTAGAGGTTGTTCTCGCAGACGAACAGCACCGGCAGCCCCCACAGCTCGGCGAGGTTCATGGATTCATGGAACGCCCCCTCGCCGACCGCGCCCTCGCCGAAGAAGCACGCGGTCACCGCGCCGCGTCCCAATTCCTTGTCGGCCAGCGCAATGCCGATTGCCAGCGGCAGTCCGCCCCCGACGATAGCATTGCCGCCGAAGAACCGCTTGGCGCGGTCGAAGATGTGCATCGAGCCGCCGCGGCCGCGGCAGCATCCCTCGCGCTTGCCGTACATCTCCGCCATCAGCGGCCCCAAGGGGACGCCGCGCGCGATGGCCTGACCGTGCTCGCGGTAGGTCGCCACCACCGCGTCACGCGCGCCGAGCGCCTGCATCACGCCGACCGCGACCGCCTCCTCCCCGTCGTAGAGGTGCAGGAACCCGCGAATTTTCTGCGCCTGATAAAGCTCCACGCACTTCGCCTCGAAGCGCCGGATGAGCAGCATGTCCTGGAGGACCCTCAGGGCATGCTGCCGGTCGAGATGGGTCTTACTGCTCATGTCTCGTCGCTTTCGAGCGTGGACAGATCGCCCTCCGGCAGTCCCAGCTCGCGCGCTTTCAAGAGCCTGCGCATGATCTTGCCGCTGCGCGTCTTGGGCAGGTTTGCCCGGAAGTCGAGTTCCTTCGGCGCCACCGCAGCGCCCAGGCGCTTGCGGGCGAAGCCGATCAACTCCCGCCTCATGGCGTCGTCGCCGGCATGGCCGGGCTTGAGCGTGACGAAGGCTTTGACCAGCTCGCCCATCGTGGGGTCCGGCTTGCCGATGATGGCCGCCTCGGCCACGGCGGGATGCTCCATCAAGGCGTTCTCGACCTCGAACGGCCCGATGAGGTGGCCCGCTGATTTGACCACGTCGTCCCCGCGTCCGACGAACCAAAAGTAACCGTCGCCATCGCGCTTCGCCAGATCGCCGGTGAGATACCAGTCGCCGGCGAAGCACTTGCGATACCGCTCCTCCTCGTGAAGATAGCCGCGCATCATTGACGGCCAGCCTTTTTTCAGCGCCAGCTCGCCCTCGACCATCGGCTCTTCGATGACCGCCACGCCGCCGTTCGCATCACGGCGCACGATGCCTGCCTCGATCCCCGGCAAAGGACGTCCCATCGATCCGGGCTTAATGTCGAGGGTGGCCAAATTGCCGATCATGATGCCGCCGGTTTCCGTCTGCCACCAGTTGTCGTGGAAGGGTATGCCGAACGCCTGCTCGCCCCAGACGACCGCCTCGGAGTTGAGCGGCTCCCCCACGCTCGCCATGAAGCGCAGGCGGGGAAAGCTGTAGCTCTTCACGAAATCGGTCCCGAGCTTCATCATCATGCGGATGGCGGTGGGCGCGGTGTACCATACGCTCACTCGTTCGCGCTCGAGCACGCTGTACCAAGTCTGGGGGTCGAACTCCGCCTCGACCACGAGATTGGTCACCCCGCTCGTCAGCGGCGCGATGATCCCGTAGCTCGTGCCCGTCACCCACCCCGGGTCGGCCGTGCACCAGAAGATGTCGTCGTCGTGGAGGTCAAGGGCGTAGACGCCGGTGACATGATGCGCCGCCACCGCGCCGTGCACATGGAGCGCTCCCTTCGGGCGGCCGGTGGTGCCGCTCGTGAAGTGCAGGAGCGCGGCCTCCTCCGGATCGGTCGCGGCGATAGTGAAATCGGCCGAGACGTTCTCCATCAGGGACGACCAGGGCTGCACATCGTCCGCGCCCTCGCACTCCTCTCCGACCACGATGACATGCCGCAAACCGCTCAGCCGCTCGCGGAGGCCAGCCACTTTCCGGCGGTAGAGGGCCGGGGTCGTCACCAGCACGCGCGCGTCGCCCATCTCCGCGCGCGTCGCGATCGGCTCGGGACCGAAAGCGGAGAACAGGGGCGAGACGACGCAGCGGGCCTTGAGGGCGCCGAGGACGGTGATGTAAAGCTCTGGAATGCGCCCGGTCAGCACGAAGACCCGCTCGCCGGGCGCCACGCCAAGCTTCACAAGGGCATTGGCAAAGCGGTTCGTCTCGCGCGCAAGGTCGCGGTAGCTCAACTCGCGGACCTCGCCCGATTTGCCGATCCAGCGGATTGCGATCCTGTCCGCACGGCCGCCGAACACATGCCGGTCCACGGCTTCATGAGCGATGTTGTAGCCACCGGCCGGCAACCCATCGAGCATCCGCCACGCCTGGCTCCAGTCGAAGCCGGCGCGGGTGGCTTCGTAGTTCAGCAGGTTCGGTTGGGGGTCGAGACGCGCCGGATCCTTTCTGATCCACGTCTTGCTATTGTCGAGCGTCGCCATCCTTCGCCTACCTCCTTCCCGGGCCGGGCAAGGCACGGACCGTGACCGAAAGACTTCGATTACAGGTCGTCACCTCGAACAGCATTGATCCTGGTCAATTGATGCGCAGAAAGGGATAGCGGTGCAGGTCTTCCCGGCGCCATAGCGCCATTCCGGCACGCGATCCAACAGTCTCGACGTCGATCACCGCGTCTGAATCCGCGAAGCGGATGCGCCCTGGATGGCCCCGCGCGTCGAGGTCCCTCAACAGCGCTTCGTCCAGAAACCGCTCCTCAACCGGCGACAACAGCCGGCCCTTGTACCCGCGCCTGTGCAGGCGGACGTAAAAAGTCTTGTCGAGCAGTTGCGGCGCCCACGCCAGCGCCGCCTCGCGGGCGCGTCGCTCGAAGTCGTCGACATCCTCAAAGTCGAAGGTAATCTGAGCCGGCAGAACTCGCGCGACGATCTGGAGAAAATCCGGTGCTGTTTCGACAAGGCGCTCCAGACGGTGGAGGAAGGCGCCGATGTCGGAGACCCGCATGACGAGGACGTTGTAGTAGCCGGTTCCACTGACCTCCCCGAACTGTGCCATGATGCGCTTGGCATGGACGTAGTTGTCGCCGTGGATGCTGACGACGACGTTCCAGTCCGGGATCTGTGTCGAATGCCGACCCATAATGGCTCCACTGGTCGATTGCCACCCAATCAGGCCACCCCTTTCCTCTGCTTCGCGCTCGCGAACTATGCGCGCACCTCGATCTCGTTCACCACGTTGTCGACCCCGAAGACGTACCAGGCGTCGGCCTCCGCCATGTCGCGCTCCGTCTCGTTCGGCACCAGACCGCGCAAGGTGACCACACGGTCGTGGGTTCCCACCCGCACTTGGCCGGCATTGACGAAGGGATCCTTCTCCAGGGCGATCCGCACGGCGTCGGTGATCTCGGAATCGCTGTCCTCCTCCTGCGGCTCGACCGCCAGCCCGTTGACGACGTCCCGGCTGCCCGGCACCCACCACGCGAGCACCCCGGCCAGACGCTTGTGCGAGAGGCCGGGCACTTCACCGTCGAGGGTCACTATCCCGTCCGATACGCTGATGCAGATATCCCCGCGCGGCTCGTCGAGCTGGCGCATCACCTCCTCGCGGCCGCTTGAGATCCGGCGCAGCGTGCACTCGCCAAAGGCCGAATCCTGTAGGAGCGCGTCGCGAACATGGTCAGCGATCTGCTTGTCGCCTTGACGTTCGGCCGGCGCGACGCGGATCCGGTCGACGATGCCCGTTACGCCCGGAACGGCCGCGGCCTGCTCCAACGCCAGCTTCTTCATCGCGACGCTTCCGACCTCACCTTCCAGTGTGGCGACGCCATCCTCTTCTTCGACGCGGACGGCTATGGGATAGCGATGCACCTCGAGGCGCCGCGCGCTGCCCAACGACCTTCGGATCGCTTCCTCAACCGTATGGACATTCCTGCTCATGGCCGCTCCTCACGCTCCTGCCCTACCCCTCGCGCGACCACATGACGCGCAGAAAGCAAGCTTCGTCCTCATAGCGGAAGGACAGTTCGCCTTCGTAGGCTCTACGGATCGCTTCGCCGATGCGCCTGGGCAGATGAATGTCGGTGGTTTTGACGACGAGCGTGCCGTTCTCGTCCTCGACGGTCATGATGCGATTGAGCGGATGCTCGCCCTTCTCAAGCGCCTCCTCGTTGCGCGCCAGATTCAGGATCTCGTCCTTATGGGCCCGCACGAAGGCGCCCTCCAGACGCACAATGCCCGCCGGATAGTCGTCGTTCGCGCGTCGGCAGGCCGGGCACAGCTCCTCGCGAGGGTTTTCGAACCTTACCCTCGGCCACTGCCAGCGGCCTTCGTGGTACGCGACCCCGCACTGCGGACAGACGCTGGGCTCCGGGATTTTCGAGCGGAGCTTGTATGGATCGTGAACGCGCTCGCGAAGCAGGCGATCGCGGCGCCGGCCTTCGCCGGTCGGTGGTCTGTCAGCCATGGGAACCCCGCTGAGGCTCGTTCAATTCCGGAAGCGGCCCGTGCAGCCAGTCGCTCTAGCCCATTTCACCGTTTATAGTCATTTAACAGGGTCCCGCATTGATCCACGTCAAGGCGCCGGGAAGCTGTCTCTCGTGCGTTCATCCGGGGGTGCGGGTTGATACCTGTCAGCCCTTAATGCAGACGATCGGCTCCAGCCGCGCCACGCGGCGCGCGAGCCCGGCTCGCTCGGCCGCTTCCACCACCGCGTTTACGTCCTTGTAGGCCTCGGGCGCTTCCTCGGCGATACCGCGCGGCGAAGGGCTGCGGATCGTAATCCCACGCGCTTCCAGTTCCCGGCGCACCTCCTCGCCGCGCCACCGCTTCGAGGCGGCGTGGCGGCTCATGGCGCGGCCCGCACCGTGACAGGCCGAACTGAAGGCCCGGCCCGTCTCCGGCGAGTTTCCGACCAGGATGTGCGACCCGGTCCCCATGGATCCGCCGATCAAAACCGGCTGACCCACCTTGTGAAGCCGTTGCGGCAGGAAGGCATGGCCGGGTCCGAAGGCGCGCGTCGCCCCCTTGCGGTGGACGAAAAGCCGGCGGGGCACACCCGCCACTTTGTGGACTTCCTCCTTGCAGGTGTTGTGCGAGACGTCGAACAGCAGCGCGAGCTCCGCCTGCGGGAGCACGCGTGCGAAGACTTGGCGCGTCAGATGCGTGATGATCTGGCGGTTCGCCAAGGCGCAATTGATCCCGGCGCGCATTGCGCCCAGATAGCGCTTGCCCAGTTCGGAGCCCAGCGGCGCGCAGGCGAGCTCCCGGTCCGGCAGTTCTAGGCCGTGCTCCTGCGCCTTCTCAACCATCTCGGCCAGAAATTCCGTGCCGATCTGATGGCCCAGGCCGCGCGAGCCGCAGTGAATGGTGACGACGGCATCGCCCTCGCGCAGTCCGAACGCCGCGGCAACGTCGGGGCGGTAAATTTCGGCGACGCGCTGAACCTCCAAATAGTGATTTCCTGAGCCGAGCGTGCCCATCTCGTCGCGTTGACGCCTCTTGGCGCGGGCCGAGACCGCCGCGGAATCCGCGCCGGACATGCGGCCCTGCTCCTCGGTATGCGCCAGATCCTCCTCCTCGCCATAGCCCTGCTCCACCGCCCAGTGGGCGCCGCCGTCCAGCATGGCGTCCATGTCCGCGCCGTCGAGGCGGATCCGGCCGGTGCCCCCGACGCCCACCGGCACCTCGACGTAAAGCGCGTCGGCGAGTTCGTCGCGCACCCGGACAATATCCTCCGCCCGAGATCCAGTGAGAAGCGTGCGCACGCCACAGGATATGTCGAAGCCGACCCCGCCGGCCGAGATCACGCCGCCCTCCTCGGGGTCGAAGGCGGCCACCCCGCCGATGGGAAAGCCGTAGCCCCAGTGGGCGTCCGGCATGACGTAGGCGGCGTCGACGATGCCCGGAAGCTTCGTCACATTCTTCGCCTGCTCGTAAACCTTATCGTCCATCCCCTCGAGCAGGGCCGCATCCGCAAAGATGATTGCCGGCACGCGCATGTCTTCGTGCTTGGGAATGTGCCATTCCAATTCACCGGCCTGCTCCAGCTTCGTACGATCCATTGTCGACCTCACACATCCACCACGTCGTTGACGACCCAGCCACGCCCGGCGTTCCACCTCACGTGCAGGTTCGTATAGGTCGCCCCCTTGACGCCGACCGCGGGCGCGTGGCGGGTAACGTCCAAGCGTTCGCCCCAAACATCCGCCCGTAATCCGTTTTCGTCGATCTGCACGCAAAAGCGTGCGAACAGCATCCGCCGCGTATCCATCTCGTAGACGAGCGCGTTCAGCCAATCAAAAAGGAGCCGCTCGGGGTTCTTGGACTCGAGGGTAACCACGATTTGGTCGCGCGCGCAGATCGTGTCCGGATCGGTGATCACGGCCGTCATGGCGATTGCGGCCTGCTCGAACGCCCTCGCGAGTTCCGGTCCCCACGCCTCGATCTCGACATCCGCGTCGTGCGGAAGGTGGCGCCAGCCGGATTGAACCATCAAGGGTCACCACGAGGTTAGGCGCAGGCGGTCGCGGCTGGCTCGGTGCCGGCCGTTGCTGCGCCACTGTCCAGACAATCTTTGATCCGTGGCCGCTCTAGAGTTTCTTTCGCCTCCAACTCCGCCACGAGTTTCTCGAAGGCCCCGCGGTGCGCCTTCAACACCTCCGTCGCCCGGCACTCCGCTTCCTTCAGCAGCTTACGAACGGCTGTGTCCGCCGCCTCGGCGGTTGCTTCCGAGAAATGCCTTGGCTGGGCGATCTCGCGTCCGAGGAAGGGATGTTCGTCGCTCTCCCGCACATCAATGGGGCCGATCTCCTCCGACATGCCCCAGCGCCCGACCATCGCGCGGGCAAGCTGTGTGGCAACGCGGATATCGTCTTCCGCGCCCGAACTAATGGAATCCAGGAACAGATGCTCGGCGGCTCGTCCCGCCAGGGTCACGGCGAGCCGGTCGCGCAGGTAAGCCTCGGTGAGTGTGTGGCGCTCCTCCTCGGGAAGCTGCTGCATCCCGCCGAGCGCCCGACCGTGCGGAATGATCGTGACCTTGTAGGGCGGATCGGACTCCGGCAGGTAATAGGCAACCGCGGTATGGCCGGACTCGTGCACGGCTAGGCGATGGCGCTCCTCGGGCTTGATCGCGAGCGTGCGCACCGTGCCGAGGAGTATGCGGTCGCGCATCTGTTCGAAATGCCGCATGGCGACAGCCTTTTCGCCCGTTCGCGCGGCGGCCATGGCCGCTTCGTTCACCAGATTTTTTAGGTCGGCCCCGGAAAAACCGGGCGTTCCCGCGGCTACGGTCGCGAGATCGACGTCCTCCGCCACCGGAACGTGACGCGTATGCACCCGCAGGATCTGAGTGCGCGCATTGCGGTCCGGCAGTTCCAGGCTGACATGGCGGTCGAAGCGGCCGGGGCGCAGCAGGGCGGGGTCCAGCACGTCCGGCCGGTTCGTGGCCGCCAGCACGATCACCGTCTCGTGGCCCGAGAAGCCATCCATTTCCGCCAGGATCTGGTTCAGGGTCTGCTCACGCTCATCATGGCCGCCGCCGAACCCGGTGCCGCGCACCCGGCCGACGCTATCCAGTTCGTCCATGAAGATGATGCAGGGGGCTCGCTTTTTTGCCTCATCGAACATCTTGCGCACCCGGCTCGCGCCGACGCCGACGAAGACTTCGATGAACTCGGAAGCCGAGATGTGGAAGAACGGAACGCCGGCCTCACCGGCCAGGGCGCGCGCCAGCAGCGTCTTGCCGGTACCGGGCGGTCCCACGAGGAGGACGCCGTGCGGCACTTCCGCGCCGAGCGCCGTATACTTCTGCGGCTGGCGCAGGTACTCCACCAACTCCGCGACCTCGCGCTTGGCGTTCTCCTGTCCGGCCACGTCCGCGAACCGCACCTTTATGGGCCCGGCGGTTTCCTTTGTTGCGGACCCCCCCAGAAAGTCCTTGATATCGCGGCCGCCGAGACCGCCGGCGCCCCCGCCCGCAAAGCGCCGCCAAATTAGGAACCAGATGCCAAGTATGATGACCCATGGCAACAGGGCAACCAACCATACGGCCGCGCCGTTCTCGACGACCTCGCGCACTTCCACCCGCACGTCCTGCGCTTCCAGAAGCGGCAGAAGCTCCGGATCGCCGAACTCCGGCAGATAAGTGGTGACGGTCGCCCCCGGCTCCTCGTTCGGCGCATGCATCTGCGCTTCGATCTTCTGGCCTTCCACCACAACGCTAGCAATGCGGGCGTCGCGCAGGTCGCGCTTGAACTCGGTGTAGGCAACTTCCGTCGGCTGCGTGGTCGGGGTCTCCGGTGCGATAAGAGAAAACAGCACCAAAAGGGCGAGCACGACCGGAAGCAGGATCAGCAATGGACGAAAATTCTGCATACAGCGCATCCTGATGCTTGATGCCCGATCCGATTATCCGTCGGTACCGCTGTGACGTCTTTGATCCAGGTCAACGCGCAACAGACTAATGCGGCCGGAGTTTTTTATTGGGTTCGGTGACGCACTTTGAGGAAGATCAATGTCGCCGAGATCACAGCAATCATACTTTGAAGTCAACAGTAGATCTTGCGTACTCGTTGGACCGGCACGTTTACACGCCGCTACCTGATGATACTCACCGGATTGAGGTTGGTCCCACTTTCGCAGGCACCTTGAGCGCTCGTTGCGGTCGCTCGCGCCGATTCCAGCCAGATGGCCAAGGAAACGGCCGGACAAGAGAGTAACAGATGCGGATCTTCGTAGACCGGACAGAGGCCGGACAGGCGCTCGCGCAGCGTGTCGTTGAAAAGCGGTACGGCGATCCGGTGGTGCTCGCCTTGCCGCGCGGAGGGCTGCCGGTCGCGGCCAAGGTTGCGCGAGCACTTGGCGCTCCGCTCGACGTTCTTTTGGTCCGCAAGATCGGATTGCCGTCGCAGCCGGAACTGGCGGTGGGCGCAGTTGTGGACGGGGAGACTCCCGAGGTCGTCGTGAATGAGGAGTTGCGCTTCCTCGTGGACCGCGACCGCAAGGCATTCGACGCGCTGATAGCGGAAGAACTGCGTGAGATCGAGAGGCGAAAGGCGCTCTACTTGAAGGGCAAGCCGTCATTATCTCTCACCGGGAAAACCGCGATCGTCATCGACGACGGACTCGCCACCGGCGCGACGGCGCGCGCTGCTCTCAAGTCCCTGCGAAAGCGGGGTTCGGCCAAGGTGGTCCTGGCCGTTCCCGTTGCACCACCCGACACCCTTGCGGCGATCCGCCCGGACTGCGACGAAGTCGTTTGCCTGTGGGCGCCCACCGAGTTCTACGCCGTGGGGCAGTTCTACCGCGACTTTCCACAGCTCGACGACGAGGATGTCAAGCGCTATCTCGATGCCTTCTCCACGCCCGCTGGAAAGGAGCCGCCCCCGGAAAAGGGGTAGCGCCGAGCGAATCACAACCGCTCCGGTAGCGGGCGGTCGAGTGTCAAGGCCCCCGCCCCGGCCTCGGTCAGCCGCGTGCCGAAGCGCTGACCCTCGCGCGTCAAACGCTCGGCGAGCCACGCCGTCTCCTCGTGCGTCGCCTCCGACAGCCGGAACTGCCTGATCCGGTAGGCACGCAAATCGAGTCGCAGCAGCGAGTTGTCCTCCGCGGACAGGAGCGGGAAATAGGCGAGCGTGAGATCGCCCCGATATTCCTCGTAGCCGCCGATCCCCTCGTAGTCGTTCAACAAGTCGCCGCAGCCGTAAAGGATCAGCCGCCCCCGATAGAGCTCGATCGCCTTGGGATGGTGTGAGGAGTGCCCGTGGACGATGGCCACGCCGGCGCGATCGATCAGCGCGTGGGCGAAGTGCTGCTGCGCGCGCGGTACCGCATACCCCCAGTTCCCGCCCCAGTGCACCGAGGCCACCACAATGTCGCCCGGCTGCTTCAGTCTCCGTACGGCCTCTGCGACACGCGCCACCGAGCGATCCGAGCACTGCTCGACAAGGCTCACGCCGGGTCGATCGCCGGTCGCGGCCCAGCCGCGCGGGACGCCACTCGATCCGGTGCAAAGTCCGAAGACCAGAATACGCCGCGAGCCATCTACTTCGAGGACGGCGGGAGCGGCCGCCTCCGCCGCCGTCCGCCCGGCACCCGCCGTAGGCAGCCGGGCGGCGGAGAGCGTGTCCAACGTATCCTCGAGCCCCTGCACGCCCCAATCGAGCACATGGTTGTTCGCCAGCACGCAGCAATCGATCCCCGCCGCCGTGAGGCAGAGCACGTTGGCGGGGTGCATCCTGTAGTTGATGCCTTTCGGGTCGGGCTCGCCCCGATCCGTGATGGCGGTTTCCAGGTTGACGATCCGCGCGGCCGGCCGCAGCGCCTCCAAAGCCCTGGGTAAATCGCCCCAAACATAGCCGAAATCCGCCGGGCGCGGGATCGGGCCGCTTGCCCGCTCGGCCAAGCGCAGATAGCCCAATGCCGAGGTCATCGCCGGCTCATAGAGCAGCGGATCGCCGGGATGGGGGAGGATCTGATCGATCCCCCGGCCCGTCATCACGTCACCGCAAAGGAAGAGCCTGATGTCCGACACGGCCATCTCCCCAGGCTGCCGCCCATACCTTGGCCGCATGCCAGGAAATTGACAAGCATCAATGCCGCCCGCCTCGGGAGGGTCTAGGTTTCGAGATCGACCGTAATTCAGATCGGAGGGGTGCGAGCCTATGGACAGCGTCATCGAGGGCCAGCGGTATTGGAAGCGTGGCGACCACGTGCACACCTGGATCGTGGACGCCGTCGTGCCGGCGACGGAAGAACGCGCCCACTATGCAATCCTTGTGGCCGAGAATGGCGAGCTGGTCGAAGAGATCGACATCGCCCATCTCCTGGATCGCCACGCTTATACGCCGATCCCCGACGAGCCTCACCGCGTCGCCCCGGAATAGGCTCAGCACCGCAAAATTGAATTCTTTGGAGCAGGCCGTCATGCAGATTCCGCTCGAACTGAGCTTCCACAATATGGATAAGTCGCCGTCCGCCGAGGCCGAGGTACGCAGAAAGGTGGATAAGCTGGAAAGGTACTTCGAGCGGATCGTCGGGTGCCGCGTGGTGGTAGAGGCGCCGCATCGACATCACCGCAAAGGCCGGCACTATGCCGTGCGCATCGAGATCTCGGTTCCCGGCGATAAGATTCTCGTCGACCGGCAAGGGCCGAAGGACCAGGCCCACCAGGATCTCCACGTCGCCATACGCGATGCCTTCAACGCGGCCTATCGTCGCTTGGAAGACTATGCGCGCGTGACACGCAACGACGTGAAGACGCATGAAGTGCCGCTGCACGGCACGGTGCGCGCCCTGGACGAAGACCACGGCTTCATCGATACCTCCGACGGCCAGGAAATCTACTTCCACCGCAACAGCGTGACCGACGGCCGCTTCGAGGATCTGAAGCCGGGCAGCGAGGTGCGCGTCGTTCTTGCCTTCGACGAAAGCGCCTCGGGTCCCCAGGCCAGCACGGTCAAGCCGATCGGCAAGCACCACCTTGTCGGCTGACACGGGCTGGCGGGTGACCGGCGTTTCTCGAGCAACCGCGTAAGCCGGGCATCTTTTAGAGTCGGTTGAAATGAACCGTTCGGTGACGATTCCGCCTCATGGCCTCGGCGGGACGCTGAGTGCTCCGGACAGCGCCCAGGGTCTCGTCGTCTTCGCGCACGGCAGCGGCAGTAGCCGGTTCAGTCCCCGCAACACCTACGTCGCGGAGGCATTGCAGCGCGCCGGCTTCGCCACCTTTCTGTTCGATTTGCTCCGCGAGGAGGAAGCGGTCAACCGCCGCAACATCTTCAACATTCCGTTGCTCGCGGAGCGTTTGAAGCAGGCCACGCAATGGCTTGCACGGCAGGAGGACGTCGAGGCGCTGCCGCTCGGACTCTTTGGCGCCAGCACCGGCGCCGCCGCCGCGCTGGTGGCCGCCGCCGACGCCGAGGTTGAAGTTTCCGCCGTCGTGTCGCGGGGCGGCCGTCCGGACTTGGCCGGTGCAGCCCTGGAGCTCGTGCGCGCGCCGACCCTGTTGATCGTCGGCGCCCGCGATACTCAGGTGCTGGCGCTGAACGAGGCCGCGTTGCAGCGGCTAGGGTGCGAGAAGGCGCTGCGCATCGTGCCCGAGGCAACCCACCTCTTCGAGGAGCCGGGCACGCTCGACGCCGTAATCGCGCTGGCGCGCGCGTGGTTCGCCGCCCATTGCTAATGCGACGCCGGCGGAATCGACTTCAATTCGATGTCGGCCGGTCAAGCAGTCCGAGGACAAGGAGTCCGCGCCCGATTCGACACCTTGACGCACGTCAATGCCGCCCGGTTGTCATCATGCTGTAGTGGCAGCACCTTCCCCCGGCCGAACGCAGGAACAGGAGACCGTCCATGCTGGATCATCTGGGTGCCGAGCAGGTCAAGCGCGTGGCGGAGTTGGCAGGCACCGCACGCCAGGCACGGGACCGGATGATCGAGCATATGACGGAGGCCCAATTGGCCGAGCCGCCTCCGGCAAAGGGGACGCACGACGCCGGGGCTGCTCTCGGCTTCGAGCCTCTTCCGTCCGACGATCCGGCACTTGCTGCCTTGCGCGCAACAATCGAGTCCCTGCCACCGAAGGCGCGAAGCGAATTGCTCGCCGTTGCGCTCGTGGGCACGGCGGACTATGCCCGGGGCGACTGGCCAGAGGCCCTGGCGACGGCCGAAAACGCGGAGGTAAGCACGCTGCTGGAGCGAGCCGATCTGCACGACGAGCTGGCGAAAGGCCTCTACGAGCTGCACCTGTCGTAAACGACGTTGACGCCAGGGACGGTGCGGCAGGTGTTTGAACGCGGGCGAGCGTAGCCCCACCCAAGGGACGTGACCAATGGCGCACAAGAAGGTCCTGTTTCGCTCCGCCGCCCGTGAAAAGATCCTGCATGGCGCTACGCAGCTCGCGGACGCGGTGCGCGTAACCCTGGGCCCGCGTTCCAAGTCCGTCTTGATCGAAAAGAAGTGGGGCGCGCCCTTCGTGTGCAACGACGGGGTAACCATCGCAAAGGAATTCGACCTCAAAGATCCCGAGGAAAATCTCGGAGCGCGGATGCTCCGCCAAGCCGCTGAGAAGACGGGCGATGTGGTGGGCGACGGAACGAGCACATCCACCATCCTCGCTCATGCGATCTTCGCTGACGGCGTGCGCAACGTGGTTGCCGGCGCAAGCGCGGTGGAACTGAAACGCGGTTTGGATCGGGCGACTCGCATCGCCATAGCTACCCTGCGCTCGCTGTCTCGCCCGGTGGGAGCCAGGAAAGAGAAAGCGCAGGTCGCAACGGTTTCGGCGCACAACGACGCTTCGATCGGCGAGCTGGTCGCCGATGCGATGGAAAAGGTGGGAAACGAGGGGGTGATTACGGTCGAGGAGTCGAAGACCACGGAAACCACGCTCAAGGTGGTCGAAGGCATGCAGTTCGACCGCGGCTATATCTCCCCCTACTTCGTTACCGACGCCGAAAAGATGCGCTGCGTTCTGGAGGAACCGTATCTGCTCATCCACGAGAGGAAGATCGCAAACTTGCAGCCCCTTCTTCCGGTGCTCGAGCAGGTGGTGCAGTCGGGCAGACCGCTTCTGATCATCGCCGAGGACGTTGAGGGGGAGGCACTGGCGACCCTGGTGGTCAACAAGCTGCGCGGCAGCCTCAAGGTTGCGGCTGTGAAGGCGCCGGGTTTCGGCGACCGCAGGACGGCGATCCTTGGCGACATCGCGACCCTCACAGCGGGTCAGGTGGTCAGCGAGGATCTTGGCATCAAGCTGGAGACCGTGAGCCTCGGCATGCTCGGGCGCGCCGAGCGCGCGGTAATTGACAGGGAAAGCACGACGATCGTCGGCGGCGCCGGCGCGAAAGAAGATATCACGGCGCGCTGCCGTCAAATTCGTGCGCAAATCGAAGAGACGACTTCGGACTACGACCGGGAAAAGCTTCAAGAGCGCGTGGGAAAGCTTGGCGGCGGCGTCGCGGTGATCCGTGTCGGCGCTCCGGTCGAGGCGGAAATGAAGACGAAAAAGGAAGCGGTCGATGATGCGATCAGCGCTACGAAAGCCGCCGTTGCCGAAGGAATCGTGCCTGGAGGCGGTTCCGCGCTCGTGCGGTGCATCGAAGCCGTGCGGCAGGAAGAGGCGAAGTGCGAGGGGGATGAGAAGACCGGCGTCCAGATCCTGAAGCGCGCGCTCGAGGCGCCGGCCCGTCAGATCGCGGAGAACTCCGCGGCTGATCCGGGCGTTGTGGTGGCGCGCCTGCTTGCGGGCGAAGGCAACCTGGGTTTCGATGCGGCGCACAACGAGTATGTGGACTTGATGGAAGCAGGCATCGTCGACCCGACGAAAGTGGTTCGTGTCGCGCTCGAAAACGCCGTTTCAGTCGCGAGCGTTCTATTACTCACTGAAGCAACGATGACCGAGGTCCCGGAAAGCGGAAAGGAGCCGCCTCCGGAGCTTGGATTCTAAATGTGGGCTCGGGGGCTCCCGCAACCACGCGTTCGGCATTCATCCGTCAAGGGGACGTGGAGGTGAAAGACGGCTCGAGAACCTCGTTGAGGCCTTCTTCCTCATAGGGCTCGTCATGGACCAGTTCGGCCTAAACGAGAGCCGGCCGCAGCCAAGGCGGCGCCTTGCCTCCTTCGCTCGGCTTGAAGTGGACTTTCACCCCAAAGGCACGCTGCGCCTCGTCGCGCGCCTCCTGCTCGCTGGGCGCTCGCACGATCGCCATACCGCGATGCGAGATCGATCCGGGGCTGCTTGCCAAGCTCATTGCTATGCTTCCTCATAACATCCGCGAGCTGTGGCCGCGCGTAGCGCAAGAGGGTTGAACCTTTGCCGAACAGGAATATGCCTTGCGCCCCTAACAATGTCGGCAAAGGAACTCGAACATGGCGTCGCGGGAAGAGGTTCGCAGTGTTGGGCCTTGGTGTCTGCTGGGCAGTCGCGGCCTTTCGCGGTACGAGGGGATTGCGAAGGCGGGAAGAAAGCTCTAAAAACCGCAGCATATGTGGTAGGGAATCGTCATGGACAAGTTCGATAAGCTGACCGCCGTCGCGGCACCGTTGGAGATGGATAATGTCGATACCGACATGATCATCCCCAAGCAGTTCCTGAAAACGATCAAGCGCACCGGCCTGCGCAAGGGTCTGTTCTATGAACTGCGCTTCGACGAGAAGGGCGAGGCGACCGACTTCGTGCTGGATCAGCCCGCCTACAAGGACGCGAAGATCCTCATTGCCGGGGACAACTTCGGCTGCGGCTCCTCGCGCGAGCACGCGCCGTGGGCGCTGCTGGACCAGGGCATCCGCTGCGTGATCGCGGAGAGCTTTGCCGACATCTTCTACAACAACTGCTTCAAGAACGGCATCCTGCCCGTGCAGTTGCCCAAGGAGCAGGTCCAGGCGCTGATGGACGCGGCCAAGCGCGGCGCGAACGCCCGCGTCACCGTCGATCTGGAAAACCAGGAAATCACCGGCCCGGACGGCGAAACCTACAGCTTCGACATCGAACCTTTCCGCAAGCACTG
>SKZV01000007.1 GCA_007127165.1 Rhodovibrio sp. | reverse complement strand
ACTGGCGCGGCGACCCGTCTTCGGCGCTTCTGGAAGTGCTCGACCCCGAGCAGAACAGCACCTTCGTCGATCACTATCTCGACGTGGAGTACGATCTCTCCGAGGTGATGTTCATCACGACGGCAAACTCACTTCGGATGCCGCCGGCCCTGTTGGACCGGATGGAGGTCATCCGAATCCCAGGCTACACCGAGGATGAAAAGGTCGAGATCGCCAAGCGCCACCTGATCACGAAGCAGCGCAAGGAAAACGGACTGAGCGAAGAGGAGTGGTCGATTTCCGATGGCGCGCTGCGCGAACTGGTTCGGCTCTACACCCGCGAAGCCGGGGTGCGCAATCTCGAGCGCGAGATCGGCAACCTTGCTCGCAAGGCGGTGAAGGAAATCGTTTCCGGGAGTCTACCGAAGGTTCAGATTTCCCAAAGGAATCTCAAGAAATATTCTGGCGTGCCGCGGTTTCGATATGGGGTTGCGGAGAACGAAGACCTTATTGGCGTGGTGACCGGCTTGGCCTGGACCGAGGTCGGCGGTGAACTTCTGTCGATCGAGGCTGTGACCGTCCCGGGAAAGGGCAAGGTAACTTCCACCGGTAAGCTTGGCGACGTGATGAAGGAATCCTTGCAGGCGGCGGAGTATTTCATCAAGAGCCGGTCGGCGGCCTTCGGCATTTCCCCGGAGGTATTCGAGAAGCGTGATCTCCATGTGCACGTTCCCGAAGGCGCCGTGCCGAAAGATGGGCCGAGCGCCGGTATCGCTATGGTTACGGCTCTGGTCTCCGTGCTGACCGGCAACCCCGTGCGTTGCAACGTGGCGATGACGGGAGAGGTCACATTGCGTGGCCGCGTCCTGCCAATCGGCGGGCTGAAGGAGAAGCTGCTGGCGGCGCTGCGCGGCGGCCTGAAGACAATCCTGATCCCCAAGGACAATGAGAAGGACCTCGCGGACATACCTGACAACGTCAAGCGGGGCCTCGAAATTATCCCGGTCGCCATCGTCGATGAGGTGCTTGAGAAGGCGCTTTCAAAGCCATTGACACCCTGCGCGTGGCCTGAGGCCGAGAAGGTGGATACCGTAACGAAACCGCCAAAAACGCCGGACGAAAGCGGGTTAATCACTCATTAACCCGCCACAGGGTAGTTAGGGTGTGCTGAAATGGCGGAATTCCTTGGAAAACTGCCATTCGCACATTGACGGTCGCAGGGGGCGACTTTACACTCCTGCCGCTTGCTGCAGTGGTTGAACAGGTGTTTCCCAACAACTCGTGGGGGGTTTGACGTGAATAAGAACGAACTTATTGATGCTGTCTCAAAGAAGACCGGTCTTACGAAGGCCGATACTGCGAAGGCTGTCGATTGTGTCTTCGACGAGATTACAGCTTCTTTGAAGCAAGGTGACGAGGTTCGCCTGGTTGGCTTTGGCACCTTTGCCGTTGCGACACGCGCTGCGTCCGAGGGTCGCAATCCTCGTACAGGGGAGAAGATTGCGATTCCCGAAACCCGGCAACCGAAGTTCAAGGCCGGTAAGGCACTCAAGGACGCGGTCAACTAAAACGTCTGCTCAAGATTCGGGGTCGTCGGCCGGGCGGAAACGACGGTCGGCTGGCGTTCCTGGGCCTTGATTGATTTTGTCTTCGAATGCGATAATTTGGTGTAGGTGAGGGGCGGTTAGCTCAGCTGGGAGAGCGTCTGGTTTACACCCAGAAGGTCGCAGGTTCGAGCCCTGCACCGCCCACCAGTGAATCCCGGTAAGCTTTCGCTAGAGGGACTGTTAAAGGCTTCTCGACGGCAGACGCTAAATCTTAGGCGAGCTACAGTTACTATAACTGGCACCATTATTCCTCTATGTCATCCGATTACCGATATTCCATCTGCGCCGTTCCTCCTGTCTGAAGGGAAGAAAGGCCGCCTTTGTTCCGCTTCTGATGTATCGGGCGGAGTACGCCCTTATTGAAATTCGAAAAGGGGTGGTAATGTGGTTTAATAATACTGGAGTTACGGACGTGCCATCCCCCACCAATGCACGGTCGTATCGCCGATCGCCGGTCCTGAGCCTGCGATAGCCCTTGCGAAGCCCCCCTTCGCAAGGGCTTTTCCTTTTAGCGGGCCTCGTAAGCGACTGACGCAGGCGCTCTTTCAGAAGCGCCAAATTGCGCATGCCGCCCTTTCGGTGAGGGACTCCGCGGCAAAAAGGTATTCTGCTCGAAGAAAGCGGGCGGCATAAGGGCGGGGAGCGGGGTGCCGGGAAGGCTGCCCGGCCTGGCAGGGGCAGTACATGAACGTCCTTATCGAGATTGTGACGCCGATATTCGGATTGGTCGCTGTCGGCTATGGAGCGGCCCGACTCGGATATTTTGAGGCGGCCCGGCTGCGTGGCTTGTCGTATTTCGCGTTCGCCTTCGCGATTCCGGCGCTCTTGTTGCGTTCGATGGCACAGATCGAGCTGACGGGCGCCCTCGCGTGGCCGTTCCTCGCTTCGTACTACCTCAGCGCCTTCACGATCTATGCGGCTGGTATGGCGGTGAGTCGGCTGACGTTCGGACATGGACTGCGCGGCGGCGCCATCGGCGGGTTCACGGCGTCGTTTTCGAACACGGTGTTGCTGGGAATCCCCATCGTGCTGACCGTGTTCGGCGAGCGGGCGACTTTGCCGGTCTTCCTGATCGTGGCGTTCCACTCACTGCTCATGTTTCCTATCGCCACGGTGATGCTCGAATTTCGCGGGGGCAGGGGGCTGAGATTCGGCGACCTCGCGCGCTCGACGCTGGGTGGCCTTGCGCGAAACCCGATTCTTATCGGACTCGTGATTGGTCTAACCATCAACATTCTTCAACTGGACCTTCCTACAGCCCTCGATTCGCTGCTCGAGATGCTGGGGCGGGCGGCGGTGCCGGTCGCGCTCTTCGCGATGGGGGCCTCGCTGCACGGTTACGGTATTCGGGGCCCACTCCCCGAAAGCATCACCCTCGTGGGCCTGAAGCTGGTGCTGCACCCTCTGCTGGTCTGGAGTCTCGGCCGATTCGTCTTCGAGCTCGACCCGCTGTGGCTTCAGGTCGCCGTTATCGTGGCGGCATTACCCGCCGGCGTGAACGCGTACATCCTGGCCCAGCGCTACGAGACGCTCCCGGCGGTCGCAGCGAGTAGCATCCTGATCGGCACCGCAGTGTCCGTGGCCACGATCTCGGCGTTGCTGCTGCTCTGGTCGCCGATCTAGATAGACCGCCGCACCTGAGCGTCATGAGCGACCTTCTGCAGAAACATTGAAAAAGGCGCTTGCCCTTGCTTGACAGCCCGCGCTGCGTTGAGTACATCACGCACACCGCATCGCGGGGATCGCGGGGGTGTAGCTCAGTTGGTTAGAGCGCTGGCCTGTCACGCCAGAGGCCGCGGGTTCGAGTCCCGTCACTCCCGCCACTTTCCCCGCGCGGTGAGGTCTTCCGACCCCCAAGAATGCTGCTTCGCAGTTTCATCTGTTTGGCCCAGAAAATTCCCTAAATTGCGCGTGCGCTCTTTTGACAAGGTGGTCGGCACAGGTTGCCGAGCTACCTTCATGGGCAGATATTCGGTATCGATGGTTGTTTGGAGCGCCCCCCTGAGACACACTATCGCCCCTAAGCAAAAGATATGACGCGGCGCGGTCTACGTGATATGAGGCAGCCGACCAACGACAGCGTGCGCCGACAGTCTCTCGAGGACGGTATATGCCATGGAAAGCTTTCTGATCGAATATCTGCCGATTCTGATCTTTTTCGGCGTGGCCACCGGCCTTGCCGTTGCGATGGTTGGAGCTTCTCTCATCGTGTCGCGTCAGAACCCGGACCCGGAGAAGGTTTCGGCCTATGAGTGTGGCTTCGAAGCCTTCGACGACGCGCGTAGCCGGTTCGACGTACGGTTCTATCTGGTGACGCTGCTGTTCATCATCTTCGATCTTGAGGTTGCGTTCCTCTTCCCATGGGCGGTCGCGCTTGGCGACATCGGCGTCTTCGGTTTCTGGTCGATGGTGGTTTTCCTGGCGGTCCTGACCATTGGATTCATATACGAATGGAAGAAAGGGGCTCTGGAATGGGAGTGAGTTCCACGGGCGGCCGTTCTGAGTCGGGTGTTCCGATTCAGGGCATGGAGCGAGACCAGCTCATCAAAGGCGTCACCGGAGAATTGAGCGACAAGGGTTTCGTGGTGGCCCAACTGGACAAGCTGTCGGCTTGGGCGCGCGCCGGTTCCATGTGGCCGATGACCTTCGGTCTTGCGTGCTGCGCGGTGGAAATGATGCAGACCGCTTGCAGCCGCTATGACATGGACCGATTCGGCACGGTGTTCATGCCCAGTCCGCGTCAGGCCGACGTGATGATCGTCGCCGGAACACTGTGCAATAAGATGGCGCCGGCCCTGCGGAAGGTGTACGACCAAATGGCCGAGCCGCGATGGGTCATTTCCATGGGATCCTGCGCGAACGGCGGCGGATACTATCACTATTCATATTCTGTCGTGCGCGGTTGCGACCGAATCGTGCCGGTGGATATCTATGTTCCGGGCTGCCCGCCGACTGCGGAAGCTTTGCTTTACGGCATTCTGCAACTCCAGAAAAAGATTCGCCGGGAAGCTCATCTGGAGCGGCACTAGAGTGCGATGACCTCAAGCCACTTCGGCTTGAGGTCCGAATCGCATCGCCAAACAAACGCCAAGGCAGGATGGCGAGTGGAAGATAAGCCATCCCGCTCTAGTCGCGGAGCCTGTGCCGGCGACGCGGGACTTGAGGAGATACGATGGCCGATATGGAAGCGCTTGCGGAGCTTGGCGAGTATATCGCCTCCGCACTGCCTGACGACGTAGTGGGTACGGAACTGACGTACGGCGAGTTGACGGTCTGGATTGCGCGACCGTCGGTGCTGAGGGTCATGACTTTTTTGCGCGACGACCAGAATTGCCACTTCAAGCAGCTCATGGACATTACCGGCGTGGACTATCCCAGCCGGGAAGAGCGCTTCGAGGTCGTCTACAACCTGTTATCGTTGAAGCACAACCAGCGCGTTCGGGTAAAATTGCCTGCGGGAGAAGAGACACCGGTCGACTCGATCACCGGGGTCTATAGCACCGCCGGGTGGCTCGAACGCGAGGTCTGGGATCTTTACGGCGTGTTTTTCGCGAACCATCCCGATCTCCGCCGCATCCTCAGCGATTACGGCTTCGAGGGCCATCCGCTCCGAAAGGATTTCCCCCTCACCGGGTTTGTCGAGGTGCGCTACGACGAAGATGAGAAGCGCGTGGTCTACGAACCTGTGAAGTTGTCACAGGAGTTCCGGAATTTCGACTTCATGAGCCCGTGGGAAGGAATGCTGCACCTGCCTGGTGACGAAAAGGCGCAAGCGGCGGGCGGACATGGGTCAGGCGGACATGGCGAGGGGAAGAAGGGCTGACATGGCCGAATCCACGATTAAGCCGCTGACGCTCAACTTCGGACCACAGCATCCTGCCGCGCACGGCGTTCTGCGTATGGTGCTGGAGATGGACGGCGAGGTAATCGAGCGCTGCGATCCGCACATCGGCCTGCTTCATCGCGGTACCGAAAAGCTGATCGAGTACAAAACCTATCTTCAGGCGATCCACTACTTCGACCGCTTGGATTACGTCTCGCCCATGTCGCAGGAGCATGCCTTTGCTCTTGCAGTGGAAAAATTGTTGGGGCTGGAAGTGCCGCGCCGGGCGAAGTTCATTCGCACGCTCTACTGTGAGTTGACGCGAATCCTCAATCACCTTCTCAACATCGGCACGTACGGCTTCGATGTAGGCGCCATGACGCCGATGCTATGGGCGTTCGAAGAGCGCGAGAAGCTGATGGAGTTCTACGAGCGCGCTTCGGGGGCGAGGATGCACGCGGGCTATTTCCGCCCAGGTGGAGTGCCGCGCGATCTTCCAGCAGGGCTCGTCGACGATATTTGGGCGTGGAGCGAGCGTTTCCCGCAGGTGGTCGTCGACATGGAAAGCTTGCTGACCGGAAACCGGATCTTTCGGCAACGCTCGGTCGACATCGGCATTGTGAACAAGGAAGAGGCGCTGGATTGGGGCTTCACCGGCCCGATGCTGCGCTCCGCCGGGGTTCCATGGGATCTCCGCAAGGCCCAGCCTTATGAAGTCTACGAGGAGATGGATTTCGGCATACCGGTGGGCAAGAACGGGGACTGCTTCGATCGGTACCTGATTCGAATCGAGGAGATGCGGGAGTCTCTGAACATCGTCCGGCAGTGCCTTGAAAAGATGCCCGAAGGACCGGTGCTGGCGGACGATCAGAAGGTCGTTCCACCGAGGCGCAGAGAGATGAAGCGCTCGATGGAGGCGTTGATCCATCACTTCAAGCTGTACACCGAGGGCTACCATGTTCCGCCAGGTGAAACTTACACCGCTGTCGAAGCTCCAAAGGGGGAATTTGGCGTCTACCTGGTAGCCGATGGGAGCAACCGCCCTTATAAGTGTCATATTCGTGCGCCGGGCTTCGCGCATCTGCAATCGATGGATTACATGTGCAAGGGCTACATGCTGGCCGACAGCGTCGCGATATTGGGCTCGATGGACATCGTCTTCGGAGAAATCGACCGATGAGTGGTACAGCACGCCCGAAGGTTACGACTTTCCCGGCTCCGAACACGGGTGGATTCGCCTTCACCGAGGAGAACCAGGCGCAGGCGCAGAGGCATCTTGCGAAATATCCCGACAACAACAAGGCGAGCGCGGTCCTGCCGCTGTTGTGGTTGGCGCAGCGGCAAAACGGCGGTCATCTGACGCGGGAATCGATTGAGTACGTGGCCTCTCTACTCGGAATGGCGCCAATCCGGGTTCACGAGGTCGCGCACTTCTACTCGATGTTCAATCATCGGCCCGTCGGCAAATACTTCATTCAAGTCTGCCGCACGACGCCCTGCATGTTGCGTGGAAGTGACGAGTTGATTGCCGCAGTGAAAGACAAGCTCGGCGTGGGCGAGGGCGAGGTCACCGAAGATGGCGTCTTCTCCATGCGGGAGGTGGAGTGCCTTGGCGCGTGTTGTAACGCGCCGATGGTTCAGATCAACGATCTGTATTACGAAGATCTAACGCCGGAATCACTCTCGAACTTGCTGGACGACCTGCGGGCCGGCAAGGACGCGCAGCCCGGCTCGCAGGCTGGTCGTGCCGGCTCCGAGCCTTTGGGCGGGGCGAAGACGTTGACGGAGGTCGGGGAGACCGGTGTCGCGGGCTACGCCTTCGCGAATGGTGGCGGCGTTCCGGACGCGGTGCGCCAAGCGCGGAAAGCCGAGGCCGAAGCGGCCAAAAATGAGCACCAGGCTGGCGAGACCTCCGGAAAGGGGGATGGCAAGGCATGATCTTGCAAGACAAAGACCGGATTTTTACCAACCTTTACGGCCAGTTCGACTGGCGGCTTGAAGGCGCGCGCAAGCGCGGCGTTTGGGCGGGCACCAAGGATATGCTGGAACTGGGGCGGGAGACGGTGCTCCAGACCGTCAAGGAAGCCGAAGTGCGCGGCCGTGGCGGGGCGGGTTTCCCGGCAGGCTTGAAGTGGTCGTTCATGCCGAAGCAGAGCGACGGGCGCCCGCATTACCTTGTCGTCAACGCGGACGAGTCGGAGCCGGGCACGTGCAAGGACCGGGAGATCATGCGATACGATCCCCATCGTCTCCTGGAAGGCTGTCTGATTGGCTGCTTCGCGATGGGCGCGAATACCTGCTACATCTATATTCGTGGCGAGTTCTATCAGGAGGCGCAGCACCTTCAGCACGCGATCGACGAGGCGTATGAAGCGGGGCTGATCGGCAAGAACGCGTGCAAGTCCGGCTGGGATTGCGACATCTATCTCCATCGCGGGGCAGGGGCGTATATCTGTGGTGAAGAGACGGCGTTGCTGGAAAGCCTGGAGGGCAAGAAGGGGATGCCGCGCTTAAAGCCGCCGTTTCCCGCGCAGCTTGGCGTCTACGGCTGTCCGACTACCGTCAACAACGTCGAGACCATTGCGGTGGTGCCCGAGATCATGCGGCGCGGCGTGTCCTGGTGGACCGGCATTGGGCGGCCGAAGAACCATGGCACCAAACTGTTCTGCATCTCCGGCCACGTGAACAAGCCGTGCAATGTCGAGGAGTCTTTGGGTATTCCTATGAAGGAGTTGCTGGAGCGCCATGCGGGGGGCGTGCGCGGGGGATGGGACAACCTTCTGGCGGTCATTCCGGGCGGGTCGTCGGTGCCCTGCATCCCGAAGCCGACCTGCGACGACATCTTGATGGACTTCGACGCGTTGCGGGACGCGCAGACTGGGCTGGGTACTGCGGCGGTGATCGTGATGGACAAGTCGACGGACATCGTTGCGGCGATTGCGCGCCTTTCGCTGTTTTACATGCACGAAAGTTGCGGACAATGCACGCCCTGCCGGGAGGGCACCGGCTGGATGTGGCGTGTGCTGACCCGGATGGTGCAGGGCCGGGCGCAGATCGAGGAGATCGACAAGCTTTGGGACGTGACGAAGGAGGTCGAGGGGCATACGATCTGCGCGCTGGGCGATGCGGCGGCGTGGCCGGTGCAGGGGCTGATCCGGCACTTCCGGCCCGAGATTGAAAGCCGGATTGTTAACTATCAAAAGACCCACGGGAGCCGGACGGTCCCCGTGGCCGCCGAGTAGGAGAGGTCATGCCGACGCTGACCATCAACGACAAGGAAATCACGGTTCCCGCCGGGGTAAACGTGCTACAGGCATGTGAGTTGGCGGGCTTCGAGATTCCGCGCTTTTGCTATCATGAGCGCCTGTCTGTCGCCGGTAATTGCCGCATGTGTCTGGTGGAAATGGAGCGGGCGCCGAAGCCGATCGCCGCCTGCCACATGCCGGCCGGAGACGGGATGAAAATCTGGACCGACAGCGATCTTGTCCGCAAGGCACGCCGGGGAGTGATGGAATTCCTGCTGATCAACCATCCGTTGGATTGTCCGATCTGCGATCAGGGCGGCGAATGCGATCTGCAGGATCAGGCGATGGCCTACGGCTTCGACCGCTCCCGCTACGAGGAGAATAAGCGCGCGGTGCCGGAAAAGGAGATGGGCCCTCTGATTAAGACGATCATGACCCGCTGCATCCATTGCACCCGCTGTATTCGCTTCGCGGCAGAAGTGGCCGGAGTCGAGGAACTCGGCGCCATCGGACGTGGCGAGCACATGGAAGTGACGACGCTGGAGCAGGCGATCGACAGCGAGATGTCCGGAAATCTGGTCGATCTCTGCCCGGTCGGCGCGCTGACCTCGCGGCCTTACGCCTTCTCGGCGCGCCCGTGGGAGTTGCGCAAGACACCTTCCATCGACGTCATGGACGCCGTCGGCTCCAACATTCGCGTCGATACGCGCGGACGCGAAGTCATGCGTGTGCTGCCGCGTCTACACGAGGACGTTAACGAAGAATGGATCCACGATAAGACGCGCCATGCCTGCGACGGTCTGCGGCGGCAGCGGCTGGATCGCCCTTTCATTCGTGACGAAGGCGGGCGCTTGCGCCAAGCCAGTTGGGACGAGGCGTTCGACGCCGTCGCCAAGCGCCTGAAGAGCAAGCGTAAGCCGGAGAAAATCGCGGCGATTGCGGGCGATCTCTGCGACGCCGAATCGATGTTGGCGCTGCGCGACTTGATGCACGCGCTTGGGACGCCGAACCTGGAGTGTCGGCAGGACGGGGCGAAGCTCGATCCGACGCGCCGGGCAGGCTATATCTTCAACACGACGATCGCGGGGATCGAGGAGGCGGACGCCTGCCTGCTCGTCGGAACCAATCCTCGCTGGGAAGCGCCGCTCATCAACACGCGGCTGCGCAAGAGGTTCCTGGAAGGCGGCTTCAAGGTCGGGATGATCGGCGAGCCCGTCGAACTGACCTATCAGGTGGACTACCTGGGTGCCGGGACCGACACGTTGAAACAGATCGCCGAGGGAAAGAACGCCTTTGCCGACGTGCTGAAGACCGCTGAGAGGCCGATGATTGTCGTCGGTACGGGGGCGCTTGCGCGTCCTGACGGAGCAGCGGTCTTGGCGTTGGCACGGCAGATGGCCCTCGACTTCGGTATGGTGAGCGAGGAATGGAGCGGCTTCAACGTCTTGCACACCGCGGCTGCTCGGGTCGGCGGTCTGGACTTAGGATTTGTTCCAGGCGAGGGCGGCAAAGATCTCGAAGGCATTCTGGACGCAACGTCTTCCGGTGATATAGACACGGTTTTCCTGCTTGGCGCAGATGAGATCGACATGGACCGGCTCGGCAAGGCGTTCGTGATCTACCAGGGACACCATGGCGACGCGGGCGCCCATCGCGCCGATGTCGTCCTCCCAGGCGCCGCCTACACCGAGAAGAACGCCACCTACGTAAATACGGAAGGCAGGGTTCAGTTGGCTCGACTGGCCGCGCAGCCGCCCGGCGACGCGCGAGAGGATTGGGCGATCCTGCGCGCCCTCTCGGACTACGTTTTGAAGAGTCCTCTGCCTTACGACACGCTTGGCGAGGTCCGGCAGAAGCTGATCGAAACATCGCGGACCTTCGCGGCAGTGGATCACGTTGCGCCGGCCGAATGGGGAGATTTCGCTCAGGAAGGTCCGATCGAAAGCAGGCCTTTCGCTCTGCCCGTCGCCAACTTCTATATGACAGATCCGATCAGTCGAAACTCCGAAACCATGGCCCGTTGCACGGCCACCTTTATCCTACCGAAGCAAGAAGCGACGGGCACAGATGGCTGAATTTTGGGAAGGCTACCTCTGGCCGGCGATCTTCATCGTCTTACAGATCATGGCCGTATTGGTGCCGCTGCTTTTGGCTGTGGCCTACACTACGCTCGCCGAACGCAAGGTAATCGGCGCCATGCAGCTACGGCGCGGGCCCAACATGGTCGGCCCGTTTGGACTGCTGCAGCCGATTGCTGACGGCGTGAAGTTGCTGTTCAAGGAGACGATTCTGCCTGCCGGCGCGAATCGGGTCGTCTTTGTTCTCGCTCCGATCATCACCTTCGTGCTGGCGCTGGTGGCTTGGGCAGTAATTCCGTTTGGCCCGAACATGGTGATCGCCGACATCAACGTCGGCGTACTGTATCTCTTCGCGATCTCTTCGCTTGGAGTTTACGGAGTCATCATGGCGGGCTGGGCGTCGAACTCGAAGTATGCGTTCCTCGGTTCGTTGCGCTCGGCCGCGCAGATGGTGTCCTACGAAGTCTCAATGGGTTTCGTGATCGTCACCGTCGTGCTCTGCGCCGGCTCGTTGAACCTTACGCAAATCGTAGAGGCGCAACGGACCATCTGGTTCGCGATACCTCTGTTGCCGATGTTCGTCGTCTTCTTCGTGTCGATCTTGGCGGAGACGAATCGTACTCCTTTCGATTTGCCGGAAGGTGAGGCAGAACTGGTCGCCGGTTATTTCGTCGAGTACTCCTCGATGACCTTCGCGCTGTTCTTTCTCGGCGAATATGCAAACATGCTGCTGCTCAGCGCAATGACTGCCGTGCTCTTCTTGGGCGGCTGGCTGCCGATACTGGACATACCGCCTTTGAATTGGATTCCCGGCCCCATTTGGCTGGCGCTCAAGATTGCGGCCTTGATGTTCGTCTTCATCTGGGTCCGGGCGACACTGCCACGCTACCGTTACGATCAGCTTATGCGGCTCGGATGGAAGATTTTTCTTCCGCTCTCGCTGTTCTGGGTGGTGCTGACGGCCGGTGTGCTCGTCACTTTCGGATGGCTTCCGGAATGAGCACGGGTTTTCGCGAGGCAGTCCTTGCAAGGGCATATCGGGTGGCTATGGTGTACGCGAATTCCGGATTGCGCCTACGCGCTTGCTTCGAGCAGCGCCAGGGCGGGATTCGACAAGTTAAGGTGGCTCGACCATGACGGTACTTGACCGCTACGCGCGTTCGCTTGTTCTCGGCGAGATTCTGTCAGGGCTCGCCCTGACGTTCCGCTACATGTTCAAGCCGAAGGTTACGTTGAATTACCCCTACGAGAAGGGGCCGATCAGCCCCCGATTCCGGGGCGAGCATGCGTTGCGCCGCTACCCGAATGGGGAGGAGCGCTGCATCGCCTGCAAGCTGTGCGAGGCAATTTGCCCGGCTCTGGCGATTACGATCGAGGCGGAGCCGCGCGAAGACGGAAGCCGTCGCACCACTCGCTACGACATCGACATGACGAAGTGCATCTATTGCGGGCTCTGTGAAGAAGCCTGTCCGGTGGACGCGATCGTCGAGGGCCCGAACTTCGAGTTCGCAACAGAATCGCGGGAAGAGCTTTTCTATAACAAGGAAAAGCTGCTACAGAACGGCGATCGCTGGGAGCAAGAAATTGCTCAAAAGCTGACGCTGGACGCGCCATACAGGTAAAAGCTGCGCGCTCGCGCCACTTTTTCCGGGTCGACAAAGGGGGACGAGACCCGTGCACGCATTGCACACGCAAACCGCCGTGGGGCCGGCATGATTATTCAGGCGATAAGCTTCTACATTTTCGCCGCCATCGCCGTCGCGTCCGCCGTGATGGTGATTTCGGCGCGCAATCCGGTGCATTCGGTATTGTTCCTGATCCTCGCATTCTTCAATGCGGCGGCGCTCTTCATCCTGATCGGCGCCGAGTTCCTGGGGATGATCCTTGTCGTCGTCTATCTGGGCGCGGTGACGGTGCTGTTCCTCTTCGTCGTCATGATGCTGGACATCAATGTGGCCCGGCTACGCGAAGGATTTCTGCAGTATTTGCCGATTGGCGGACTAATCGGAGCGATCCTGGTAGCCGAATTGTTCCTCGTCGTTGGTGCATGGGTCTTTGCGCCCGAGATTGAGGCGCGGGCGCAAGTGCCGATCCCGCCACTCGACCAAATGTCTAATACGGCTGCGCTCGGCAGTGTGCTTTACACGCGGTATGTGTACCTCTTCCAAGCGTCGGGCCTGGTGCTGCTTGTAGCGATGGTTGGGGCCATCGTCCTGACCCTACGCTCGCGGCCAGGCGTGCATCGCCAGTCGATCCGCGAGCAGAACTTCAGGACACGTGAGGAGTCCGTGGAAATCAAGAAGGTTCAAAGCAGGGGAGGCGTGTGATGTTTGAAATCGGTCTCGCGCATTACCTCAGCGTCGCCGCCATCCTGTTCACGCTGGGCATCTTCGGGATATTCCTCAATCGGAAGAACGTGATCGTGATTTTGATGTCCATCGAGTTGATGCTGTTGGCCGTGAACATCAATCTGGTCGCTTTTTCTGTCTTTATTGGTGATCTGGTCGGCCAAGTCTTCGCGATGTTCGTTCTAACCGTCGCAGCAGCCGAGGCCGCTATCGGTTTGGCCATTTTGGTCATCTTCTTCCGCAACCGCGGCTCCATTGCCGTGGAAGACATAAACATGATGAAGGGCTAGGCGAGCATGGAAGTCGTAGCGGTATTTCTACCGCTGGCCGGTGCAATCCTGGCTGGCTTGTTCGGCGCTCGCCTTGGCGATCGAGGCGCGCAGTATGTAACTTCGGGGCTGTTGCTGCTGGCAACGCTACTTTCGATCATCGTTTTTTTCGACGTGGCGGTTGGCGGCAACGCGCGGACGACCGAGCTGTTCACCTGGTTTTCGAGTGGGGCTTTCGAGTTCAGCTGGGCAGTGCGCGCCGACACTCTGAGTGCGGTGATGCTCGTTGTGGTGACCCTGGTCTCCGCAATGGTGCACGTCTACTCGATCGGCTATATGTCGCACGACGCGTCAATCCCGCGGTTCTTCGCGTATCTCTCGCTCTTCACCTTCTTCATGTTGATGTTGGTCACGGCAGACAACTTCGTACAGCTATTTTTCGGCTGGGAAGGGGTTGGGCTCGCGTCCTACCTTTTGATCGGCTTTTGGTACGAAAAGCCGAGCGCGAATGCCGCCGCTATCAAGGCTTTTCTGGTTAATCGCGTGGGCGACGTCGCCTTTGCGCTGGGCATTGCAGGGATATTCTTCGTCTTCGGCTCCGTCACCTTCGACGCCGTCTTCGCGGCAGCGCCGGAGATGGCCGATACGACCTTCACGTTCATCGGAATCGAGGCTCAGACCCTCAACATTATCGCGATCCTTCTATTCATCGGCGCGATGGGGAAGTCGGCGCAGCTCGGGCTGCACACTTGGCTGCCGGACGCGATGGAAGGTCCAACCCCGGTCTCCGCACTGATTCACGCGGCAACCATGGTTACGGCAGGCGTTTTCCTGATGGTGCGCGTCTCTCCGATCCTGGAGTTTGCGCCTGCTGCCCTCTTGCTGATCACCATAATCGGAGCGGCCACCGCCTTCTTTGCGGCGACCATCGGTCTTACGCAGTATGACATCAAGCGGGTGATTGCGTATTCCACCTGTAGTCAGCTCGGCTACATGATGTTTGCGATCGGCGTCTCGGCCTACAGCGCGGCAATGTTCCACCTCATGACGCACGCATTCTTCAAGGCCCTGTTGTTCCTGGGCGCTGGGTCCGTGATCCATGCGTTGGCAAATGAGCAGGACATGCGCAAGATGGGCGGCGTGTGGCGCATGATTCCGCTGACTTACGGTTTGATGTGGATTGGCAGTTTGGCTTTGGCCGGGATTCCACCGTTCGCCGGCTACTTCTCCAAGGATGTGATCCTTGAGGCGGCCTTTGCGGCGCAGAGCAGTCACGGCTACTTCGCCTTCTGGCTTGGAATTGCCGCCGCCTTCATGACGGCTTTCTACTCCTGGCGGCTTCTGTTCATGACGTTCCACGGCAAGCCCCGGGCGAGCAAAGAAGTCATGAGTCACGTGCATGAATCACCGAAAATCATGACAGTGCCGCTGATCGTCTTGGCGGTAGGCTCTGTACTGGCGGGCTGGTTGGGCTATAGCGCATTCGTCGGCGATGCGCGCGAGGCATTCTGGGGCGCATCGATATTCGTACTGCCGGAGAACGATACTGTGGAGCTGGCTCACTACGTTCCGCTGTGGGTCCAAATACTGCCGATCATCATCGCCGTAAGCGGGATAGTGTTGGCCTACGTAATGTACATCACGCGCCCAGACTTGCCGGGGATGGTGACCAGCCGGATTCGCCCGCTCTACCTCTTCGTCTACAACAAGTGGTACTTCGACGAGCTGTACAACGCGGTCTTCGTGCGCCCTGCCTCCTATTTGGGGCACGGGTTATGGCGTGTCGGCGATGGCGCGGTGATCGACGGAATCGGCCCCGACGGCATTGCGGCGACGACGCGCGATCTTGCGCGCCGAGTCAGTAGGCTGCAAACCGGCTATCTGTACCACTACGCCTTTGTCATGCTTGTTGGCGTGGTGGTTTTTGTTACCTGGTACCTCTTTACGCAGATCGGTTGATACGATGAACGGCTGGCCATTACTCTCGTTGGTAACATTCCTTCCGCTTGTCGGGGCGGCGTTCATCCTCACGATCCGGGGGGAGCAGGCCGTTGTCGCGCGGAACGCGCGCTACGTTGCGCTGTGGACTTCGCTGATCACGTTTCTGCTGTCGTTGTTCGTCTGGTTCGGGTTCGAGCGGGGAACCTCGGAGTTCCAGTTCGTCGAGGAAGTCACCTGGATTCCGGCTTTCGGCATCACCTATCGGATGGGCGTCGACGGCATTTCGATGATGTTCGTCCTGCTGGCGACGATCTTGACGCCGATCTGCATTCTGGCGAGTTGGGAGTCCGTCAAGCACCGTGTGAAAGAATACATGGTGGCCTTCCTGGCGCTGGAAACGCTTATGGTCGGCATGTTTTGCGCGCTCGATTTCGTGCCGTTCTACATGTTTTTCGAGGGCGTCCTGATCCCGATGTTCCTGATTATCGGGATTTGGGGCGGCGACCGGCGGGTTTATTCCGCGTTCAAGTTCTTCCTCTACACGCTGGCCGGATCGGTGCTGATGTTGCTCGCCATTTTGGCGATCTATTTCCAGACCGGAACCACCAATATCGTGGTCTTGCTGGAAGGCGCCGGCATTCCCCCGTCGATGCAGATCTGGCTGTGGCTGGCTTTCTTTGCGTCCTTTGCCGTGAAGGTGCCGATGTGGCCGGTGCATACCTGGCTGCCGGATGCACACGTGGAAGCGCCGACGGCGGGCTCCGTCATTCTCGCCGGCGTGCTCTTGAAGATGGGAGGGTACGGGTTCCTGCGGTTTTCCTTGCCGATGCTGCCGGATGCGACCGCTTTTTTCGCGCCATTGGTATTTGCGCTCTCCGTCGTGGCGGTGATTTACACCTCGTTGGTGGCGCTAGCGCAGGTGGACATGAAGAAACTCATCGCCTACTCGTCGGTCGCCCACATGGGCTTCGTCACCGCCGGTATCTTCACCCTGACGCAGCAAGGCCTTGAGGGCGCGATCTTCCAGATGTTGAGCCATGGTGTGGTGGCGGCGGCGCTCTTCCTCGTGGTCGGTGTTCTCTACGACCGTGTGCACAGCCGGTTGATCGAGAAGTACGGCGGCTTGGTGCATCGGATGCCGGTGTACGCCTTGGTGTTCATGATCTTTATGTTGGCCAGTGTCGGCCTGCCGGGCACGAGCGGATTCGTTGGGGAATTCCTGGTAATCGTCGGTGTGTTCCAGGTTAACACCTGGGTTGCCCTTCTGATGGCGACCGGAATGGTGCTTGGCGCCGCCTACATGCTTTATCTCTACCGGCGCGTGATCTTCGGAAAGCTGACCAAGCAGCACCTGATGACGATCAAGGATCTGAACTGGCGGGAGAAGGCCATTTTCGCGCCGCTCATCGTGCTGGTGTTGTGGATGGGTGTATATCCGGTCAGCTTCATCGACGTGATGTCGGCGTCGGTGGAAAATCTGATTGGAAACTACGAGCAGGCGATAGCGCAGTCGCAGGCGCAGAGTCTGGCCGCGTTGTGGCCGGGCCGATGATCTATTCTAGAACGAACGGGACGAAAAAACAGGCATGACCCAAGACCTGGCCACGATCGCACCGGAACTCTTCCTGGCGGTATCCGCGATGGCGCTCTTGATGCTCGGAGTGTTCCGTGGCCGCGAATCCACGGGCCTCGTGCTCATGCTGAGCGTTGTCGTGGTGGTGATCACCTTCGCGTTGGTCTGGCTCGCGCCGAGCACCCGCGTTGTCGTCTTCGAAGGACTCTTCATCAGGGACGGCTTTGGCGCATTCATGAAGGGGCTGATCCTTATCGGAACCGGCGTCAGCCTCGTCATGTCGTGGCGTTACATCGAACGCGAGAATATGGCGCAGTTCGAGTTTCCGATCCTGATCCTCTTCGCGACGCTGGGCATGCTGATGATGGTGTCGGCGAATGACCTGATGTCGCTTTATATCGGCCTGGAGTTGCAGAGCCTGTCGCTCTACGTGATCGCCGCCTTCCGGCGCGACACGCTTCGCTCCACCGAGTCCGGCTTGAAGTACTTCGTTCTGGGAGCATTGGCCTCGGGAATGCTGCTCTATGGAGCTTCCCTGATCTACGGCTTTACCGGGACCACCAACTTCGACGATCTGGCTGCCGCCTTCGCCGAGACCAGGGCCGCTGGTGAAATGCCCTCGTTGGGCATCATCGTGGGGCTTGTCTTCATGGCGGCCGGCCTCTCCTTCAAGGTCAGCGCAGTGCCGTTCCACATGTGGACGCCCGACGTCTACGAGGGCGCGCCAACGGCAGTCACCGCGTTTTTCGCCTCGGCACCGAAGATCGCGGCCATGGCGTTGTTCGGCCGTGTGATGATGGGGCCGTTCGGCGATCTGGTGGCGCAGTGGCAACAAATCATCATCGCGATCTCGATTCTGTCCATGTTGCTGGGGGCTTTCGCCGCCATCAACCAGACAAGCATCAAACGGCTGATGGCCTACTCGTCGATCGGGCACGTCGGCTACGCGCTGATCGGGCTCGCGGCCGGCACAGAGGCGGGTATCCAGGGCCTGATTATCTACATGACGATCTATCTGGTCATGAACCTGGGCACCTTTGCCGTGATTCTGTGCATGCGCCAGAAGGGGCGGATGGTCGAGGGGATTGATGACCTGCGGGGGCTCAGCCGGACGCATCCCATGATGGCGGCGGCGATGGCGATCTTCATGTTCTCCATGGCCGGAATTCCACCGCTTGCCGGTTTCTTCGGCAAGTTGTACGTGTTCCTGGCGGCCATTGAGGCGGAACTGTACGTGCTTGCCGTCATTGGTGTGTTGACCAGCGTTGTTGGCGCTTTCTATTACCTACGCATCATAAAACTGATGTACTTCGACGAGCCGGTTGAAGCCTTCGACCGGCCCTTCGGACGGGAGATGAACTTGGTCATGGGCGTGGCGGGCGCGCTCATTCTGTTGTTCTTCGTGTTCCCTTCGCCGATCCTCGAAGGCGCGGAAATCGCGGCCGCCGCTTTGCTGGCGGGTTGAGAACGGAGAGCGGCGGATGAATGAGGGGTATCAGGATCCGGGCGATTCGCCGCGCCGTCCATCATTGCCTCCGGCTTTTCGTCTTGTCGCTCTCGAGTGCGTCGGCAGCACGAACGACGAGGCGCGGCGTCTGGTGGCGGACGCTGACGCCGAGGATGGGACGCTCGTATGGGCGCGGGAACAGACGGGAGGGCGTGGGCGCCTGGGGCGGGACTGGAACTCGCCGCGCGGCAATCTCTACCTGAGCCTGATCTTGCGCCCCGAATGCCCGTTAAGCGAGGCGGTTCAACTGGGCTTCGTGGCCGCTATCGCACTTTGCGACGCCATCGGCACGGTGATGCCGCCGATGGTGGAGGCGCAGGTAAAGTGGCCGAACGATATCCTTGTCAATGACTGCAAGATCGCCGGGTTTCTTCTGGAGACCGTTCTGAGTTCTGATGGGAGCATGCAGGCGCTGCTGCTGGGTATGGGCGTAAACGTTCGGCATTATCCTGAAGACGCCCGCTACCCAGCGACTAGCCTACGGGCCGAAGGTGCCGCTTCGGATGTCGATGAGGTCGCGGTCCTGGAGGCGTTTTCGCGGCATTTCCTCAAATGGACGAACCGCTGGCTCGACGAGGGGTTCTCTCCGGTTCGGGCAAACTGGCTGCATCGCGCGAAAGGCCGTGGCGAGCGAATCGAGGTCCGTTTGCCGAACGAGACGCTGCACGGCGTCTTCCGCGACCTGGATGAGGCGGGCGCGCTCTGCCTTGACCGTGAGGATGGCGGGGACCTTCGGCGCATATACGCCGGTGACGTGTTTTTCGCGGAGTGAGGCCGATGCTGCTGGTGATCGATTCGGGCAACACCAACTGTGTGTTTGCCATCCACGATGGCGAGGCCTGGCGTGGAGAATGGCGGGCGTCGACCGATTCGCGGCGCACCGCCGACGAATACGCGGTATGGCTTACGCAGTTGATGGCGCTTCGGGGGCTGAGCCCGCGAGACGTCACCGCTTCTGTCATGGCGAATGTCGTTCCGGCGTCGGACTACAGTCTTCAGCGGTTGTGCCGTGAGTACTTTGGCGGCGCACCGGTGACGGTGGGTCACCCAGGCGTGCATCTCGGCGTTCCTGTGCGTATCGACCGGCCGGAACAGGTAGGGGCGGACCGCCTTGTGAATGCCCTGGCGGCGTTCGAGCGCTACGGCGGGCCGACCGCGGTCGTAGACTTCGGGACCGCCACGACATTCGATGTGATCGGAGGAGACGGTGCCTACGAGGGCGGCGTGATCGCGCCCGGTATTCACTCGTCTATGGAGGCGCTCTACATGGCCGCCGCGAAGCTGCCACGAGTCGCGGTCGAGAAACCGTCGCGGGTCATCGGAAAAGCGACGGTTCCCGCGATGCAGTCGGGGGTATTTTGGGGCTACATCGGCCTCATCGAGGGCATCATCGTGCGCATCGACGGCGAATACGGCAAGGCCTTGACAGTCGTGGCGACTGGCGGGCTCGCCCCACTATTTGATGCCGAAACAAGAGCTATCCATCATGTCGATCCGGACCTGACCCTGCGTGGACTGCTGCGGATCTACGAAGTCAACACGAAGCACGCAGGTAAAGGGGAGTAAGACTTGAACCAACCAGTGGCGGGACCCGACGAGTTGCTGTTCCTGCCCTTGGGCGGAACCGGCGAAGTGGGGATGAATGTCTATCTTTACGGTCATGCGGACGCGTGGCTGATGGTGGACTTTGGCCTGACTTTCGCCGACGACCGTCATCCGGGTGTGGACCTGATCATGCCCGACGTCAGCTTCATCGCCGCTCAGAAGAATCGCCTGCAGGGGCTGGTGATCACACATGCACACGAAGACCACCTCGGCGCGGTGCCCTACCTTTGGCCGCGGCTCGGTTGTCCGATTTATGCGACGCCCTTTGCGTGCGCGGTGCTGCGGCGCAAGCTGTTGGAGTTCGACATGCTGGCGGACGTGCCGCTGGTGGAGTTGCCGGTCGGCTCGCAGTTCACAGTGGCCCCGTTCGACCTGGAGTTCATTACGGTCACCCACTCGGTGCCGGAAGCCAATGCCCTTTTGATCCGCACCTCCGCCGGAACAGTCGTGCATTCCGGCGACTGGAAGCTGGATCACCACCCCCTGATCGGGGCGCAGTTCGATCAGGAGCGCATGGCGCGGCTCGGCGACGAGCAGGTCCTGGCGCTGGTGGGCGATTCGACGAATGCGATGGTGCCGGGGCACAGCGGCTCTGAACTGGACGTGCGCAACAGCCTGATGGAGTTGATGGGCACGCTGAACAACCGTGTGGCCGTCACCTGCTTTGCCACCAATGTCGCGCGGGTGAAGAGCGTCGTCGAGGTGGCGAAGGCGCATGGCCGCAAGTGCGCCCTCGTCGGCCGCTCCATGCACAATATCGTGCAAGCAGCCCGCGAAACCGGTTATCTGCACGACCTTCCACCGGTGGTGAGCGAGGAAGAGGCGGCGAAACTGCCGCGCGATAAGGTGGTCTATCTCGTCACGGGCAGCCAGGGGGAAGCCCGCTCGGCCCTCGCCAGGATATCCCGAAACGAGCATCCGCAGATCGAGCTTGAGCGGGATGACGCGGTGATCTTCTCGTCGCGCGTCATTCCCGGCAACGAGAAGCCGATCCATGCGGTTCAAAACCAGTTGATGCAGCTAGGCGTCGATGTCCTGACCGAGGGCGATCACTTCGTCCACGTTTCGGGCCACGCCTGCCAGCAGGAGTTGGAGCAGCTTTATCAGTGGGTGCGCCCGCGCATCGCCATTCCGATGCACGGGGAACCTCGGCACCTGATGGCGCATGCCCGGCTGGCGGAGCGGTGCCAGGTGCCGCAGACGCTCGTGCCCAGGGACGGTCAGTGCATCCGTCTCGCCCCGAATGGCGCGACGGTCATCGCCGAGGTGCCGGTCGGCCGCCTGGCGCTCGACGGGGAGACGCTGGTGCCGGTAGAGCATGGTCCGGTGCGCGAACGCAGAAAACTGGCCTTTCAGGGCGCGGCCGTCTTGACGCTGGTGCTCGACGGGGACGGGCGATTCGAGGGCGACCCGTTGCTGACCGTCCACGGCCTGCTCACCGAAGACGATTTCGGCGAGGAGATCGCCGAACGCGTCCTCGACAGCGTGACGGCCTCGGTGGATAAACTGAAGTTGCGCGACCGCCGGAACGACGCGATCGTGCGTGAGACGGCCCGGCTCGCCGTCCGGCGCACGCTCCACCGGTTCACCGGGCGCAAGCCGATGACCGAGGTGCATTTGGTGAGGCTCGGGTGACCCAGCGGACGGGTTCGCCAAGTATGGCCGGATAGAATCCGATGCTGCCGCTTGATGCCCTTCCGGGGGTCGAGATCGCGATCACGCTTGCGCTGCTGGTCGCGGTCTTCATAGGCTTTGTCCGAGAGCGCCCGCCTGTCGATGTAGTGGCGCTGGTGGCGATGGCGGTGCTTCTCGGCGTCGGCATTCTGGGTCCGGACGAGATCTTCGGTGTCTTCTCGAACAGCGCGCCGATCGCCGTCGCCTGCATGTTCGTCCTGTCGGCGGCTCTGGAGCGAACCGGGGTAATCGACCGCCTGGGCGGGATCGTAGGCCGGATGAAGGGCAACCCGGCGCTTCAAACCCTGACGCTACTGCTGGTCGTAATCGTAATTTCGGCCTTCGTGAACAACACGCCGGTGGTGGTAATTTTGATCCCGGTCGTGATCGCGCTGGCGCAGTCGCAGGGTGTAGCGTCGTCGAAGCTGCTGATTCCTCTGTCCTACGCCAGCATCTTCGGTGGAACGCTGACGCTGATCGGAACGTCGTCGAACTTGCTGGTGGACGGTGTGGCGCAGGACGCCGGTCTCGCCCCCTTTACGATGTTCGAGATCATGCCGCTAGGGCTGGTCATGGGCGGGGTTGGCGTGACCTATCTGATGATCTGCGGCAAGTGGCTGCTGCCGGAGCGCACGTCGCTGCAAGAGATTCTCCCCAACCGCGCTGGCCGCCGTTTTCTCACCGAAGTGCTGGTGCCGCATGATTCGCCTCTGGTCGGCCGAACCCTGAAATGGGCGGGGCTGTCCCCGCGCAACAACTTCGAGATCGTCGACGTGATCCGTCACGATGTGTCGCTGCGGCGGGAACTGGATACGCTGGACCTCGAAGCGGGCGACCGTATCGTCATACGCAGTAATGTCGCCGACGTTATCAGTCTGCGCAATGTCGACGGCCTAACCTTCGATCCCGAGCGCGCGCACGCCATCGAGCCCATCGGCAGTCAACCCACCGTCGTGATGGAGGGGCTGGTCGGGCCGAACTCCCGCTTCGCCGGAATGCGCGTCGGCGATCTGCGCCTGCGCAAGCTCTTCGGCGTTTATGTCCTCGCGGTCCACCGGCAGGACGAGGGGATGCGCAAGGACTTCGAGCAGGTGCGCCTGAACCTCGGCGATACGCTCTTGCTGGAGGGGCCGCCCGACGGGGTGCGGCGGCTGTTCGACCGGCAGGATCTGGTGAACCTCACCGAACCGACGGAGCGCGCGTTCCGGCGCAACAAGGCACCCATCGCGCTGGGGGCGATTGCCGTCATGATGGTTCTCGCGCAGCTTGGCGTGATGCCCATCGCTCCTCTGGCGATGATGGCCGCCGTGGCGGTCGTGGCGCTGGGCTGTCTCGATTCGAAAGAAGCTTACGAGGCCATTCACTGGCGCATTCTGATGCTGATCTTCGGAATGCTGGCCCTCGGCACCGCCATGCAGGAAACCGGCACGGCAACGCTATTGGTTGGCTTCATCGCCTCGACGGTTTCGGATCTTGGGCCCGTAGCCGTGCTCTCGGCGGTTTATTTCATCACCTCGGCCCTCACGGAGATCATCAGCAACAATGCGGCGGCCATTCTGCTGACACCAGTTGCCATCGGCCTTGCCTATGAGCTTGGCGCGGACCCAAGACCCTTTGTCGTGGCCGTTATGTTCGCAGCCAGCGCCAGCTTCGCCACGCCAATCGGGTATCAGACGAATACCCTGGTTTACAGTGCCGGTGGCTATCGGTTCGGCGATTTCCTAAAGATCGGCCTGCCGTTGAACATCCTTTTGTGGATTGTTGCGACCTTTGCCATTCCGGTATTCTGGCCGCTGCATTAAGTCGCACGCCGCCGCACCTATGGCCGGACGCCTTGATGCGCTATAAGGCGGATCGTAGGACATTACGGAGCAGGACAGCGCCATGATCGGTCGTTTGAATCACGTCGCGATTGCCGTGCCGGACTTGGCGGCGGCGAGCAAACTCTACCGCGAGGGGCTCGGTGCCCAGGTATCGGACCCGGTGGAGCAGCCGGACCATGGGGTTACCGTCGTCTTCGTCGAGTTGGAGAACACCAAGGTCGAATTGTTGGAACCGCTCGGCAGCGGCTCGCCGATCCAGAACTTCCTGGACAAAAGCCCCGCGGGCGGCATTCACCACGTCTGCTACGAGGTGCCGGATATCGACGCGGCGGCCGAACGCCTCAAGGCGCAGGGCGCGCGCGTCCTGGGCGACGGCAAGCCGAAGACGGGAGCACACGGTAAGCCCGTCCTGTTCCTGCATCCTAAGGACTTCAACGGAACGCTTGTCGAACTGGAAGAGGCGTAAGAGCAGTACATGACGTGGTTTACCGGCGGAATGCTCTATCTGTTGATCTGGTGGCTGGTGCTTTTCACGGTGCTGCCCTGGAGGGCGCATCCGCCCGCCGAGCCGGAAACGGGCCACGCGGATAGCGCGCCCGCCAACCCGATGATGGTTCGCAAGGCATTGGCGACGACGGCGATATCGGCGGTCGTGTGGGTCGGCTGCTATTTCCTCATCACCTCGGATCTGATCACCTTTCGTGGTGCGATTTCCGGCGGCTGATCGCCTCCCCTGAAAACACGACGGGCTCCTTCCAGGGAAGGAGCCCGTCGTCGCGCGGCTATCTTTTTTTATCGTCCCCTTGCGGGAACATTTTTTTCAGGCGTTTCCTCCCCAGACTTGGGCTGCGCCGTGTCTGGTCGTTGTTGGCCGCGTGGCGCGGATACTAGCAGGAAAGATTCGATCTATCCAACGTCAATATTCAACATTTCCGGTCATTGGGTTCATCCGATCTCCAACAGAATGAAACGCAGGACGAAGAGCGCCGCGATCAATAGGACTGCGGGCGACGCCTGCTGCAACTTGCCGCTGAGAATCTTCGTAAGCGCATAAGTGATGAAACCCAAGCCGATGCCGTCGGCGATGGAGTAGGTCAGCGGCATGCCGATGGCCGTGACCACGGCGGGCGCATACTCCGTCGGGTCCTCCCAATCGACCTCTGCCAGACCGCGCGCCATCAAACAGGCGACGAAGAGCAAGGCCGGGGCAGTGGCGTAGGCCGGGATCGACTGCGCGAGCGGCGATAGGAAGAGCGCCAGCAAGAAAAGCCCTGCCACGGTCACCGCGGTCAGCCCGGTTCGTCCTCCCGCCTTGATGCCGGACGCGCTTTCGATATAGGTCGTCGTCGTGGAGGTGCCGAGCATCGACCCGGCGACGGTTGCACTGGAGTCCGCCAAGAGAGCGTTCTTCAGACGCGGCATGCGGCCCTGCTTGTCGAGGAATCCGGCGCGGTGTCCCAGACCCACCAGCGTGCCGGAGGAATCGAAGAGATCGACGAACAGGAACGCGAAGATGATGGTGATCAGGCCGACCTGGAGCGCCCCGGCAATATCCATTTGAAGCAAGGTCGGCAACATGCTCGGCGGCATGGAGGCCACGCCCTGGAATTCCGAAATCCCAAGGAGGATTCCGACGACCGCAATACTCAGGATGCCGATGAGGACCGCGCCGGGCACGCGCCGGTAATCCAGCGCGATCATCAGGACGAAACCCACTCCCGCCAGGACGGTATCCGGAGTCGTGAGGTTCCCCAGCGTCACCATCGTCGCCGGATGCGCGACCACGACGCCCGCGTTCTGGAGCGCGATGATCGCGAGGAAAAAGCCGATACCGGCGGAAATCGCCAGCTTCAGACTGGTGGGTATGGCGTTGACGATCCATTCGCGCAGCGGCAGAACCGAAATAATCAGGAACAGCACGCCCGATATGAAAACCGCGCCAAGCGCCACCTGCCAGGAAATGCCGAGCCCGCCGACCACGGCGTAGGCAAAGTAGGCGTTGAGGCCCATCCCGGGGGCCAGAGCGAAGGGATAGTTCGCCCCGATCCCCATGATCAGCGTGCCGAAGGCAGCCGCGAGGCATGTGGCGACGAAAACCGCGCCGAAGTCCATCCCGGTGTCGGACAGGATCGCCGGGTTGACCACAATGATATAGGCCATCGTGAGGAAGGTCGTCGCCCCCGCGAGAACCTCCTGCCGCACGGAAGTTCCGTGCTTGGCGAGTTCGAAATAGCGCTCCAGCATGCGGCCATCCCCATTGGTGCAGGCTCGTGTACGGTCCGGTCATCGCCCGTGGCGCCTTGGCGCGGTCGGGTTGACGCCGGTGGCGGGACCTCCCCCTGGTCCTTCCGGTCTTCGACCTTATCTTTTTCTTAACGCCGCCGACGGAGTGTGGACGACGATGATGCACGTCACAAAGTTCCTGTCCAAAGCCGTGCCCTTGCAGGCCGCACGTCTCCGCGCGCATTCGCTCTTGCTGGCGCTGACTTTCGCGGCGGTGTCCGCTCTCCCCGGCGCCGAAGCGGCAGGATCGCAACAACTCTCGCTGGAAGACCCCCTGACAGTGCGGATTAAAAAGGCCGACTGTATCGAGCTTGTCAAGCACGAGCCCGACGATGACGTGGCTTACCGGCCGGGCGTCGATGTCCACGGCAATGCGGTCGCGCCCGCCGACCTTTACGGCGGTCACGCCATCGAATTGCCACAGACGGTTGTCATTCCCATCGAAGTGGATCTCTTCGACCGCTCCGGGCGTCCCGCCGACCGGCGCTATCGGGGCGAGGTGGCGGTGGGCCTGGTGGAGATCGACCTCGATGACGGGTATGCCACCTTCAACGGCCGGCCGATCACGGCCCCGGCCCAGGCACATCTGGCGGCGCGGTGCCGGGAGTATCTGGCGCGCTGAACGGAGCGCCATGGACAAGGGGGCGGGCTTCCCATACAGTCGCGCCGCTTGCGGTCGGCGATGGCCGTTTTCTGGCAATCTGCACGCGGAACAAGAAACATCATGCGGCTGACGCGTTATTTCCTCCCCACCTTGAAGGAAACCCCTGCCGAGGCGCAGGTTGTCTCGCACCGGCTGATGCTGCGCGCGGGGATGGTCCGGCAGGCCAGCGCCGGGATCTATTCCTGGCTGCCGATGGGCCACAAGGTGCTCAAGAACATCGAGCAGATCGTGCGCGAAGAGCAGGACCGCGCGGGCGCTCAAGAAGTGCTCATGCCCACGATCCAGTCGTCCGACCTGTGGCGGCAGTCCGGGCGGTACGAGGACTACGGCAAGGAGATGCTCCGCATTCGCGACCGGCACGACCGGGAGATGCTGTACGGCCCGACGAACGAGGAGTTGATCACCGACATCTTCCGCAACGGCGCCCGCAGCTACCGGGACGTGCCGCGGATGCTCTATCACATTCAGTGGAAGTTCCGCGACGAGGTGCGGCCACGCTTCGGCGTGATGCGCGGGCGCGAGTTCCTAATGAAGGACAACTACTCCTTCGACCTCGACCAAGCGGGTGCGATCCGGGCCTACAACAAGATGTTCGTAGCCTACCTTCGGACCTTCGCGCGGATGGGGCTCAAGGCGATTCCCATGGAGGCGGAGACCGGGCCCATCGGCGGCAACCTCAGCCACGAGTTCATCATCCTGGCCGACACCGGCGAGACCGAGATCTTTTGCCATCGCGACCTGATCGAGTTCGACATTCTAGGCAGCGGCGTCGACTACGAGAACGACGATCTGCAGCCGATCGTCGACTCCTGGACCAAGGTGTATGCCCGCACCGAGGATATGCACGAGGCCGAGGTTTTCGAACGCGAGGTGCCTGAGGACAAGCAGGTGCGCCGGCGTGGGATCGAGGTCGGGCACATCTTCTACTTCGGAACCAAGTATTCCGAGCCGCTGGGCGCGTACGTGTCGACCCAGGACGGGGAGAGCGTGCCGGTTCACATGGGCAGCTACGGTGTCGGCGTTTCGCGCCTGGTCGGCGGCATCATCGAAGCGTCGCACGACGATGCCGGGATCATCTGGCCGGAGAGCGTCGCCCCCTTCAAGGTCGGCCTGATCAACCTGAAGACCAGCGATTCCGCCTGCGCCGGAGCGTGCGACGAGCTGTACAGAAAGCTTCAAGAGGCTGGCGTCTCCGTGCTTTACGACGATACGGAAGAAAGCGCGGGCGCAAAGTTCGCGCGGATGGACCTGATCGGCCTGCCATGGCAAATCGTGGTTGGGCCGCGTGGTTTGAAGTCCGGCACCGTCGAATTGAAGCGCCGGGCTGACGGCGTGCGCGAGGAACTTTCCCCCGACTCGGCCCTGTCCAAACTCGCGGCATGAGGAGGCCGCAAAACCCGTCATGATTTTCAACGCCTTTGAGCGGACCGTCGCTTTCCGTTACCTCCGTGCTCGCCGCCAGGAAGGGTTCATTTCCGTCATCGCCGGGTTCTCCCTGTTGGGAATCGCGCTGGGCGTGGCGACGCTGATCATCGTCATGGCGGTGATGAACGGCTTTCGCACCGAATTGATGGACCGCATCCTCGGCGTGAACGGTCATATGACGGTCTACTCCAACAGCGGGCCCATCGAGGATTACGAATCGCTGACCGAGCGGCTGAGGGCGCTCGATCTCGTGGTCGCCGCCTATCCCCAGGTGCAGGGGCAGGTGATGATCACGCACAACGGCGAGGCGTCCGGTGCGATGATTCGCGGGATGCGGCTGGAAGATCTGCAGTCCCGCGAGCTGATCGCGGGGAATATCGTCCGGGGCAATATCCAGGACATGGAGAATCAGCGCGCGCTGGTGGGCAGCCGTCTGGCCCAGAACATGGGGCTGATGAACGAAGGCCGCATCACCCTCGTGAGTCCGCGCGGTGAAACCACGGCGATGGGAACCGTCCCGCGCATGAAGAGCTACTCCATCGCCGGACTTTTCGAAGTCGGGATGTATGAGTACGACAGCAGCTTCGTCTATCTGCCAATGGACGCGGCGCAGCAGTTCTTCCGAACCGGCGAGGGCGCGAACGCGATCGAACTCTTTGTCTCGGACCCCGATCGTGTGAGCGAGGTTCGCCGGGCGGTTGCGCAAGAACTGGGCCCGGGCTTCCGTTCCGTGGATTGGCAGCAGGCGAACGCCAGCTTCTTCAACGCGATCCAGGTCGAACGCAACGTGATGTTCCTCATCCTCACGCTGATCATCCTGGTGGCGGCTTTCAATATCATTTCCGGTCAGATCATGCTGGTGAAGGACAAGGGGCCGGATATCGCAATTCTGCGCACGATGGGCGCGACGCGCGGCATGATCATGCGCATCTTCCTGATCAGCGGGGCGAGCATCGGAGTGGTCGGCACGTTCGCAGGCTTCGTCCTGGGGCTGGCGTTTTCGATGAATATCGAGACGATTCGGAGTTGGCTGGAGGCACTGACAGGCACCGAACTCTTCGCGGCGGAGATCTATTTCCTGTCACGGCTTCCGGCGGAGGTCGATCCGGGAGAGGTGGTCACGGTCGTCGCAATGGCCCTCGGGCTGTCACTGCTGGCAACGCTCTATCCCTCGTGGCGGGCGGCCCGGCTGGACCCGGTCGAGGCGCTTCGCTATGAGTAAGGGCGCGGCAAGTCTTAGTCTTTCCGAAGTCCGCAAGATCTTTCACCAGGGGGAGCGGCGGCTCGACGTTCTGGCGGGGGCAAGCCTGGAGGTCGAAGCCGGAGAACTTGTCGCGCTGGTCGGGCCTTCGGGGTCGGGCAAGTCGACACTGCTGCACATCGCGGGCTTGTTGGAGCACGGCGACGGCGGGAGCATCCGTATCCTCGGGCAGGACTGCGGCGGCATGAACGACGGCGAGCGGACGCGCGTGCGCAGGCAGAATGTCGGCTTTGTTTATCAGCACCATCATCTTTTGCCCGAGTTCTCGGCGCTCGAGAATGTCGTGCTGCCGCAAATGATCGACGGGCGTTCCCGCGCTGAAGCACGCGAACGCGCGGCCTATCTTCTCGAGACCGTGGGGTTGTCGGAGCGGTTGGATCATCGCCCCGCGCGCCTTTCCGGCGGGGAACAACAGCGCGTCGCCATCGCACGCGCCTTGGCGAACCGCCCGGCCCTGCTGCTGGCCGACGAGCCGACCGGCAACCTCGATCCGCACACCGCCGAGCACGTCTTCGACCATCTGCGCGGCTTGGTGAAAGGGGAAGGGCTGGCGGCGCTCGTGGCGACCCATAACTTCGATCTGGCGAACAAGATGGATCGAACCTTGACGCTGGATGAAGGGCGGGTCGTTCCGGTTTGAAGCAGCCGGGGCTGCCGCTCCGATTATAGCAGTTGCCGGACTCCAATCGCCGAGGCCAAACTATCGTCATGACCCACGCCGACTTCATCCATCTGCGCGTCCATTCAGCCTATTCGCTCTCGGAAGGGGCGTTGAAGGTCAAGGCGCTGGTCGATCTAGCCAAGAAGCACCGCATGCCCGCGGTGGCCGTCACCGACACGAACAACCTTTTCGGCGTGCTGGAGTTTGCGCAGACGGCCATGAAAGCCGGGGTGCAGCCCATTGTCGGCTGCCAACTCTCCATTGCACGGCCGGAGGCGAGCGACGCTGCGGCAAAGGGCCAAGCCGCGGCCGCGCCGGATCAGCTTGTGTTGCTGGTGCAGGATGCCACGGGCTACGCCAACCTCATGAAGCTGGCGAGCGACGCCTTCCTCGAAACGCCGACCGGGGAAGCGCCGCATATCGGCTGGAGCAAGCTGGAGGCGCATTCGGAGGGGCTGCTTTGCCTCACCGGCGGACCGGCCGGGCCGGTTGGGCGGCTGCTTGCGGAGCAAAAGGACGCGCTGGCGGAGGAAGCTCTCGGACGCCTGAAAACCGCGTTCTCCGGGAGGCTTTACGTCGAGGTGCAGCGCCACGGGCTCGCGGTGGAAGAGGCGACGGAGGACCGGCTGGTCCAGTTCGCCTACGACCACGACATTCCGCTGGTCGCCACCAACGAAGCCTTCTTCGCCGACCGCGAGATGTACGACGCGCACGACGCGCTGCTCTGCATCGCGGAGGGCACCTATGTCAGCCAGGACGACCGCCGCCGCCTGACGCCCGAGTATTACTTCAAATCCGCGCAGGAGATGCGCAGCCTCTTCGCCGACCTGCCCGAGGCGGTGGACAACACGCTGGTGGTGGCGCAGCGTTGCGCCTATTTCCCGGCGCAGATCGACCCGATCCTTCCGGCCTATGACACTGCCGGGGGCCGCAGCGAGGCCGAAGAGCTGCACGCGCAGTCAGAGGCGGGGCTTCGCAAGCGACTGGAATCTCAGGTTTTTACCGAGGAGATGGATGAGGCCGCCCGCGAAGGGGCTGCGCAGGCGTATTGGCACCGGCTGGAGCACGAGCTGGGCGTCATCGAGAACATGGGCTTTCCCGGCTATTTCCTGATCGTCGCCGACTTCATTCAGTGGGCAAAGAACGAAGGGATTCCGGTAGGCCCGGGGCGTGGCTCCGGTGCCGGCTCGGTGGTGGCCTGGGCGTTGCTGATCACCGATCTCGACCCCTTGCGGTGGAACCTGCTGTTCGAGCGCTTCCTGAACCCGGAACGCGTGTCCATGCCCGACTTCGACGTGGACTTTTGCCAGGACCGCCGCGACGAGGTGATCACCTACGTCCAGAAGAAGTACGGCCACGACCGCGTCGCCCAGATCATCACCTTCGGAAAGCTGCAAGCCCGCGCCGTGCTGCGCGACGTGGGCCGGGTGCTGCAGATGCCCTATCCGCAGGTGGACCGCATCTGCAAGCTGGTTCCGAACAACCCGGCGAACCCGGTCACTCTAGCCGAGGCCATCGCTCAAGAGACGCAGCTTCGCGAGCAGCGCGACAGCGACGAGACGGTGGCCCGCCTGATCGACATCGCGTTGAAGCTCGAAGGCCTCTACCGCCACGCGTCCACCCACGCCGCCGGTGTGGTGATCGGCGACCGCAGGTTGGACGAACTGGTTCCGCTCTACCGCGATCCACGCTCGGAGATGCCCGTCACGCAGTTCAACATGAAGGACGTCGAGAAGGCCGGGCTGGTCAAGTTCGACTTCCTGGGACTGAAGACGCTGACGGTGCTGGCGCGTGCCTGCGAGCTGCTGGCCGAGCGGGGCATTCCAGTCGACCTCGAACAGATTCCGCTGGACGATCCGGGGACTTACGAGCTTTTGAGCCGAGGCGATACCATCGGCGTGTTCCAGTTGGAATCGTCGGGGATGCGGGACGTGCTGCGCCGCCTCAAGCCCGACCGATTCGAGGACATCATCGCGGTGGTGGCGCTCTACCGCCCTGGGCCGATGGATAACATCCCCTCCTATATCTCCCGCAAGCACGGCAAGGAAACCGTGGACTACCTGCACCCGGTGCTGGAAGGCGTTCTGCGCGAAACCTTCGGCATCATGATCTATCAGGAGCAGGTGATGCAGGCGGCGCAGGAGCTTGCGGGCTACTCGCTTGGAGCCGCCGACTTGCTGCGCCGGGCGATGGGCAAGAAAATCCAGTCCGAGATGGACCAGCAGCGTCAGATCTTCATCGACGGCGCGACGGCCCGCAACGTCGACAAGAACCAGGCTTCGCGCATCTTCGACCAGATCGCGAAGTTCGCGGGCTACGGCTTCAACAAGAGCCACGCCGCCGCCTACGCGCTGGTCGCTTATCAGACGGCCTACCTTAAGGCGAACTTTCCGGTCGAGTTCATGGCCGCGATCATGACCTTCGACATGGGCAACACCGACAAGCTCAACATATTCCGCCAGGAGTTGGACCGGCAGGGCGTGCCCCTCCTCCCGCCCGACATCAACCGGTCGCGCGCGGACTTCGGCGTCGAGCCGATGGAGGCGGGGCAGTACGGTATCCGCTATGCGCTGGCGGCGTTGAAAAATGTCGGGCATCAGGCAATGCAGGGGCTGGTGAAGGCGCGGGAAGAGGGCGGCAGTTTCCGCGACCTTTCCGACTTTGCGATGCGCCTGGACAGCAAGCTGGTGAACAAGCGGGCGCTGGAAATGCTCGCCTGCGCCGGAGCTTTCGACAGCCTCACCGCGAACCGGCAACAGGTTCACAAGGCCGCCGACCTTCTGGTGCGCCATGCGGCGGTCGCGGCGAACGAGCGGCAGAGCAATCAGTCGAACCTCTTCGGCGGCGGCGCGGCGGAGCCTCCCCGCATCCCGCTGCCGCCGGTCGACGATTGGCCGAGTATGGACCGGCTGCGCTATGAGTTCGATGCCGTCGGCTTCTACCTTTCCGCCCATCCGCTGGACGCTTACGCACAGAGCCTGAAGCGGCTGCGCGTCGTCTCCTTTGCCGGCTTACCGGCCTTGCTCCGGGTCGAGTCCGGACGGAAAAAGGTGGCGGGATTGATCGTCGGCAAGCAGGAGCGCCGCGCCAAGCAAAGCGGCAACAAGTATGCCTTCGTGCAAGTTTCCGACGCGACCGGCGTACAGGAGATCGTGGTGTTCGCGGAAACGCTGGCCAAATGCCGCGACCTGCTGGTGGCAGGGCAGCCGGTGATGCTCACGGTCGACGCGCGCCTCGATAACGAGGACATGCGCCTTTCCGCTGTGGACATCGAAGACCTCGATCAGGCCGTGGCCCATGCGGCGGCTGGCCTGCGGGTCTTTATCGACGATCCCAAGCCGGTGGAGCAACTGAAGAGCATCCTCGCGCGGGAAGGGAAGGGGCGCGGGAAGGTCTCGCTGGTGCTTGCGCTGGATGCGGGCGAAGAGGTGGAGATGGAACTGCCTGGCGGGTTTCGCCTCACGCCGGGGACGCGTCAGGCGCTCAAAGCGCTGCCCGGCATTGAGCTGCAGGACGTGTAAGCCTTAGGAGAAGGCCTACTGGAGTTGCGTTTGACCTTGCAATCCGAGGGCGAGGCCGTTATCACACAGGCGACTTGAAAATCCACACGCGGGCGTTCCGGCCGGCGGGAAAACCTCCCGCAGGCTTATCCGGTGTCTGGCAACAGACCTATGAAGCCCGTGGAGGACGTGAACCGGAGATAAGGACCAAATATCATGGCGCTCCCGACCTTTACGATGCGCCAGCTTCTGGAAGCTGGCGTCCACTTTGGCCACACCACTCGCCGCTGGAATCCCCAGATGGCGCCCTTCATTTATGGAGAGCGCAACGGCGTGCATATCCTCGACCTGCAGCAGACCGTTCCGCTGCTTTCGCGCGCGCTCGACGCGACGCGCGCAGTGGTCGCCAACGGGGGCCGCGTGCTGCTCGTCGGCACCAAGCGCCAAGCCTCCGACTACATCGCGGAGTCGGCCAAGCGCTGCGGCCAGTACTACGTCAACCACCGCTGGCTCGGCGGCATGTTGACGAACTGGAAGACGATCAGCCACTCGATCAAGCGCCTGCGTGAGCTTGAAGGGATTCTGGAAGAAGGCGGCAAGGGGCTGACCAAGAAGGAAACCCTGAACCTGACCCGTGAGCGCGACAAGCTCGACCGCGCGCTGGGCGGTATCAAGGACATGGGAGGCTTGCCCGACATTATCTTCATCATCGACACCAACAAGGAGCATCTGGCCGTCGCAGAGGCGCAGAAGCTCGGCATTCCGGTGGCGGCGGTGCTCGATTCCAACTCCAGCCCGAAGGGGATCACCTATCCGATCCCAGGCAACGACGACGCGCTTCGCGCGATCTCGCTGTATTGCGAACTGGTCGCCGATGCGGTCCTGACCGGGATTCAGGCGGAGCTTACGGCAAGCGGCGCCGATGTCGGAGCGACCGAGGACGCAGCCGAACTCGTGAGCGAGGCGTCCCTGGATCGCGCCGAAGGCGAGGCTGCGGCTGACGCGAAGTCGGAAACCACAGCGGGCACGCAATAACCTGTTAGCGGCCGAGCGGTCCATCGGCTGAAAAAGCCCCGGCCGCTCGGCAAGACTTTTGGAAGGAAAGAGGCAAGCCATGGCGGAAATCACCGCGGCGTTGGTGAAAGACCTGCGCGAGCGCACCGGCGCGGGCATGATGGACTGCAAAAAGGCGCTGTCGGACACTGGCGGCGACATCGAGCAGGCGGTCGACTGGTTGCGGAAGAAGGGCCTCTCCCAGGCCGAGAAGAAGGCGGGTCGTACGGCTGCCGAAGGCCTCATCGGCATCAAGACCGAAGGCGGACGGGGCGCCGTTGCCGAGGTGAACTCCGAAACCGATTTCGTGGCTCGGAACGAGACGTTCCAGAGCTTCGTGTCCACGGTGACGGATCTGGCGTTGAAGGCGGGCGGCGATCTGGACGCGCTCAAGCAGGCCGACTATCCGCAGACCGGCCGCACGGTCGAGCGGGAACTCACGCAACTCATCGGCACCATCGGTGAGAACATGAAGTTGAGCCGGAGCGCGGCGCTGGCGGTTGAGAAGGGCGTCGTCTCGGCCTACATGCACAACCAGCTAGCGCCTGGCCTTGGCAAGATCGGCGTTCTGGTCGCGCTCGAAAGTGAGGGCGATCTGGAGAAGCTGGAGAGCCTGGGCAAGCAGATCGCCATGCACGTCGCTGCGGCACGGCCCCAGGCGTTGAGTCAGGATCAGATCGATCCGGCCTTGGCGGAGCGGGAACGCAACGTCCTCATCGAGCAGGCACGCGCCAGCGGCAAGCCCGAGAACATCATCGAGAAGATGGTCGAAGGCCGTCTGCGCAAGTTCTACGAGGAGATCGCGCTGCTCGACCAGATCTTCGTGGTTGACGGTGAAAGCCGGGTTCGGGACGTGGTCGCGCGGCTTGGTCAGGCGCTTGGGGTCTCGGTCGAACTGAAGGGCTTTATTCGCTTCGAGTTGGGTGAACAGGCCAAGTCCGAAGGCGACGGCGAAGCCCAGGAGTAAACTCGGGACAAGCCGGGTTGAAGGAACGTCCGACGGCGTCCGCCGGGATAGGCTGGCGCCGTCGGGTTCATGATTAACAAGACGACAGGCAGGCGGGCTGCATGGCCGGACAACCGCGCTTTAAGCGGGTTCTACTGAAGATCTCTGGCGAAGCCCTGATGGGTGAAGGCGAGTACGGACTATGCTCGACCACGCTCGCGCGGATCGCGGAAGACGTTAAGGCGGTCCACGAACTCGGAACCCAAGTATGCCTGGTCATTGGCGGCGGCAATATCTTTCGCGGGTTGGCCGGAGCGGCGGCCGGGATGGAGCGCGCGACGGCGGACTACATGGGGATGCTGGCCACGGTGATTAATTCGCTCGCCATGCAGAACGCCATTGAAAGGACCGGCGTGCCGACAAGGGTCCAATCGGCGATTCCCATGGCCGCTGTGTCCGAGCCGTATATACGGCGACGCGCGCTGCGTCACATGGAGAAAGGCCGCGTGGTGATCTTCGCGGCCGGGACCGGTAACCCGTTCTTCACCACCGATACGGCTGCTGCGCTGCGGGCTTCGGAGATGGGCTGCGATGCGCTGCTCAAGGGCACGAAAGTCGATGGCGTTTACAGCGCCGATCCTGTCAAAGTACAAGACGCCGAACGTTATGCCGAACTGGGCTATATGGAGGTTCTATCGCGAGATTTGGGTGTGATGGACCATTCCGCCATTTCGCTCGCGCGGGAGAATCATATTCCGATCGTGGTGTTCTCGATCACCCGGCCCGGCGGCTTCGCGGAAGTGGTCTGCGGAGAAGGCCGATTCACCATCGTCAAGGATGAGGATTAAGCCGTGTCGGAAGATACCGATTTCAAAAGCCTGCAGCGCCGGATGGATGGAGCACTCGACGCCCTGAAGCGTGAGTTCCAAGGTTTGCGCACCGGTCGCGCACATGCCAGCCTGCTTGAGCCGGTCCGGGTGAAAGCCTACGGATCTGAAGTTCCACTCAATCAGGTCGCCAACGTCAACGTGCCCGAAGCGCGGATGCTGGTCGTCAACGTTTGGGACCGCTCGCTTGCCGGTGCGGTCGAGAAGGCGATTCGCGACGCCGGTCTCGGTCTCAATCCGCAAGGCGAGGGCCAGACGATCCGCGTGCCGGTTCCGCAGTTGAGCGAGGAGCGCCGCCAGGAGCTGTCGAAGGTCGCCGGAAAATATGCGGAGCAGGGACGCGTCGCCGTGCGCAACGTCCGCCGCGACGGTATGGAAGCCCTGAAGAAGCAGCAAAAAGACGGCGACATCTCCGAAGATGAGTTGAAGCGCGAATCCGATAAGCTGCAGAAGCTGACCGACGAGCATATCAAGCAGATCGATGAGCTCCTGGAGCACAAAGAGCAGGAGATCATGCAGGTTTAGGATGATGAGGGACGGCGTCGGCGAGAGTTCAACAAGACGACAGCCGCAGCATGTCGCCATCATCATGGACGGCAATGGCCGCTGGGCGCGCGCGCGCGGACTGCCGCGAACGGCTGGCCATCGCCAGGGCGCGGAAGCGGTTCGCCGTGCCGTGGAGGGTGCCGGGGATCTGGGAATTCCTTATCTCACGGTCTTCGGATTTTCGGCGGAAAATTGGAAGCGGCCGAGCGGCGAGATCGACGACCTCATGGGACTGCTTCGGCGCTACCTGAGAAGCGAAATCTCGGAGCTGCACAAGAACGACGTGCGGTTGCGCGTGATCGGCGAGCGCGACCGCCTCGCACCAGACATCGTCCGTCTGGTGGGCGATGCCGAGGCGACCACGCGGAGCAATACAGGGCTGACTTTCACGGTGGCACTGAATTATGGCGGACGCCAGGAGATCGCGACGGCGGCGCGCAGGCTTGCCGCTCGGGTGGCGCAGGGAGACCTTCGTCCGGAGGATATCGATCCAGACACCTTCGCGCTGGAACTTGCCGCGCCCGACATCCCGGACCCCGATCTGATCATCCGTACCAGTGGCGAGAAGCGGATCAGCAACTTTCTTCTCTGGCAATCGGCTTACAGCGAACTGGTGTTTATCGACAGGTACTGGCCCGATTTCACTGCACAGGACCTGCGCGATGCCGTCGGCGAATACCAACGCCGCGAGCGGCGCTACGGCGCCAGCACCGGTTAGCCGCACGGTGTCCCCTCTCGCCCTTCGCGTTGTTTCCGCGGCCTTGTTGGCGCCGCTCGTTCTGTTGGCGCTTTACGCGGGCTGGCCCTATGCCGATGCGCTCGTCGTCGTGGCCGGATCCATCATGGCTTGGGAGGCGACGCGGATGTTGGCGCCGCCACGCTCGCGCGTATTGGAAGCGCTGACACCGGCTTGCGTCGCATTGGCGCTCGCGTTCGCCGCCTTTGGTCAGCCATCTACCGGCTTGGCGGTGGTCGGTGCCGCCGCGCTGGCTTTCGCCGTCGGCTTCGGGACGGCCAGAGGTGTTTTGCTCGGTGGCTTCCTCGCCTACTTGACGATTGGGTGCCTTGGCTTCATCTGGCTGCGCCAGCTTCCGGAGTTCGGTCTCGCGGCGATCATCGTGCTGCTGGCGGCGGTTTGGGCGACGGATATCGGCGCGTACTTCTCCGGCCGCAGCCTTGGCGGGCCGAAACTCGCGCCGAGGCTCAGCCCGAAGAAGACCTGGTCCGGCTTGATTGGGGGTATGATCAGTGCGGGCGCCGCGGTGGGTCTGGCCGCTTGGCTCCTGCCGGAGGCCGAGCACATATTGGACGGAGTTCCGGTTTTGGGCTTTGTCGTGCTCGGTGCCGCTTTGGCGGTGATCTCGCAGGCGGGTGATTTGCTTGAATCATCGCTAAAGCGTTACGTTGGGGTGAAGGATGCAAGCAACCTGATCCCGGGGCACGGCGGCGTACTGGATCGCGCCGATGGGCTTTTGTCGGCAAGTCCGGCTCTCGCGCTTGTCATCTGGCTGATTCATCAAGGAGGATGACCAACATGGGCCAGACCGGGGCTTCGCCTGCGACGGCGCTGGAGCATTTCGAAGACTTCCTGCAGGGCGCCGCCCCACGCCGGATCACAATTCTTGGTGCAACCGGCTCCATCGGTCGCAGCACCGTCGATCTGATCCGCCGGCACCCCCGCGCGTTCGAGATCGAGGCGCTGACGGCGCAGGACAACGTGGTGGAGCTTGCCGAGACGGCACGGCTGCTCGGTGCGCGCTGCGCCGTCATCGGCAACGCGGCGCACTATGAGGCGCTTAAGCGCGCACTTGCGGGAACCGGTGTCGAAGTGGCGGCGGGGCCGGCGGCAATCGTGGAGGCGGCGCAGCGGCCGGCCGACATGGTGGTCGCGGCGATTGTCGGAGCGGCGGGACTCGAGCCTTCGCTGGCCGCGATCCGCTGCGGAACCACGATCGCGCTGGCGAATAAGGAAACGCTGGTCTGCGCCGGTGCACTGATGATGGCGGAGATTGAGCGGCACGGCACGACAGTGCTGCCGGTGGACTCGGAACACAGCGCAATCTTCCAGGTGCTCGACTCGCTTCGGATGGAGACGGTTTCGCGCATTATCCTGACCGCCTCCGGCGGTCCGTTTCGGGAATTCACCAGGGAGCAGCTTGCCAGGGTGACGCCCGAGCAGGCGGTCGCGCATCCGAACTGGAGCATGGGCGCCAAAGTTTCTGTCGACTCGGCGACGATGATGAACAAGGGCCTGGAGCTTATCGAGGCGCATCATCTCTTTGGGCTCCCGGAATCGCAAATCGACGTGCTCGTGCATCCGCAGTCGATCATCCACAGCCTCGTGGCTCACTGTGATGGGTCGGTGCTGGCGCAACTCGGCACGCCCGACATGCGCACACCGATCGCCTGCGCCCTGGCCTGGCCGTCGCGGATGCCTACGCCCGTGGAGACGCTGGACCTCGCCGCCATCGGCAATTTGACGTTCGAAGCTGCTGACCCGGAACGTTTTTCCGCGCTGCGTTTGGCGCGAGAGGCCTTGCAAAGAGGCGGTGCAGCACCGACTATCTTGAATGCGGCGAACGAGATCGCCGTTGGAGCCTTTCTGGCCGGTCGAGTTGCGTTCCTCGAGATACCGGGAATCGTGGAGACCGTTCTGGATAGACTGGGTTCGCAAGATGTGACGGCGCTCGACGATATCACCCGCGTAGATCGCGAAGCTCGCAGTTCGGCGACTGCCGAGGTGGCGCGGCTGGCGGGTTGATGGCGGTCACATTACTTTACCATACAAGCGATTGGCGGTAGTTCGGCTCGATGGAAATCATCATCGGATACATCATTCCCTTCCTCATTGTCCTGACCGTTCTGGTGTTTGTCCACGAGATGGGACACTACCTCGTGGCGCGCTGGAACAAGGTGCGGGTCGAGGTTTTCTCGATTGGTTTCGGGAAGGAGATATTCGGCTTCAACGATCGAGCGGGCACGCGCTGGAAATTCAGCCTGATCCCGCTCGGCGGTTACGTAAAGATGTTTGGCGACGCAGATGCGACCAGCCGTCCAGGCGACGCGTCGGGGTTGAGTGAGGAAGAGCGTAGCTACGCCTTTCAGAGCAAAAGCCTGTCCCAGCGTACAGCGATTGTCGCGGCGGGCCCTCTTGCGAACTTCCTTTTCGCCATCGTGGCGCTCGCCGGCCTCTTCGCGATTGTCGGGCAGCCCTTCACGCCGCCGGTTGTGGGAGAGGTGCAGGAGGAGAGCGCAGCGCAAGAGGCAGGTTTCCAGCCTGGGGACCGCATTATCGCCCTGAACAACCGCACGATCGAGCGTTTCGAGGAAGTGCAACGCAGCGTGCGCCTGAACCCCGACGCCGAACTCCGGGTCACGGTGGTGCGCGACGGGGACGAAGTTACCCTGACCGCGACGCCGCAACGCACCGAGGTCGAGGACGCGCGTGGCAACCGGCAGGAAATCGGGATACTCGGGATCTCGCGTTCTGAAATGGAGTATCGCCGGCACGGTCCGCTGACGGCGAGTTGGCAGGCTATGCGGGAGACGGTAAATCTCAGTGGCGCCACCCTTCAGGCTGTCGGGCAGATCATTACGGGGTCCCGCAGCACCGACGAATTGGGAGGTCCGATTCGGATCGCACAGATGTCTGGCGACGTCGCTGACGCGGGCGTGGTGAACCTGATCTGGTTCATGGCCATCCTGTCCATTAACCTTGGATTGATCAACCTGTTCCCGATTCCGATGCTGGACGGCGGTCATCTCGTATTCTACGCGATTGAAGCGGTGCGTGGACGGCCTCTGGGAGAGAGAGCGCAAGAATACGGTTTCCGCATCGGCTTGGCTCTGGTATTGACCCTGATGATTTTCGTCACTTTCAACGACCTTGTGCAGCTTCGGGTGTTCGATCTTTTCAATTAGGGGTGGATCGACCGAAGTCGCTTCAGGCGAAACGTCGGGGGCTTTCGCAGAGTGATTTCGTGCGTCAAAATACTTCGTGCCGCACTCGCGGGTGGACTGTTGATCGCTGTTTCGAGCGTCCCGATGGGCGGCTCGCTTCAGGCGCAGTCCTCGGGGGTGGAGCAAATAGCGGGAGGTGAGATCGAGGAGATCATCATCGAGGGGACGCAGAGGATCGAGCCTGCAACAGTGCGCTCTTATCTTCTCGTCGACCCCGGTGATCCCTTCGATCCGGCCATATTGAACGAGACTCTCCGCAATCTCTTCGATACGGGTCTGTTCGCGGATGTGCGCCTTTCCCGCGTCAACGACAGTTTGATCGTCGAGGTCGACGAAAACCCGATTATCAATCGTATTGCCTTCGAGGGGAACTCGGAGATCGACAACGAGTCGTTGCGCGGTGAAGTCGAGCTTCGCCCGCGCGTGGTCTTTACCCGGACGAAGGTCCAGAACGATGTTGCCCGACTGACCGAAGTCTACCGGCGGAGCGGCCATTTCGGTGTACAGATCGAGCCCAAGGTCATCGTGCTGGAGCAGAACCGTGTCGATCTCGTCTTCGAAATCGACGAAGGGCCCAAGACCCGCATTCAATCGATCAACTTCATCGGGAACCGGGCTTATTCGGACCGCAACCTTCGTGGTGAGATCGTCAGTACGGAAGCGGCTTGGTGGCGCATCTTGGGCGCGCAGGACAGCTACGATCCGGACCGTCTCGGGTTCGATCGCGAGTTGCTGCGGCGTTTCTACCTAACGGAAGGCTATGCCGATTTCCGTGTCGACTCGGTGACGGCGGAACTAACGCCTGATCGGGAATCCTTTATCGTAACCTTTATTCTGGAGGAGGGGGAGCGCTACCGGGTCGGCTCACTCGATCTGGTGTCGGAGATCCCCGACCTCGATCCCGAGGCGCTGCGGGACGAGGTGCGGATAAGCGAAGGAGACTGGTATAACGCGCAGAGGGTCGAGGACACGGTCGAAGGGTTGACGGAAGCCGTGGCGGATCGCGGCTTTGCCTTTGTGGATGTGCGCCCGCGGGTGCAGCGCAACCCCGAGGAGCAAGAAGTCGACATCGTCTTCGAGGTTCAGGAGGGTCCCCGCGTTTTTGTCGAGCGGATCAACATCGAAGGCAATGTGCGCACCGAGGACCGCGTCATCCGCCGCGAATTCCGGCTCGTGGAGGGAGACGCATTCAACGCATCCAAGGTCCGTAGGTCGCGTCAACGCATTCAGAACCTGGGCTTCTTCGGCTCGGTGTCCGTCGATAGCGTTGAGGGCTCGGAGCCTGACCAGACCGTAATCAACGTTGAGATCGAGGAGCAGGCCACCGGAAGCCTCACCTTCGGCGGCGGTTTCTCCACCGACGTGGGTCCGATCGCACAGGTAGAAATTCGAGAGCGGAATCTCCTCGGTCGCGCCCAGGATCTGCTTTTGAACCTGACCGTCGCCGGCCAGCGCTCCGGCTTGGAACTGAGTTTCACCGAGCCCTACTTCCTCGACCGCAATCTGGCGGCCGGCATCGACCTCTTCCGGATCGAGACCAGCGAGCGGAACTTGACGTTCGATCAGGAGCGCACGGGCGGCGCACTGCGCGCGGGCTACGAAATCGTCGAATTCTGGCAGCAGAACTGGCGGTACGAGTTCTCGCGACGCGACATCACCAACGTCGACCCGCGGGCGGCTCTGGCGATTCGCCTGGAAGAAGGCAAGACCGACCGCTCCAGCGTGACACACAGGCTGACCTATGACACGCGGGACGACCGCTTCGACCCCCGTAGCGGAGTGAGGTTGTTTACCAACAACACCTTTGCCGGGTTGGGCGGGGACGTCACCTTTGCGAAGAACACCGTCGGCGGTGACTATTTCCTGCCGATCCTGGAGGACTGGACCCTGCGGGTCGGGGCCGAGGTCGGTCAGATCGTTGGAATCAATGACGATACGCGGGTGTTGGACCGCTTCTTCGTGGGCGGCTCGCAGCTCCGAGGCTTTGCATCGTCAGGTATCTCGCCGCGCGATGAGTTGACACGCGATCCGCTTGGCGCCAACCAGTTCTACACCGCAACGGTAGAGACCCGCTTCCCTCTTGGTGCTCCGGACGATCTGCCCATTCGCGGGCGATTGTTTACCGATGTCGGCGCGTCCTGGGGGGTAGACAGAGCGCCTGGAGACATCTTAGAAGAGAAGAGTCCGCGCTTGGCCGTGGGAGCCGGGTTGAGTTGGAGTTCGCCGTTGGGGCCGCTCGACATCGACTTCGGTTTTCCAATCCTCAGCGAGGACTTCGACGACGAGCAAATCTTCCGCTTCAGCTTCGGGACAAGATTTTGAGTATCATGACACCTTCCCGCACGATCTTCGGTGCACTTGCCGTCCTTGCCCTGTCCGTAGGGTTGACCATCGCCCCGAAGCCTGCCGCCGCGCAGACGGCGGAGATGCAGTCGCCGAGCATTGCTGTCATCGACATGCAGCGGATCATGCGTGAATCGACCGCCGTTCGGTCAATACAGCAGCAGATCGATCAGCAGCGCTCACTCTATCAGGAAGAGTTGAGCCGCAAGGAAAACGAATTGCGCGAGGCCGATGAAGAGTTGGCGCGGCAACGAAACATCCTCTCCTCCGAAGCATTCCAGCAAAAGCGCCAGGAACTTGAACAGGAAGTGGGTATACTCCAGCGCGAGATACAGGGTCAGCGCGAGAGCCTTGACGAGGATTATAGTCGGGCGATGCGAGAGGTGGAGAAAGTTCTGATCGAAATTATCAACGACATTTCGGAAGCGCGAGATCTCGACGTAGTATTGAACAAGGCGACGATCGTACTTGCGCGCACGGAACTGGAAATTACCGACCCGGCACTTGAGCGGTTGAATGCGGAGCTTGAGTCGGTAGACGTCCAGGCAACCCAAAATTAACTCGGCCAATTCAATGGCCGACCCAAGATTTTTCGAGGCCCGCGGCCCGTTTCGTCTCACCGAGCTTGCCGAGATCGCGGGAGCGGAGCTGGCAGGAGAGGCTCCGTCGCCGGACCAGGAAATCGCCGACGTGGCCTCGCTGAAAGATGCGGGGCCGCGTGATCTCGCTTTTCTCGACAACAAGCGCTACCTGCCGGACTTCGAGGCCAGCCGGGCCGCCGCCTGCGTAGTGGCTCCGGCCCACGT
>SKZV01000270.1 GCA_007127165.1 Rhodovibrio sp. | reverse complement strand
TGCTCCGCCTGCTCGACGAGCGCCTCTACGCCGAGCACTTCGCCGCCAGCAGGCACATGATCGAGCGCGGCCAGACCACGATCGGCACCTCCGAGCCCGACCAGCCGGCAATCGAAATCCGCCTCTGAAAGCCCGCTGAGAAAGATCAGGGGAGGCAGCGCCTCCCCTGGCCCCTCCGGTACTTTGGGGGTGAAGCAGTTCGGGCGACGGCCGGTGGGCCCCTGGGCAGAGAACTGTGGCTCAACGATGTAGTGGGGCAGCATGAAAACGCCCTACCGCCGCACCAGCCGATGCCCACGCAACGTAAGCCCCTTGGCATCCAGCACCGCCGCCCACCCGTCCCGCGTCCCGATCAGGCTGGTATCCGCAAAAAGCCCCTTGGCCTCCTCCAGCCGCGTTAACCGCGCGAACTTCGCCCGCAGCGGATGATCGGCCGCCAAAAAAGCCTCCTTGCGATGCAGGATCGGCGGGTTGCGGTACTGCGTATACCGCCGCACCCGCAGCCCGAACGTCCTGAGGTTCACCGTCAACGCCTCCGCCAGCGCCGGATGCGAGTCCGTCTCGAAATCAGGATAGCTGAGATACGAAACCTTGGGCTCGGCGCGCGACAGCTTGATGATGTTTGCCCCCTCGACCCGCCCGATACCCACTTGCACACCATTCGAACAACCGTAGCGGCGCCGGCAAAGCCTCCACTGCCGACTCGTGCACATAAAGCGCCGAAGGTGTCAGCTTGCCCACCGGGGAATCCTCTGCGAAGGGCCTCACCCCTCTTGGACCTTTATCCAAGCAGGTGGCGGCCCACCGAGCAAGGCCTCTACCTGGCTGCGGGCTGGAGCGTGAAACTCTTCATGCCGGCAATGCTTCCACCGGCCGTTCTCCAGCCAATAGACCGACGTGAAGTCGCACCAGCCTCCGAAAGCATCCCCTTGACCCCCGTAGACGCCTTTTTCACCCGCGATCACCCATACCGGGGCAAGGCCCCCGTGTTCGAGCACTGCCAGAAACGCCTCACGATCCACCAGGCCGGCTTGCGGCCCGGCTGCGCTCACGGATGGATCGAAGAACCGCGTGACACCATTGGAGTCGACAAAGGTCGTCCGCCGGCCGTCGGACAGGTGCAACCCCATGGCATTATACAGCCAAGGCGCCGGTAGCGTGATATTCACGTTTTGCGTGACGGATGCGTCGTAAGCTCCTCGTTCGCAGACGTATTCCGTCACGGTCGGCCGAACGGGGGTAGCGATGCCATGCACGGCGAAATCGTCCTCCCTCTCTTCTTGCAGCCTCAACCAAGCCGGGTGCCACGGGTATTCTCCAAGGTAAAACTGACCGCTGTACAAGCTCAGCTTAGGCAGCGCACTGGGGTCCCCCAGTATGCGCTTCTCCATCTGCCGTAGGAACGCCTCTAACGAGGCTTTTTCGACGACAACGCACGAAAGCCGGGACCACGTCTGACGTTGAAGCCCTGCCAACGCTTCTCGGGCTCGTTCCCGCGCAGACACGGAACCGCTCAGAACCAGCCATCGCCCACTATCCGGATCAGTGACATCGATACACTGATCGCCATCGATCCAGTCTTTCTCGCCATAGAGCCAGGTAAGTCTGCCTTCGGGCGACGATGCGCGCAGTTCGGGATGAATGGGCGCCCACCAGCATGAACCCTCGAAATCGACCCAACCATCATCATGGGTGTCGGAGAGCAGCAGGGATGGGTCGAGGTCCCGCAGGCTCCAAAAGCTCTCGCCATCATACTGTCCGGGTGCAGGCTCGCCGTACCTTTCGCCGATGAACGCACAGTTGTCGGCCAAGCGCGCTCCCAGTTCATATAATGACAGCCACTGGTATTTCTTGCCGATCCGCTCTACCGCGTGTGTATTGCGGTCCCTGGACACCAGTGTTCCGCGATCAAACTCTTCGTGAAGCTCCTCGGACCATCCAAGATCGTGTGCCCGCCAGCACACCCAGCGTCTGGCCCAGGAAAGATCGAACCGAGCCGCGCCCTGACCGAAATAACGGTTAAATATACCTGTTCGCCGCCAGATGCCCGAGCGGTTCCGGAACTCTTCCCACTGGTCCGGCGAAACGGTGCTCCGGAATCCCTTTAGCGCTCGGTCGTAGGCCTCCGTCTCAGGCGTCTTTGCTCCGATCCCTTGTCTTGCGACGGCGGCTTTGCAGCTCATTAGATGTTCAAGTGCAGCCCGAGCGTCTGCAGACGCTCGGCGCTCGAAGTTTTCCCGCCACTGCGACCACACCTCCTCGTCTGTTGGGAATGTCGTGCTTCCAATCGGCGCGGGACTCCAATGGCCGACGTGGGGGTCGATGATGTAACGAGCAAAATCTCCGTCGCGGACGCTTGACGAGACAATCGCGTCATGAAATCCAGCGCCACGCCCACTCTTGCGCTTGTATTGATCCAAGACCTCGTCCGGAACGGGTTCCAGCGGCCAAGGGCTTTGATAGGGCGGCCGTGCGGCCGCGGGGTCAACCTCCTTCGGCAGACATTTCCGCCAAACCGCATATTCGATCATCCCTCGCCCATGGTCGCGAAGTAGGGCATTGACGGGTGGCGGTCCAGGGTTGAACAGCATACCGTGCACATGGTACGCCACCGTGCCGATCTCGTCGGCCGACCAATGTCCCTGTAGCAAGGCGCCGTAGACGGCCGCCAGGAGGCGTTCCCTCAGGTAATCGTCGTCCACGTTCCAAAAGCGGTCGAGCAGTGCTCGTGCCAGTTTGGAACGTGGCGTCAACAGGCTCGCCAGTGCCTTGGTGGCGCGGTCCCGCACATACCTGTGCGAGGTCGTCAGCAGCCAAGTGAGGGTGATACCAGCCAACTCTGCGCGGCGCTTTTCCATCGGTTCGGCACCGCTGGTCCAGGTCCAGTCGATCATGGTTTCGACAGGACCATCGGCGTCGCCGGCCAAGTGTGCGATCTCGATGGACCAACTGGCGTCACGCTCGGGCATCGGCCAGGATGTCAACCGTTCGTGCAGGTGCTCGGCATTGAAAGGATTGTCCGGTTCCGTGGAAATGCGCAGTAGTGTGGGCAGGACTTGGTCTTCGCCCAGCAATGCGGCCACCAATTCAAGTGTGCGGGACGTGAAAGTCTTTTGGTCACGCCAAAGTAGGCTTTCGCGGAAGGCTTCTCGAACCGACCAGAGAAGGTTTTCCGGCACCAAATCAGGAAGCTCCCCGCCGCCCCGTTCTGGTAGTTGTACGGCCATGGCTTCCAGAACGCCGTGAAGGTGCCGTGCCTGCTCGCTCGTGACCAGGTGATGCAGCGGGCCACGTAGAGCGAACGCCTTCGCTGGCTCGGCCGAGGGCAGGTGCGTGTCCAACAAGTGCGTCGCAAGGGCATGGTCGCTGAAACGCTGGAATGTGAAGCGGACCGCTTCACCCGAATGCCCACCGGAGGATAAATCGTCGAGCGTCCCAGCCTCGACGGTCAACATCCCCTCACTTTCGAGCTGGGTAAGCAGGTCGCGGTCACGATCTCTCTGGCTGTCCAATATTTTATCGAAGCAGTCGACAACCCTGTCCACTGGCAGCCGCTCGTCTCCGGCCTCGATCATCAACTGCGCCAAGGCGTTGGTGGCCTTCGGCACGGTCCGGAGACGTTCAGCCAGCCCAAGACGCCGATCGATCGCACCTGCAATGGCCGTCGTGTAAAAGCCGAACAAAGCGGTGGTCCCGCGAAGACCGCGCGGAAACTCGCGGGAACCCTTCGCCTCAAGGGCATCGCAACACGTCTTCAGAAAGAGTGGGATTTCGAACTCTGGCGCCGGAAATGGCACACCTGGCAGGACAAAATGACGGGCCTTCAAGTAGGCCCGCGCGTCGTCGCCGCTAAAGCCGCGGTGCTCCAGCCGCGGCAGTCGAGCCTCGGTCAGACTGTCCGGGATGACCACCCGCAGGTAGGTGGTGCGACAGGAAAGCACCACGGCGATATTCGGAAATCGCTCGGCCTGCTGAAGAAAGCTGCCCAAGCGGTCCAGCCAGACACGCGGACCATGCTTCTCGTTCAACGCATCGATCAGCACCAAGGCGCGCACACGCGCTGCCTGCCCTGCCGCGTCCAACGCTCCGAGGAACGCGTCCGTGGTCGTGCCGGTGGGCAGACCCAGGCGCCGCACGATCTGCGACCACGGATCGTCGTCCGCGAAATGCTGGCCCAGCAGCAGCAAGGCCGGTCGGCTCTGCGTAAGCTGATAGGCCGTCACATCGGCCAGCAGGTGAGACTTGCCGATCCCGCCGGCGCCATGCACCAGAACGGCGCGGTCATTGACGTGGGACCAGAACGAACTGATCAAGGCCGTTCGGGCGGTCCCCACCGCGTCTTCAACCTTCCATAGGGAGGAGCGCATCCGCGCATGCGCCTTCCTGCCTTCGCTCGTTCCGTCGATATCGTCCCGAAAGCACCAGCTTGTCGCGACCTCTGTCGCTTCAAGAACCTTTTCCAGCGCCTCCCGCCAATCATCCAGTGGAAAGGAGCCGGTAGCATCGGGAAGAGGCTTGGACAACACCTCAACGAGATCTCGTAAGGCCTCATCAAGTCCCGTCGGTGCGGGCGTTGCAGCATGGCCGGCAAAATGCTGCATGGCGCTTTGAGCGTCGGAACCTGCTCGAAAGATGTCGATGGCCCAACGCTCGACCTCGCGAGCCAGCCCGGGGTCGCGCGCCAGCCCAAGGATAGCGCGGCGAATGGGAAGGGTAACGCTGGTTTCGGCGGTGTAGCGGCTTCCCAGATCGGCTTTCGCCTTGTCGAAGTGAATCCGGAACCAGTCGCGCGTCAGATGCTGCGTGTCGAACCAGTACAGCAGGCGTCCAGGATACTGGGGATCATCGCGGGCCAGCCTCTCCCGTAGCTCGGCCGCGCTCCATAACTGGATGTCCAATGAACGGCCTTCCTCCGCCGCATGCGCGACCCATTTCTGTTTCCATGCGTTCCAGATTTCCAGCGCAGGCTTCGTTTTCGTGCCGGTCCGAGGATCGCTAATGTCGAATGGAATGCAGACGATGAGCCCTTTGCATGGCCGTTCCGGCTGGTCTGGGCCGTCCTCGGGGAGCGTTTTTTTGCGGGGAATAACGTCTAGATTCGGCTACGTCATGGTATTTCGTCCGTTTTGCCGATCATCGG
>SKZV01000105.1 GCA_007127165.1 Rhodovibrio sp. | reverse complement strand
GAACGGGAGAAACCGGATGGCCATGGTGGCCGAGGGTGAGCGCGATTACCGCCCCTGGATTCTGCTTTCGCCGTCGTTGACGGCGATATTGCTGCTCCTCGCGATCCCGACCTGTTTTATCCTGGTTTACAGCTTCTGGCTGCGCACTGCGGTCGGGGATGAGCAAGTCGGGTTCTATTTGAACAACTGGTCGCTGGTGCTGAGCGATCCCTTCTACCGCGACATCCTCTTGCAGACCGTGAAGATCGCCGGGATTACCACGGTCCTTTGCGCGGTCATGGGCTACATACCGGCGTATTTCATCGCGACGACGCGGCTGAAGAGCAAGGCGCTGCTGCTGTTGATGCTTATGCTGCCGTTCTGGGTCAGCTACATCATCCGCACGATGTCGTGGATCAACATCCTGGGCGTCAGCGGCGCGGTGAACTTCGTGCTGCAGGGGATTGGGCTCACCAGCGAACCGATCCAGATGCTCTACAACGAATCGACGGTGATCCTCGGCCTGCTGCACTTCCTGCTGCCCTTCATGATCATCAACATCTACATCAGCCTGGACGGGATCGACCGCAACCTCGTCGACGCGGCGCGCAGCCTTGGCGCGCGGCCTTTCCAGGCGTTCCGCGAAGTCACCTTCCCACTCTCCCTGCCCGGCCTCGCCGCAGGGGGGCTGCTGTGCTTCGTGCTGGGCGCCGGAACCTACATCACGCCGTTGATCTTGGGCGGGCCACGCGATGCGATGTTCGCCAACCTGATCTACGAGGCCATCATCATCCAGCTCAACTGGCCGCTCGGCGCGGCGCTCTCCATCGCGCTGCTGATCGTGCTGGGCTCGGTGGTGCTGCTCTACAACCGCTTCATGGGGCTGGGGCAGATTCGAAAGGGGCTGAGCTGATGGTGCGTGCGCTTTTCAGCGGGTGGAGCCTGATCCGCGTCGGCACGATCCTGGTCTACGTCTTCATGTTCGCGCCCGTCCTCGTGGTGATGCTGCTGTCCTTCAACAGCAGCCAGTTCGGCTCGTTCCCGATGGAAGGGGTGAGCTTCCGCTGGTTCGTCGCGCTCTATAACAACGACGCCATCGTGCGCGCCTTCCAGACGTCGATTGCTTTGGGGCTCCTAACCGCAATCATCGCAACAACTCTGGGCGTGACGGCCTCGATGGCGATCGTGCGCTACGAGTTTCCGGGTAAGAACCTGCTGAACACCGTGCTGATCGCGCCGATCCTGGTGCCGGAGGTCGTCCTGGCCGTCGGGTTGCTGCTGTTTCTGCAGTTCATGGGGATGCCGCGCAACTTCTTCCTACTACTGATGGGCCACGTGATCTTCACCATGCCCTTTGTCGTTCTGGTGGTGCAGGCGCGGCTCGTCGGCCTGCGCCGAGAGTACGAGGAAGCGGCCTTGAGCTTGGGCGCGAACCCGCTGGAGGCGTTCCGCCGGGTCACCCTGCCGCTGATCATGCCGGCGGTGCTGGCGGGGATGCTCTTCGCCTTCACGATTTCCTTCGACGACATCACCGGCACGCTGTTTTGGAAGCCGCCGGGGGTGGAAACCGTGCCGACACAGATTTTCGCCATGCTACGTCACTCGATCAGCCCGGAAGTAAACGCCTTGGGGACCGTCATGATCGTTTTGACGGTAGTGCTTCCGCTGAGCGGCCTCGCCCTCGCCCGACGGCTGGCCGTGCGGCGCGGCGGATGAGAACGACGAACAGGGACTTCATAAAGAGGAGGCTTACGAATGGATAATACGAAACGCTACGAAAGGCTGCTGGAGCGTTACCGCAACGGCGACCTGCCCCGGCGCACCTTCCTCGCGCTGCTGGGCGCATCGGCGATGGTCGCGGGTGTGGCGGGCGGCCCGGTTCCGGCGCTGCGCCGCCATGCGCTGGCCAACACACCTGACCGCGTGCGCTTCGACGGCTGGGGCGGCGTGGTGTCCGAGGCGTTCCGCCAGTACGCCTTCGACCCCTACACCGAAGCCACCGGCATCACCGTGGTCGATGGCACCTTCGGCGGCGCGGACGAGTATCTGGCGAACGTGCGCACGGCGCAGCCCGGCGAGTTCAACCTCGCCCACCTCAGCGGCGTCTTCGACTATGTCCGCTATCACAACCTCGGCCTCTCGACGGAGTTGAACGAGGCCAACATCCCGAACCTCGACCTCGTGCTGACCGCCTTGCAGGAGCCCTTCCGCAGCGTCACCGACGGCAAGCTCTCCGCCGTGCCCTATGACTACGGCACCACGGGCCTCGCCTACAACCGCGATCAGATCAGCGACGAGGAGATCCGGGAAAAGGGCGCGAAGATCCTCATCGACGAGACCTACGACGGCAAGATCGGCGGTTGGGGCGAGTGGCGCACCCGCATCTGGTACGGCGCGCTGGCGACCGATCAGGACCCGAACGACATCCAGGACATGGAAGCCGTCTGGGATGCGATCCGCGCTCACCGCGATCTGGCGCTGACCTATTGGGGCTCCGGCGCGGAACTGATGAGCCTCTTGGCCGAAGGCGAAATCTACGTCACCGAAGGCTGGTCCGGACGAATCGCCGCCATGCAGGAAGAGGGCCACAACATCGGCTACTACGATCCGCCGGGCGGCTTCGGCTGGCAGGAGTGCATCTTCGTGATGAAGGGCTCGCCGATGGAAGCCTGCGAGGAGTTGCTGAACTTCATGCTGGAGCCCGAGGTCGCCATCGCCGTCGCCGAGGGGCAGAAGTATCCGCCCTCGCTCGACCCGACGAAGGTGGACCTGCCGGAGAGCGTGACCAGCCTGCCCGCCTTCGATCCGACGGGAACGCTGGAGGGCCTGAGTTTCGCCGATCCCTCCTATTGGAACACCAATGAGGAGGAATGGTCGCGGGTCTTCAGCCGCGTGCAGCGCGGCTACTAAGGCCTGCCCTCGGGGCGGCGGCGGCTTTTGGGGGACGCCGCCGCCCCGCCTCTCTACCTTTTGCGCCATCCCCTTTCGCGATTTAAGAGGTGACCCTTGGCAGAGCGCGCCAACTCCGTAGAACTGCACAACGTCGTCAAGCGATTTGGAGACATTGCGGCAGTACGGCAGATGACACTGGACGTGCCCGACGGTTCCTTCGTGACCTTCGTCGGCCCCTCCGGCTGCGGCAAGACCACGACGCTGCGCATGATCGCGGGGCTGGAGAGCATTACCGACGGCGATATCCTGATCAAGGGGCGGCGGATTAACGAGGTCCCGATCCACAAGCGCAACCTGGGGATCGTGTTCCAGAACTACGCGCTCTTCCCGCACAAGACGATCTACGACAACGTGGCTTTTGGAATGATGTACCGCGACGTCGATCGGGAAACCACACGCCGGAAGGTGCGCCAGGCACTGCAACTGGTGCAGCTTCCCCACGTCGAAGACCGATATCCAAAGCAGCTTTCCGGCGGCCAGCAGCAGCGTATCGCCCTTGCCCGCGCCATCGTCATTGAGCCGGACGTGCTTTTGCTGGACGAACCGCTCTCCGCGCTCGACGCCAATCTGCGCGAGGGTATGCGCGTCGAGTTGAAGCGAATCCAGCGCGAGTTGGGGATCGCGACGATTTTCGTCACCCACGACCAGTCGGAGGCGCTGGCGATGTCCGACAAGGTCGTCGTGATGTCGGAAGGCTGGGTCGAGCAGGTCGGCACGCCCGAACAGGTCTATAACGAACCGGCGTCCGAATTCGTGGCGACCTTCCTGGGTATTTCGAATCTGTTGGACGGGCGTATTTCCGAAGCGGACGGCCAGACGCTGAAGATCGCCGCCGACAACGGCATGGACTTGCTGGCGCACCGGCAGCCGGATCGCCCGCACGGAATCGGGCAGAACGTCCGCCTCGCCATCCGGGCGGAGAAGATCTTTCTCGCCGACGCCCACGCGGTCGACAACGACAGCATCCTCATGGATGGCACGGTGCGCGCCGTGGACTACCAGGGCCAGGCTGCCCGCTACTTCGTCGAATGCGGCGGCACGACCTTCCAGGCGGTCAACCCGATCGACCGCTCACCCTTCCAGGAAGGCCAAAGCGTGCGGCTGCGCATCCGGGCTCAGGATGTCGTACTGCTCGACCCGGCCCGCTCCGGCGCAACGGCCTCGCGGGCGCAGACGGCAGCCGGGACAGAGGCGGCGGCATGACAGTTGCCGCCCCGCTGGCGCAAGCCTCTCACCTGTTCTACCAGGGCCGTCAGCGCCGTCCGCTAATCGCGCGGGCCGAGGGCGTTTACATGTGGGACGTCCACGGGAACCGCTTCCTCGACGGCTCATCCGGAGCGATGGTCAGCAACCTGGGGCACTCGAACCCGCGCGTGCTGGCGGCGATGCGTGCGCAGATGGAGCGGGCGACCTTCGCCTACCGCCTGCACTTCGAGAACGAGCCCGCCGAAACGCTGGCCGCCGAACTCGTGCGGGAAATGCCGGGCGACCTGAACCGCGTGTTCTTCGTCTCCGGCGGCTCGGAAGCCACCGAATCCTGCCTGAAGATGGCGCGAAGCTGGGCGCTGGCGACCGGGCAGCCGGAGCGCTGGAAGGTGATCGCGCGCGACCCCTCCTACCACGGCTCGACACTGGGCGCGCTGGCGGTGACGGGCTACGGCCCGCTGACCGAGCCCTACGCGCCGATGTTCCAGGCCATGCCGAAGATCCCGGCCCCGCGCGCCTATCTGGAACGCGACACCCTCTCGCCGGAGGCGCGCGGTCACAAGTACGCCGAGATGCTGACGGAGGCCATCGAACGCGAAGGGCCGGAGAGCGTGCTCGCCTTTATCATGGAGCCGGTGGGCGGCGCGTCGACCGGCGCGCTGGTGGCTCCCGACAGCTATTACGCCCGTGTGCGGGAGATTTGCGACCGCTACGGCATTCTGCTGATCTACGACGAGGTCATGAGCGGCGCCGGGCGCACCGGGCGCTTCCTCGCCGCCGATCACTGGGGCATCACGCCGGACCTCGTGGCGCTCTCCAAGGGCTTCGCCTCGGGTTATTCTCCGTTGGGCGCGATGATCGTTCCGAACCGGCTGGTGGAGGCGGTGCTGGACGCGGGCGGCTTCCCGCACGGGCACACCTATGCCGGAAACCCGCTGGCTTGCGCGGCCGGACTCGCGGTGCTGCGGGAGTTGCGGGAGGGCGGCCTGATCGCCAATGCGGCGGCGCGCGGGG
>SKZV01000184.1 GCA_007127165.1 Rhodovibrio sp. | reverse complement strand
TGCCACGCGTGCTGCGAGCCCGGATGGAACACGCCGACGCGCGGGAAGCCCGTCATCGCGCCGTGTTCCCGCGTCGCAGCGCCGCGACGTTGCTGTATTTGAACACCTCGTCCCGCGCGTTGTAGCGCCGCTCCGCCGTCACCAGCGGCTCCAGCCCGTCCGGGAGAATGCGGAACAACTCGAAGTCCGGCAAACGCTCCGACAAGGCCCAGAGGCTCAATCCGCTGAGGATGTTGTGCGCGTTCATCTCAAGCTGGATCGCCGCGATCCGCCCGCGCGCAAGGCTCCAGACCGCGCCGTCGAGCGCCGCCTTCTCCGCGCCCTCGATGTCCAGCTTCAAGAGGTCCACGCGCGGCGATCCGCGCTCCATAAGAAGGCTGTCCAGACTGCGCGCGGGAACCATCGTGGCCGAGGCGTTGCCGGGATGGATCGCCCGAAAGGTGGCGGCGAGCAGGCTGGCGTGCTGCGAGCCTTCGGCCTGGGTGTCGTGCAGCGGAACCACCCCGTCGATCTCCGCCAGCGCCGCCTGGATTAGGCTCACGCGCGGTTCGTGGCGGAACCGCGCGGCCAGCCGCTCGAAGGTCGGCGGGTTGGGCTCCAGGCAGACGATGCGGGCTTCCGGCGCAAGGCGGAGCACGGCGGCGGCAAAGCTCCCCTCGTTCGCGCCCGCGTCGATCACCAGCGGGCGGCGGTCTTCGCGCCGCCACCGCGCCGCCAGATCGGCCAGAAACCGCTCCTCCCCGTTCCAGCGCGGATCGCCGTTCAAGAACCCCAGCCCGCCCAGCGCCAGCCGGTGAAGCCCGCGCCACAAAGGCTGCAACCATTGCCGGGCGATCAGGCCCAGCAGCACGTTGCGGAGATGGGGCTGCGCGCCGCTCACGCCGCTCTCCGGCGCAAGCCCAGGCCGAGGATCGAAGGGTCGATGTTCAACTTGCGGCCCACGGCGGCCAGAAGGATCAGGTTCCACAGGATCAGCGAGGCTCCGGTCGCCAGCGCCGCGCCCTCGATGCCGTAGAGCGGGATGAGGAGCGCGTTCAAGGCCACGTTCGCGCCAGCCCCCGCCGCCATGCCGCGCGCGGTCGCCCCGGCGTGCCCGGCCATCGACAGCAGCAGCGCCACCGAACCGCAGGCGAGGTTCGCCACCTGTGCCGCCGCCAGGATCAAGAGCGCCGTCCGCCCGTCGGAAAAGCCCACGCCGAACAGTCCAAGCAGCCAGCCGCCGAAAACCGCAAAGCCCGCCAGCGCCGCCAGCCCCAGCAGGGTCAACAGCCGCGCGCTCGTCACCGCGATACGATGCAGCCGGGCGATCTCCCCCGCCGCCGCCAGCCGGGCGAAAAGCGGCGCGAGCACCACGTTGACGGCGGCCAGCGCCAGCGCCGCAAGCTCCGCCATGCGGGCGGCGAGATGGTAGATTCCGGCATCCTCGGTCGCGACCAGACTCCCCAGCATCAAGACGTCGGTGTGCTGCATCGCGACCGTGAGCGCACCGATGGCGAGGAACGAAGCTCCGCCCGCGCCCCAGCGGCGCAGGTGCAGGAGCGGCGGCGCACCGGGCAGGCTGCGCTCGTCGCGGATCACCAGCACGGCAACGGCCATTGCCGCGAGGACCAGCGCCGCGCCTTGCAGCATCAAGGCATTGGTGGCATCCGCCCGAAGCGCGGTCAGTATGGCGAACCCGATGAAGAGGATCACCAGCCCCCGGCGCAGCACCGCCTCGCCGAGCTGTCCCGCCACGACACGCCGGCGGCCCAGCAGCCAGCCGCCCAGCACCCGCAGCAGCATCGCCGGAACCGCCAGAATCACCGCCAGCAGATAAAGCCAGCGGTCCTCCATTCCCAGGTCCAGAACCCCCCAGATCAGCGCAATGCCGACGCCCGCCGCCAGCAGTCCCCAGAGCGCGAGGTATACCAGCCCGCTCAACAGCAACCCGCGCCGCAAGCCCCACATTCCGTCCTGCTCATAGACCGCGCCGTCGCGCATCAGAAGCTGCGGCAGACCCAGCGCGCCGAACACCGGCACCAGCGACAGCACCGACCACGCCACCGCATAGCGCCCGTATTCCGCCGCGCCCAGCCAGCGCGCCAGGAGCAGCACCACGACGAAACCAAGCCCCACCTCCGCCGCCTTCATCCCGCCGGATTGCATGGCGCGCACAAACAGCGGTTCCCTCAGGCCATTGCCAAGTGTGGCGACGGCGCGGCTAGAAGACATAGCCGAACGCCCGTATATCAACGGCGTAGCGCTCCGCCACCAGCGCCGCGGTCTCATTGGTATAGAAGCGGCGATAGTTGCCCGGTCCGCTGGCGTTCAGGCGCTCGGTCAACGGTTTGGCGGGGAATCCGAGGCGTGTGCTGATCCCGGCCAGATCGCTTTCCAGCCGCTCGAAACGGCCGATGAAATCCATCGTGCTGGCGTCGCCCGCGTCGAAGAAGCGGTGCTGCGACATCCAGTGACGGTCGGCGCGCGCATCCTGTCCGTCCGGGCTGGAATGCACCCAGCGCACGAACGCGTCGAAGCTCATGGCGGGGCTCAAACCGTGGTAGGTGGCGAGCTTGAAATGCGGATCGCGGCCACCGCCCTCGATCTTGTCGCGGTAGCACGAAAGCAGGCGGCTCCAGGGGTTGCGCACAAAGCCGAAGCGGGTAAAGCGCGCGGCTTCGGGGTGGCGCTTCAGCAGCTCGGGCAGCGGCGCGCTCTCCACCACGCCGTCGGCCAAGAGGTGCAGAGCATGGAAGTGGCGCAGCAGCGAGGTGCTCGCGACCTTCGGCACGCCGACGAAGACGCAGCGCTCGCTATACGACACGATCTTCTCGCTGTACGCGCGCGATGGCGGCCGTCCGCCCAAGAGGTCGTACAGCATCCGCCCCGCGCGGGCGCGCAACTCCTTCGCCGTCGATTTGCTCTTTGCCAGCGTCCCGGGCATGGCGTTCAATATGCCTGCTTCCCCGTCAGGTTGCAGAGTGTCATTGCGATGATGCGAAGGTCCAGCCAGATCGACCAGTTTTCGATATAATAGAGATCGCAGGCAACCCGGTTTTCGATGTCTTCCAGCGTTCCGGTACCGCCGCGCCAGCCGTTGACTTGCGCCCAGCCGGTGATTCCCGGACGCACGCGGTAACGCCGCGCGTAGGTTTGCACCGCCTCGGCATAGGGAGTGTCCCCGGCCTTGGCGGAGAGCGCGTGCGGACGCGGCCCGACCACGGACATCTCGCCACGCAGCACGTTGAAAAGCTGCGGCAGTTCATCCAGGCTGCTGCGCCGCAGAACCCGGCCCACGCGGGTGACGCGCGGATCGCCGCGCGCGGTCAGCCGCCCGCCCTCGGGGTCGCGCAGGTCGTGGCGCATCGTACGGATTTTGAACACCGTGAAGACGCCGTTGTTGAAGCCCCGGCGCGGCTGGCGGAACAGTACCGGCCCCGGCGAGTCCAGCCGAACCGCCAAGGCGATCACCGCCAGCAAAGGCGCGAGAACAAGCAACGCCAGCCCCGCCACCGCGAGGTCGGTCAGCCGCTTTGCGATCACCTGCCGCTCGCTCAACGGCCGGGCGATCAGGTTGAGCGCGGGCAGCCCGGCGATCCGCCGCGCCGGGCGGTCGAGCAGCCGCGCATCGACCTCCGGCGGCACCAGATCGACCTCCACGCTGAGCGCGCGCAGCGGCGCGACAAGCGCCTGCACCGCCGCCATGTCGTGCCACGGGAAGACCAGGACGATGCGGTCGATGCCGCCCTCCCCCGCGCGGCGCAACAAGTCTTCGACGCGCTCGACCGCTGGAGCCTCGCCGACCGAAAACAGGTCCACGACCGCTAGAGGCTGTCCCGCCCGGCGCTCCAGCCGGTGGCGGACGGCCACTGCGGCCTCCATCATCCCCGGCCCGGCCAGCACCGCGACGCGCTGCGCCAGCAAGGCGTGTGCCCGCCCATGGCGCAGCGTCGCGAACAGGGCCGCCCGCACCGCGAGCAAGCCGGTCAGCGCCAGCACGAACCACAGCCCGGCCCAAAGCCGCGAGGTGTGATCGGACGTCTTGGTCAGGTACCCGAGCAAGGCCAGCAGAAGCACCGTGGCGACACAGGCAAACGCCGCCTTGCGAAGCTGTCCGGCGCCATCGGCCAGCGCCTCGGGACGATAGCTCCCGGCAAGCTGCAGAGCGTTCGCGGCGATGAGCAGGCTGAGCAGGACCGCGTTCAGGGTCGCGCCGCTCATCTCCATCGTGCCGAAGCGCAGCCCGTGCGCCAGCAAGCCCGTGCCGAGCAGCACCGCCAGATCGCCCAACCGCAACGCGCCCGCCAGCACGGCGGGAGAGCGGCGCAGGGTGCGGTTTTTGCCGCGATAGCCTGCAAGAGTGCCGGTCTCGATACGCTCCGTCATCCGCGTTCGGTTGATCTCCCCGCCCCGAGTTCGCCGAATTGGACCAATCGCCACAGTGGCATGCAAGATGCTTTCTATCGATTCTCTAACACTTTTGAGTTATCGGAAAGGATGACGACCACCCGAGGCGGTTGTCCCTGAAACCCCAAACGCCAAAGACATAGGCCGAAGGCATGCTGCGAACGTCCCTGCTTCTGCTCGTCTGCCTTGCGCCGCTGGCCTTTGGAGCCATGCCGGTTTGGGTCTGGGCGGTGCTGGCGTGCTGGAGCGGGGTCCTGCTGGTCGGCGTCGGATGGCGGCAAGCCCACGAACCGCAGCGCGGCGGCTCCCCGTTCTTCGCGGTTGCCGTTTTGTGTTTGCTCCTTGTGCTGGCCTATGCCTTCGTACAGGCGGTCCCCGGCCTTCCCGGCGCGCATCCGCTGTGGGCGCAGGCCGCGGATGCGCTGGGCGAGGAGCTTGACGGGGCGATCTCGATGGACCCGCGCCGGACGCTCGCCGGAGCGGTCAAGCTCGCCCTGCCGCTGACGGTCCTGCTGCTCGCCCATGCGCTGGCCGGACCGGCGGATCAGCGCGAGCGGGCGCTGGCTGTTTTCGTCGCGGCGGCGACAGGCTACGCCGTCTATGCGCTTTGGATGCAGGCGGGCGGCGGGCAACAGGTCTTGTGGGTCGCCAAGGCGGCGTATCGCGACGTGGCGACCGGGACCTTCATCAACCGCAACGCCTTCGCCGCCTATCTGGGACTCGCACTTGTCGCGACGGCGGCGGTCTTGCTGGCGCGATTGCGGGACGA
>SKZV01000123.1 GCA_007127165.1 Rhodovibrio sp. | reverse complement strand
GCACCATGCAGCTTCGCGGCCTGGCGCACGAGCACGCGCTGATCGCGGCCTATCACCGCGCGCTGACGCAGGCACGGCGCGAAGAACGCGGCGAAGCGTGAGCGGTTACGTGCGCTTGAACGGGCTGTGCTCGCCAAGCCCGGCGATGCGCGCCCGCACGGCGCGTTGTTCGCGCTCCAGGAAATCGGCCACGCCCGCCTCCAGCCGGGAGTCCGCAAACCAGTGCGCCGAATAGGTTTCCACCGGCAGATAGCCGCGTTGGATCTTGTGCTCGCCCTGCGCCCCGGCCTCCACGCGCGCAAAGCCGTTCTCGATGGCGTATTCGATGGCTTGGTAATAGCAGGCTTCGAAGTGGAGGAAGCTGTAGTCTTCGAGGCAGCCCCAGTTGCGCCCGTAAACGGCGTCGTTGCCCAGCAAGTTCAAGGCGCCGGCGACCGGCCGCCCGTCCGGGGCCTCGGCCAGCACCATCAGGATTCGATCGCCCATCGTCCGGCCGATGTCCTCGAAGAACTCGGGCTTGAGGTAAGGGAAACCCCAACGCTTGTCGGCGGTGGCGAGGTAGAAATCGTAAAACGCTTCCCAGTGGCGCGGTTCCATCTCGCTGCCGTGTAGACAATGGAGCCGAATACCACTTTCCGCGACTTCCCGGCGTTCCCGGCGGATTTGCTTTCGCTTGCGGGATGCGAGGGCGTCGAGGAAGTCTTCGAAGTCCCGGTAGCCGGGATTCATGAAGTGGTATTGCATTCCCACCCGCTGGAGAAATCCGTGCCGGCCCAGCGTTTGCCACTCGGCGCGCGTCGGGAAGGTGACGTGGACCGAAGATGCCCCGTGGCGTTCCGCGGCCACCACCAGTCCCGCCGCCAGCGTCTCCTCCGCCTCGTAGCGCGCGACCGAGTCGAGGTCGTGGCGGACCATGAGCCGTGGTCCGGTGACGGGTGTGAAGGGTGATGCGCATTGCAGCTTTGGGTAATAGCGGCCGCCCGCCCGCTCGTAAGCATCGGCCCAGGCCCAGTCGAAAACGTACTCCCCGTAGGAGTGGCTTTTGAGATAGAGCGGTGCGGCGGCGCAGAGGGAACCCGCCGAATCGCGCACGACCAGATGCCGCGGCAGCCAGCCGCGCCGCCCGGAAGCCGAGCCGCTCGATTCCAGCGCATGCAGGAATGCATGGCTGACGAAGGGGTTGTCGGGACCGGCGCACGCGTCCCACTGCGCCGGCTCGATTTCGCCCACGCTTGTTATGATTTCGATTGAGGCGGCTTCGTTTCGTTCCAGCATGCCTTTCAGGTAGCGTCAAAGGCCGCTGACAACAAGCCGCTTGTGTGCATTCCGGAGGTCCGAAATCGCGATGAGGTTGGCGGCTATGGGTGCTCGCGTCACAAAAAGGTCAGTGCGTTCGCATCGGTTCAACCAGTAAAGGACGGACCTTCACCAAGGATCACTCGCCCCGCCGTTGTCCAGATGCTCGTGATCGCTCGCGCCGTCCTTTTTCGAATCGCCGCAGCGATGACGCGCGTCGGCTTCCGCTTCCTGCAGCGATCTGCAGCGGCGAAGCAGATAGGGGCTGGTTTTGCCCGTGAAGTTCGGGTCGAAGCTGTTTTCCATCAGAAACTCCGGATTCCCTGCGCAAACTGCAAAATTACCAGAAACTATTGAGGCCAAGGACGGGCCTTAACTCTTCATATGGCCAAAACATTAACCGCCGGTTAAAGCGCGGCTGACTCGCTGTTTCCCCTGCTTTCAGGGGGCGATCATGATCCCCGCTTTCCCTTCCTCTTCGGGCTATCTTCCGGCCTTCGTAGTTAACGCCGCTATCGAACCCCTAGGAGAATGGATTACAATAGAAAAACACGATATTTACGAGGTGAACGCTATGAAGTATATCCTGTTGGGTCAGCTTTCATCGGAGTGGATCGGTCGCCAACGCGAGCGGCTGCAGGCCGTCAAGAACAAGGCGGCGGAGTTCGACATCAAGATCGACGGCATTTACTACACGCAAGGCGAGTATGACTTCGTTTTGCTGATCCGAGCCACCGACCCGTATATCGCGCTGGCCTTCACGATCTGGTACGCCAAGCAGGGCTACGGCCGCATGACCACGATGCCTGCCTTCGACGAGTCCGCTATGGAGGCAGCGGTCGAGAAGATATGACCGGTTCGGGCGATACCGCGTTCACGGGCGGATGCCAGTGTGGCGACATCCGGTATGAAATTCGCGGTGAGCCCGTGGATCTCTACGTCTGTCACTGCCGTGAATGCCAAAAGCAATCGTCATCAGCCTTCGGCATTTCTCTGCTCGTGAAGAGTAGCGATCTGGTTTTGCTACGCGGCGCGCCGAAGGTCTGGACGCGTCCGGCAACATTGGGGGGTTCGCTGGACTGCGAATTCTGTCCACGCTGCGGATCGCGCATCTGGCACGGCGATCCGCAGCGTGACGCAGTTGTCAGCGTCAAAGGCGGTTCCCTCGATACGCCTCCCGATCTGTCCGATGCCAGGCACATCTGGACGTCCCGGAAGCTGCGCGGCGTCGTGGTCCCCGAGCACGCTGAAACGCACGAGGAGGAACCGCCGTTGTAGCCGCGCCTATTCCGGTTGCAGGTACCAGCGGTATTCCAGCGGGGAGGGCTCCAGTTCGAATTTGTCCATCTCGGCAAGTTTGCACGCGGTATAGGTCTCGACGTAGTCCGCCCCAAGGTAGTCCGGCAGGATCTTTGCCTCGGCCAGCATGTCGAAGGCGCGGCGCGAGCGCCACGGCAGAGCCTCGTCGAAGGCGAACCCGGCGTTGCCCGAGAAGGCGGGGCCGGGGTCGATCCGCTGCGTGATGCCGTAGTGCATCCCCGCCAGCGCCGTCGCCAGCGCCAGATAGGGGTTTGCGTCGGCTCCGGCCACGCGATGCTCGACCCGGCGCGCGTTGCCGTCGCTCATCGGAATGCGCAGCGCCACCGAGCGATTCTCGAAGCCCCAGCAGCGGCGGATCGGCACGAAGATGTTCGGCTGGAACCGGCGATAGGAATTCGGGTTCGGCGCGAGGAAGGGCATGGCCTCCGCCATCGTCTCCATCATCCCGCCCAGCGCGTGTTTCATCAGGGCGCTGGCGCGCTCCTCCGCGCCGCCGTCGAAGGCGTTCGCGCCGCTCTCGTCCAGCATGGAGATGTGCATGTGCATCCCCGAGCCTGCGTTCTTCGGATAGGGCTTCGCCATGAAGGTCGCCTGCATTGCGTGGCGGCGCGCGACGCCCTTCACCACGCGCTGGAACAGGATGCAGTGGTCCGCCGCCATCATCGGATCGGCCACATGGCCCAGGTTGATCTCGAACTGGCCCGGCGCGTACTCGGCGGAGATCGCTCCGGTGGGAATGCCCTGCGCGGCGCAGCAGCGGGCGATCTCTTCCAGCACCTCGTCGAAGGCGTCGACATCGGCCATGCCGTAGACCTGCGTCGCCTCGTCCCGCTCCCCGGTCAACGGCGAGAGCGGCGGTTGCGGTGCGCCGTTTGCCGTGCGCTTCGAATCGATCAGATAAAATTCCAGTTCGAAGGCCACCACCGGGCGCAGCTTCAGCTCCGCCAGACGCTCCACCACGCGGGCCAGGACGTTGCGCGGCTCGTAGCGGAAGGGCTTGCCGTCGGCGGAGGCGAAGGTCAGCATGACCTGCGCCAGCGGCTTCGGCGACCAGGGCACCGGCTTCAGCGTTTCGGGCACCGCGCGGGCGAGCGAGTCCGGATCGCCGTCGGAAAACCCGAGACCCGTGGGATCGTGGTTTTCACCCAGCACGTCCAACAGGAAGCTGGAGCCGGGAAAGGCCATGCCCTCGTTGAAAATCTTGTCGATCTGGTCGATCGGGTATCGCTTGCCCCGGACGATCCCGCAAAGATCGGGAAAAATCGCGTCGACGGAGCGGATCTCCGGGTGCTGCTTGAGGAATTCCGCAACTTCCGGCTGGCGGGCGTCACGGCCCTTGGAGAGAGTGTCGGGCATACACGTGCTTCATGGCTGTTGACGGTGAACGTCGTCATAGTTGCACAGAACGCACGCGCTGCCGAGATAGGATTTTCACAGGGCGGGAAGGGGCGGGATCGTCAATTCCCGCCCCGTCGCTTCGGCTCTAGCTGAACTCGAAAATGCCTTCGATCTCGACCGCCGCGCCCAGCGGCAGCGAGCCGACGCCGACGGCGGCGCGGGCGTGCTGTCCCTTGTCGCCGAAGACTTCCGCCATGAGTTCGGAGCAGCCGTTCACCACCTTCGGCTGGTCGGTGTAGTCCGGCGTCGCGTTGACGAATCCGTTCACCTTCACCACGCGGACGATGCGGTCCAGGTCGCCGCCCATCGCCTCACGCGCCTGCGCGATCAGGTTCAGGCCGCAGAGCCGCGCGGCAAGCTGCCCGTCTTCCAGGCTCACGTCGTCGCCCAGCTTGCCCTTTACCTTCACCGCCCCGTCGGCCATCGGCAATTGCCCGGCCATGAAGATCAGGTTGCCGGAGATGATGAAGGGCACGTAGGCCCCCTGCGGCTTCGCGACGGCGGGGAGTTCGATCCCCTTTTCCTTGAGGCGCGCCTCGATCTGACCGGCCATTGTCGTTCACTCCCTTGCTTCGCGGCGCGTTCGGCGCTGCTGTCGGTTTTTCTCGAATGTCTGTAATTGGACCATAGCTCCGGTAAGGCTGGCGAACCCTTCTTGCGGCGACGGCCTCGCCATAAGCCGCGTCACGTTTCGCAAGCTCACTCCTCGGGGCCGGGTTCCATGTTCAGCGCGCGCTTGTAGAGGTCCAACAGGTGCTCCTGCTCCTGCCGGTCGTCATGGTCCATCTTCCGCAGACGCAGGATCTGGCGCATGATCTTGGTATCGAAGCCGTTGCCCTTCGCCTCGGCGTAAACCTCTTTCACGTCGGCCTGAAGGTTCGCCTTCTCTTCCTCCAGCCGCTCGATTCGCTCGATGTAGGACTTCAACTGCTCGCTGGCGATTCCGCCCACGTCGGCCATTATGCAGGACCTCCAAAAGTCACTCTTTTTACCGGAACAACCGGCGGTCAGGACCGCCGCGATTTGATTCGCGGCGGACCCTAGTGCGATTTCCGTTCCGTTGGAAGTGGCGAATTCTACTCCGCCGCCACCTGCTCCCCGACGCTTTCGACCTTTGCGGCGCAGAACTTGAATTCGGGGATCTTGCCGTAGGGGTCGAG
>SKZV01000246.1 GCA_007127165.1 Rhodovibrio sp. | reverse complement strand
TCTTCTGTCTGCAAAGGGCCGCGCTCTGGCGCGTCGAGTCTCAACCCGGAACTTCCGCCCTCGGTTCCCGCCCCCGTCTGAGCCCGACCGGCGCCTCACCCTTCGACCTTAGGCGTGCGCGGAGCACCCCTCTGGGGATTCTCCGTCTTCTGGTCCACCAGATCCGACAGGACGGCTTGCGGACCGGCCTCGTCCGGCTCCGTCGCGGGCGCCGGGCGGGGCTTGCGCATCTCGGCGTCCACCTGCGCTGCCCCGGGCATCGACACCACGTCGGCGCGCGTCTTCGGCAGGGCCCAGGGTTGTTCGGCCTGAAGATAGGCCAGCAGCGCCTCGCGCACGTGGCACCGCAGATCGAACGCCTTGCCGGCGTGGCTGGCGCTGGCAAGGATTCGCACCTCGACCTGGCTTTCGGTGAAATCGGTCACCTGCAGCACGAAGACCTCGCCATCCCAGAGGGGCGAGGCCTTCACCACCCGCTCGGCCTCGCGGCGCAGGTCGGGGATCGACACCTCGTGATCGAGATAGAGCATGACCGACCCGATCAGGGCGGCATCCCGCCGCGTCCAGTTCTGGAAGGGCTGATCCAGGAAATGGTGCAGCGGCACGACCAGGCGGCGCCGGTCCCAGATCCGCACCACGACATAGGTGGCCGTGATCTCCTCGATATTGCCCCATTCGCCCTCGACGATCACGGCGTCATCCACCCGGATGGGTTGCGTGAGGGCGATCTGGATCCCGGCGATCAGGTTCCTGAGCACCGGTTGCAGCGCAAGGCCGATGATGAGACCCGCCGCCCCCGCCGAGGCGAGCAGGCTGACCCCGTACTGGCGCACCCCATCGATCATCATCAGGGCCGTGGCGAAGCCCACCACGAAGATCAGGACCGTCCCCACCCGCTGCAGGATCCGCGACTGGGTGATGTGCTTGCGCGCCAGCAGGTTGTCCTCGACATCGATGCGGTAGCGCTTCAGGTGCAAGGCGATCCAGATGTCGAGCGCGACTTTCAGCACCCAGCTCAGGCAGCCGATGAAGGCGATCGTGAGCAGGCTCTGGATGAAGCGGGTCTCGCGCCCCGTCAGGTCCAGCGCGTCCGTTGCCAGCGCGAGCGCCAGGATCATGAGCCCCAACTGCACCGGCCCGCGCGTCCGGATGAGCAAAGCCCGCCGCAACCCCCTTCCTTCAGGTAGGGGTCAAGGCGCCTGTTTGCTTCGCCGTCTTTTTCTTTTCCCGCGCCTTCGCCCTGGCGCGCGCTCCGCGCCGGTCGCGCTCCGGATCGTTCTGGCGCTCGACATAGGCCTTGACGATATCGAGTGGCGCGCCGCCGCAAGAGACTGCGCAGTAGGATGGCGACCAAAAGGCATCGCCCCAGAGCACGCGCCGAACCTCTGGCCAGTCTTGCTGTCTCAGTCGCCGGGCACTGACACCTTTCAACGAATTCACCAGGCGCGAGATCGCCAGCTGCGGCGGATACGCCACCAGGAGAAGGACGTGATCGCCATCGGCCTCCACGGCCTCGATTTCTGCGCCCATGTCGGCAGCAACCGAAGTGAACACCTCCCGAAGGAGGGTGCGCACGCGCTCGGTCGTGATTGCGCCGCGGCGGTATTTGGTCGTAAAGACCAAATGTGCCTTCAGGCGGTGAACTACATGCCTTCCACCTCTGAAGTCGTGCATTTTCGCTTCCCGCGTGAATACAGACCAAGTATAATCGCAGCCATGGCAACACTCAAGGCAACACGGCTCCGGATCTATCCGACCCCTGAACAGGAGCAGGCGATGCTGCGCATCGCAGGCTGTTGCCGCCTGGTCTACAACCTGGCCCTGGAGCAGCGGCGCGACTTCTGGCGCCAGCACCGGCGGAAGACCGGCACGGCAATCTCCTGGTTCAGCCAGAAGCGTGAATTGCCGGCGCTGAAAGCGGCCGCACCCTTCCTTTCGGAAGCTCCGGCGCATTGCCTGCAGATGGCGCTGAAGGATCTCGACACGGCCTATGATCGCTTCTTCAGCGGCCTCGGCGGGTATCCCCGCCCGCGCCGGAAAGGAGAGGGCGACAGCTTCACCTTCCCCGATCCCGGTCAGATCCGGATCGATGTTGCGAAAAAGCGTCTTATCCTGCCGAAGTTCGGACGTCGCGCGACCGATGCCGGCGCCTTGCGCATTCGCCTCCATCGCGGCCTTTACGGCGCGCTGCGCCGGGTCACGATCTCGCGCGAGGGCCGGCACTGGTATGCGTCGGTGCTGATGCGCACGAAGCGGAACCCTCCCAGGCTCGCGGCTCCGGTCGCGGCGTCCGACGTGATCGGTCTCGATCGCAATGTCGCCGCGCCCGTCGTTGCCTCTGACGGGCGGCGCTTCGGCTGCGTCATCGAGGGTCCGCGCGAGCGTAGCCGCCAGCGCCGGCTGGCACGCTCGCTGTCTCGGAAGTGCCGCGGCTCGAAACGGCGCCAGAAGGCCCGGCTGCGGTTGCTTGCACACAAATCCCGCATGGCGCGCCGCCGGCGCGACATGATCCACAAGATCACGACCGACATCGCCAAGAACCACCGCGTGGTCGTGATCGAGAAGCTGCGGGTGCTGGCCATGACGGCAAGCGCGCATGGCACGGCCGAAGCGCCCGGCCGCAACGTGGCGCAGAAGGCGGGATTGAACCGCGCGATCCTCGATGTGGGCTGGGGTGAGATCCGCCGCCAACTCGCTTACAAGCTCGCCTGGCGAGGCGGACTGCTGCTGGAGGTGGCCGCGCGCGACACCTCGCGCAGCTGCGCCGCCTGCGGCCATGTCGATGCCGCCTCACGGGCAAGCAGGGACATGTTCCGCTGCACCGCCTGCGGGCACGAGGATGATGCGGACGTCAACGCCGCGATTGAAATTCGGAGGCGGGGGCTCATCGCCCTCGGCCTCCCTCCGGCAGGAACTGTCGGTGCAGCCCGGGGAGCCCTCTGCGACAGCATGGCAAGGAACCGGGAAAAGAAAAATGACGGCATCAACCTCCCGGCCCCGGCCGGGAGGTGATCCTGAAGCCTCGCCCTTCAGGGCGAGGAGAGTTCACAAGCTCGCGCCAGAACTCGTCGGCCCAGGACAGCGATTTCAGGCCCAGCCGGTAGATCAGCCGGGCAGCCCCCCAGGCCGCGACCAAGGCGACAGCGTAGACGAGAACGGCTTCGAGCCAGAGCGGCACGCGTCCCTCCGGTTCCTTGTCGCAGAGTTCCGGGAACACCCCGCAGGCCGAGGAGTTCCCTGCGCGGGATTCCGCCGGCCCAACCCCCATGAGCCAGGCGTTACAACCATGAGTGGAACCCGTCGTTATGCTGGACGTTTATCCGCGGCCCGAGAGCGACCGGGCTGGAGAATGGCGAGACAGGAAACAGGGCATGGCCATGAGCATGAGCGCCACGAAACTTCCCGGCGGGCTCCAACGCGCCGCAGCCATCGGGCGGGATGTCCCCTGCCGCTTCTGCCAGGTGCGGGGCAAGGCCTTCTGCGGCTTTGCAGACAGCGGCGATCTGAGCCTCCTCGAAGGGGTCCGCAGCTATCGGGAATACCGCGCGGGGGACACGATCGTGCGCGCCGGCGCCCGGATCGGCTTCGTCGGGACCCTCGTTGCCGGTACGGCGCTCGTGAGCGCTCGAACGCAGCGCGGATCGCGCCGGATCGCGGGCCTGCTCTTTCCCGCGGATGGCTTCGGCCACCCGGAGGGCGCAAGGGCCGCACCTCATGCGATCGAGGCCGCGACGGATGTCGTGGTGTGCAGCATTCCCCATCGCGATCTGCAGGCAATGGCGGTCTCGCTTCCGCGCGTGACCGGCCGTCTTCTGGCGGCCGCCAAGAAAGAGCGCGAGGGCGCGCAACGCTGGAGCGCCGGTCTTGACACGCTCTCCGTTCGCGCCAGGCTCGCGCATTTGATCCTGACCGTGGCGCGCAGCCAGAACCCGCTTGCCGGGATCGGCGCCTTCCCCGATCTGTCGCCTTCCCAGGGGTTTCCCGACCGGATCTACTTGCCGCTCTCCCGCGGTGCGGTCGCCGATTACCTCGGCGTCAGCCGGGAGGCCGCCGCGCGCCAGTTCGACCGCCTCGTCGCGGACGGGCTGGTCGCGCTCGAGCAGCGCCGCCAGCTTCGCATCCTCGACCCCGAGCGGCTGCGTCAGGCAGCGCTTGGCAGGGAGTTCCGCGGGGATTTCGGCGACCAGCGCCTGCCCGCGGCCCGCGCCCATCGATACGCCGGCTGCGCGTGAGGCGCCCGGCCCCGAGGTGACTTGCGCTTTCTTCCCTTCGGGTCATGGTAGCCGCAGGGCCGTGCGGGAATGACGCGCGCCCGGCGAACCGGAAGGGGCCGGAATGGAGGGGTCTGAAGATCCGCAGATCCTACGGGCAGGCACCACGTGCTGGCGCATCGAACGCGCCGAACGCCTGTGCTTGGTCGTCGATGCCGCGGATTACTTCGCCGCGATTCAGGAGGCCGTCGGCAAGGCACAACATACCGTCTTCCTCATCGGCTGGGATTTCGACACGCGGATCAAACTCGTTCCCGAAGACGACGCCGACGGCCCCCCCAATCAACTCGGCCGATTTCTCTCTTGGGCAGTCAGGCGCAGGCCCGAGTTGCATATCTACGTTCTGCAATGGGACCTGGGACTGCTCAAGACGCTGGGGCGCGGCTCGACGCCGCTGGTCGTGCTGAACTGGCTCACCAGCAAGCGCATTCGCTTCAAGCTCGATCCCGCGCATCCGACCGGTTCGGCGCATCATCAGAAGATCGTCGTCATCGACGACTCGCTGGCCTTCTGCGGCGGCATCGACATGACGGCCGATCGCTGGGACACGCGCGAACATCTCGATGACGACCCAGGGCGCGTCAGGCCGACCACGAAGCGGCGCTACGGTCCCTGGCACGACGTGACCACAGCCGTCGGCGGCCCTGCCGCGCGGGCGCTCGGCGAACTTGCGCGCGAGCGCTGGAAGCGGGCGACGGGCGAAGATGTCCCCCCATCCCCCATTATCGATGATGCCTGGCCCGACCGGCTGGAGCCGACCCTGACGGAAGTCGATGTCGCGCTCTCCCGCACGCTACCGGAATATGACGGTCACGCGGCGGTCCACGAGGTCGAGGCGCTCTATCTTGCCGTGATCGCCGCCACGAAACGAACACTCTACATCGAGAGCCAGTATTTCGCCTCGCGCAAGATCGTGGAGGCGATGGCAAAGC
>SKZV01000264.1 GCA_007127165.1 Rhodovibrio sp. | reverse complement strand
TGGTCGCCCCGGTCCCCGGCGAAGCGCCGCCCGAGGGCGACGCCGGACCGAAGGAAATCGGCAACCACCCGGAAACCGGCGAGGCGATCACACTCCGCAAGGGCCCTTATGGCCAGTACATCCAGCTTGGCGAGGCCGAGGGTAAGCAGAAGCCCAAGCGAGTTTCGCTGCCAAAGACGTTGGACCCCGCCGATGTCACGCTGGAGCGGGCGCTAGGGCTGCTGTCGCTGCCGCGCGAAATCTGCAAGCATCCCGAGGATGGGGAGCCGGTGTTGGCGGGGCTAGGGCGCTACGGCCCCTACGTCAAGCACGGCCGTCTCTACGTCTCGTTGGGCGAAGACGACGACGTGCTGAACATCGGCGCGAACCGGGCGCTGACGCTGATCCAGGAGTCGCCGAAAAAGAAGAAGGCGAGCGAGGAGAACACGGTTGGCGACCATCCGCGCGACGGCAAGCCGATCACGCGCGGCGCCGGGCGCTACGGCCCCTACGTCAAGCACGGCCGCACCTTCGCCTCGCTCCCCAAGGACGCCGATCCCGAGAGTGTGACCTTGCAGCAGGCGGTGGAGTTGCTGAACGCTCAGGAAGCCAAGAAGGGCAAGAAGGCCCCGGCCAAGAGCGCGAAGGCGAAGGAAAGCAAGGCGGAGGACGCGAAGGCGGACACGGAGAAAGCGCCCGCCAAGAAAGTCGCAGCAAAGAAAGCGCCCGCCAAAAAGCCGGCGGCAAAGAAGACCGCCACGAAAAAGGCGGCGACAACGAAGAAGAAGGCCGCTACGGCCCCTTCGGATGCAGAGTCTTAGGCGTAGCGTTTGAAATCGGAGCAGAGTTTGGCGAAAGCAAAGGGCGCAAAGTCCGGAACCCTGCCGTCGCGCGAGGAACTCCTGCGCTTCATTCAGGAGAGCCCGGAGCCGCTCGACAAGCGCGAGATCGCCAGGGTGTTCCGTCTGAAGGGAGCTCAGCGCGTCCAGCTCAAGGACATGCTGAACGACATGCTCGACGCCGGAGAGATCGAGAAGGGCGAGAAGAAGCGCTTTCAGGCCGTGGGCGCCCTGCCCGAGATCGCGGTGCTGGACGTCAACGACCGCGATCCGGATGGTGAACTGCTGGCCCGGCCGGTGCCCTGGAAATCGGAGGCGGAACCGCCGCGCATCTACGTCGCCCCGGATCGCCCCGGAGTTCCGTCGATGCAGATCGGCACGCGCATCCTTGCAAAACTCCGCAAGGTCGAGCCGGGGGTGTACGAGGCGCAGCCAATTCGCGAACTGCGCGGTGCGCCAAAGCGCGTGCTCGGTATCTACGAACGCACGAGCCAGGGCGGACGGCTGCGGCCGACCGACAAGCGCAGCCGCCAGGAATACATCCTGCACAAGGAGGACGCTGCGGGCGCGGAACCTGGCGAATTCCTGCTGTGCGAGGTAAAGGCGCACCACCGCCGGCTGGGTTCGCGCGAAGTTCAAGTGGTCGAGCGACTCGGGCACGGCGACTCGGCGAAGGCGATCAGCCTGATCGCGATCCACGAAAACGATATTCCGGTGGAGTTCCCCGACGAGGCGATTGCGGAGGCCGAACAGGCACAGGCGGCAGACCCGCGGGGACGCGACGACCTGCGCGATGTGCCGCTTGTCACGATCGACGGTGCGGACGCCAAGGACTTCGACGACGCCGTTCGAGCCGAGGCCGACACCGCGCAGGATAATCCGGGCGGCTATCGTATTACGGTGGCGATTGCCGACGTCGCGCATTACGTCCGGGCCGGCAGCAGCCTGGACAAAAGCGCACGCGAACGCGGCAATTCCGTCTATTTCCCCGACCGGGTCGTTCCGATGCTTCCCGAGGCGCTGTCGAACGGCTGGTGTTCGCTGCGGCCGAACGAGGATCGCGGGTGTCTCGGCGTGGAAATCCGCATCAACCGCGACGGCAAGGCTCTGGAGCACCGGTTTTTCCGGGGGCTGATGCGCTCCCATGCCCGGCTGATCTACGAGCAGGTCCAGAAGGCCCGTGACGGCTATCCCGACGAGATGACCGCGCCGCTGATCGACACCGTAATCGCACCGCTTTACGAGGCGTACGAGGCTTTGCTGCGCGCACGCCACGCCCGTGGAACGCTCGATCTGGACCTTCCGGAAAAGCAGGTGCAGGTGGATGAAAACGGCCAGGTGACCGGCATCGTCACCCGCGACCGCCTGGACGCGCACCGGCTGATCGAGGAGTTCATGATCGCGGCCAACGTGGCGGCGGCGGAGGCGCTGGAGAAACTTGACCAGCCCTGCATGTACCGCGTCCACGAGCCGCCCGCACCCGACAAGGTGGACGCGCTGCGCGAAACGCTCCGGACGTTCGGCATCAATCTGGCGAAGGATCAAGCGGCCACCCCAAAGGCTTTCGAGGGCGTTCTGGAGCAGATCAAGGGCCGCCGCGAAGCGCCGATGGTGAACGAACTGGTGCTGCGCTGCCAAAGCCAAGCCTATTACAGCCCCAACAACCTGGGACACTTCGGGCTCGCGCTGGACCGCTACGGCCACTTCACCTCGCCGATTCGCCGTTATTCCGACCTTCTGGTTCATCGCGCGCTGATCGACGGCACGCGCTTTGGCGATGACGGGCTGGACCGGCAGGAGATCCCCCGGTTCGCGGAGATCGGCGAGCATATCTCCAGCACCGAACGCCGGGCGCAGCGGGCCGAATACGATGCGATCGATCGCTTCACCGCCGCCTTCTTGCACGAGCACGTGGGCGCGGAGTTCGTGGGCCGCGTCGGCGGCGTCACGCGATTCGGCCTCTTCGTCACCTTGCAGGAGAGCGGCGCGGACGGCCTGATTCCGATCGCCACTCTGCCCGACGACTATTACCGCCACGATGAAAAGAAGCACTGCCTGGTGGGCGAGCGCTGGGGCCGCGTGTACCGGCTTGGCGACCGCGTGCGCACCAAGCTGGTGGAAGCCAATCCGATGACCGGCGGCATCCTACTGGAGATGGTCGAGGTGGTGGACAGCGTCATCTCAAGCGAGGAGGCCGAGCCCATCGCGCGAGGCGATCCCGGCAAGGGCCAGCGGCGGCAGGCGGCGCGCGGCTCAAAGACCGTGACGGTTGCGGAGAAAGGCAAGAAGCGCACGCGCAAGAAAGACAAGAAAGAAGGCAAGACCTCCACCACGCGAAAGCCTGGAAAGCAGCGCGCCAAGCGAGGGTGATCGCTCGCACTCCGATTTTCGCAGTAAACAAGAAAGCGGGTGGAATCGGATAACTCCGCGCACTATAATGCGCGGGAAGCGTGGGGGTGGCGGTACCGTATGACAACTTTGTCTTCGACCCTAAAGGGCGTGGCGTCCACTCTAACGCGGCTGCCGCAACAGGCACCGCGGCGCGGGAAGACCATCCGGCACCGTGCCGCGCGGGTGGCCGCATTGTCTTTCCTTGTTCTCGCCGTGGCCTGTGCGGGCAAGGAACGGGACACCCTTCAAGACGAGTTCAGCACTCAACAAGCAAACCGCCTGTTTTCCGCCGGCTATCACGATATATCGGAAGTCTATATCGAAGAAGTCGGGATCGATCAGCTTGCGCTGGCAGCGATACGGACGCTGGCGGAGAAAGATCCCGCGGTTTCGGTGGAAGAGCGGCAAGGGCATCTTCTGGTCCATCTGGAAAACGACAGAACCCGCTACTTCGCGCTCCCGCGCGACCGAAAGGACGCGCCGGGCTGGGCGCAAGTAACCGCCTCGGTCCTCGAACTGGCGCAGGACCGCAGCCCCGAACTCCAAGGGCGCGCACCGGAAGACCTTTACAGTATTGCATTCGAGGGCATTCTCGGAGAACTGGACTACTTCTCCCGCTACGCCAGCGCGGCCCGCGCGCAGGACAACCGGGCCAGCCGCGACGGCTTCGGCGGTATCGGCGTACGCATCCAAGTCGTCGACGAAGGCATCGAAGTCCTCTCCGTGATGGAGGACGGTCCCGCCGAAGCCGCCGGAGTGCAAGGCGGGGACATCATTGTGGCCATTGACGGAGACTCGGCGCGGAAGATGGCGCAGCGCGAGGTGGTCCGGCTTCTGCGCGGCATGATCGACTCGTCCGTAGACCTCATGATCACCCGGGCCGACGCCGCGCAGCCGTTGCGCTTTGCGGTCAAACGGGCGCACATCGTGCCGAGTACGGTTAACTATAGCCGCGAGGGCGATGCCGCTTACATCCGCGTGTCGGGCTTCAATCAGGACACCGCGAAGTCGTTACGCAGCGCGATGGAAAAGGCGCAGGACGACATCGGCGGCAATCTGCTCGGCTACGTCCTCGATCTGCGCGGCAACCCGGGCGGTCTGCTGGATCAGGCGGTGGCGGTGGCCGACATCTTTGTCGAACGTGGCCGGATCGTCTCCACCCACGGCCGCCATCCCGACAGCCATCAGTACTTCAGCGCGCGGGAGGGCGACGCGGGCGAAGAGCAGCCGGTCGTGGCCCTGATAAACGGCTCATCGGCATCCGCTTCGGAGATCGTCGCCGCCGCGATTCAGGACAACGGCCGCGGCGTCGTGGTCGGCAGTTCCTCCTACGGCAAGGGCACGGTGCAAACGGTCATGCGGCTGCCGAACCGGGGTGAATTGACCCTGACCTGGGCCCGTTTCCATGCCCCCTCCGGCTATGCGCTCAGCAAGCGCGGCGTGCTCCCGGACCTTTGTACCAGCGCGCACTACGACGACCTCGGCGCCGTCATCACCGGGCTGCGGCGCGGAACCTTGCCGACGAATCGGGACCTCCGCGGCGTGGACGTCGATCCGCTCAATGTCTCCGCGATCAACAGTTTCCGCGCCCACTGCCCCGGTAAGCGGGAAGAGACGGCGCTGGATCTGGAGGTTGCGCTCGAACTTTTGAACAACCACGACCTCTACCGGCTGGCAGGCGGCACAACGTCTCCCAAGATCGCCGAGATCGCCCCCTAAGGCATGGCCCCCTGCGACATAATACGACCGCGCGACGCCGCTGGGCTGGTTTTGCTACGCGCCCGTGGCGATAGCCTGGAGGTCATGCTGGGCCGCCGTCATGGCCGTGCCCGCTTCATGCCCGGCGTCTTCGTCACACCGGGAGGCTGCCTGGACTCCGGCGACAGTGACGGCAGCGGTTTTCCCGAGCGTCTTCCGCCTTGCCAGCCGGGGCTCGACCGCCGAACCGAACGCCGCATCGCCGCCTTTGCCCGCTGCGCACTGCGCGAGACACTGGAGGAGACCGGTCTTCTGGTCGGCCCGCAAGCAGCGGACGCCAAGCCGGATTCGAGCGCAGCTCCTTGGGCCGCTTACGCCGCGCTGGGGCGGCGTCCGGCTTTCGAGGCGCTGCACATCTTCGCCCGAGCTATCACGCCCGCCGCATCGCCCATCCGCTTCCACACCCGCTTTTTCCTGGCGTGGGATGCGCCGGTCACCGTGGCCGCAAGCGGTGACGGGGAGTTGGAGGCGGTGGACTGGGTCCCCTGGAACGCGCTGGAGGCGTTGCCGATGTCGGAAGTCACGCGGGCCATTCTCGAAGCCGCGCGGATCTACCGCGAGGGTATCCGCGAGGGTGATCCACCCGCCGTGGAGCGCATGATCTACCGTGACGGACGCCGTCTTTTCACGAGGGGTTACGGGTAAACTTGACACTGGGGCGGGAGCGAGTATCTTCGCCGCAAATTCCGCGCCGAAAAGGAAGCACGAGTCATGGCCAAGCCGACGACACAGCAGATCAAGCTGGTGAGCACTGCCAATACCGGATACTTCTACGTCACGAAGAAGAACCCCCGGGCCACCACGGAGAAGCTTCAGTTCAAGAAGTACGACCCGAAAGTCCGCCAGCACGTCATCTTCAAGGAACAGAAGATGAAGTGAGCTTCGGTCCATTCGGAGAGGTTCCTGCCTCGCCGATTTGATCGAGTGCATGAAAAGGCCGCCATTGGCGGCCTTTTTCGTGTCCGGGACACTCCAACGATGCCCCGTCAATAGGAGCGCGGCATTCCCAACACATGCTCGCCGATATAGGAGAGGATGAGGTTGGTCGAGATCGGCGCGATCTGGTAGAGGCGGGTTTCGCGGAATTTGCGCTCGATATCGTACTCCCGCGCGAAGCCGTAGCCGCCGTGCGTTTGCAGGCAGGTGTCCGCCGCCGCCCAGGAGGCTTCGGAGGCCAGCAACTTCGCCATGTTCGCTTGCTCGCCGCAGGGCTCCCCCGAGTCGAAAATCGCCGCCGCCTGACGCACCATCAACTCTGCCGCGCGAACCTGTGCGTAGGCGCGGGCGATGGGGAACTGGATACCCTGATTCTGGCCGATGGGCCGGTCGAAGACCACGCGCTCGTTCGCGTAGTCGCGGGCGCGCTCGATGAACCAGTCGCCGTCGCCGATGCATTCCGACGCGATCAGGATGCGCTCCGCATTCATCCCGTCGAGAATGTAACGGAAGCCCTTGCCCTCCTCGCCGATCAGGTTTTCCGCCGGAACCGGCAGGTTGTCGAAGAAGACCTCGGTGGTCGAGTGGTTGATCATGGCCTCGATCTTGCGGATCGTCAGGCCGTTCCCCCGCGCCTCGCGCATGTCCACCAGGAAGAGCGACAGCCCCTCGCTGCGCTTCTTCACCTCCTCCTTCGGCGTGGTCCGCGCGAGCAGCAGCATCAGGTCCGACTGCTCCGCCCGCGAGGTCCAAACCTTCTGCCCGTTCACGATGTAACGCTCGCCCTCGCGCCGGGCGGTGGTGCGCAGGCCCAGGGTATCGGTACCGCTGCCCGGTTCGGTCACGCCGAACGCCTGCAAGCGCAGCTCTCCCGACGCGATGGCCGGGAGCCAGCGCTGCTTCTGCGCCTCGCTGCCGTGGCGCAGCAGGCTGCCCATCGTATACATCTGCGCGTGGCAGGCGGCCCCGTTGCCGCCCCGGCGATGAATTTCCTCCAGGATCACCCGCGCCTCGGAGAGCGTGAGCCCGCTGCCGCCATAGTCCTCGGGGATCAGCGCGGCGAGAAAACCGGACTCGCTCAACGCCCGGACGAAGGCTTCGGGGTAGGCGTCTTCGCGGTCAACGCTCCGCCAGTAGCTATCGGGAAACTCCGCGCAGAGCGCCCGCACCGACTCCCGGATGCGCCGCAGATCTTCCGGTTCCCGCGCCTCGATCCCACTCATCGCCGCCGCTCCTTGTCAGCATTCCAGAGACGGAATTTATGGCACGGCGAGCGCGGAAAGCCAAACAAGGGACCCTCCGCGAGCGGTACGAACAGCGATAAGCCGCTACCCCTCCTTCACCGGCACGGTGTAATTCAACGCCAGCCGCCCGCCGTCGGCGTAGATGCACTGCCCGGTGACGTAGCTGGCGTCCTCGCTGGCGAGGAAGACGGCGACGCTGGCGATCTCGTCGGGTTCGCCCAGGCGGCCCATCGGCGTGCGGCTCATGAGAGCGTGCCACTTCGCGGGGTCGTCGTTGACCTGCCGCACCATCTCGGTGCCGATGGACCCTGGGCCGATGGCGTTGGCGCGAATGCCGTGATCCGCCAGCGCCAGGGCTTCCACCTTGGTCAACTGATTGATGCCGCCCTTGGAGGTGATGTAAGGCGCAATCTGCGGAATTGCGACCACGGCGTTGATCGAGGACATGTTGATGATGGAGCCGCCGCCGCCCTGCTTCACCATCTGCTTCGCCGCCGCTTGGCCGGTCAGGAACGCACCTTTCAGGTTGATGCGGATGACCTTGTCGAAGTCTTCCTCGGACAACTCCAGGAAGTCCGCCGCCACCACGATGGCCGCGTTCGCCACCACGCAATCGAGACGTCCGTAAGCCGCCACGGTACGCTCGATTAGGTCATCCACCTGCGCCTTGTCGCCGACATCGCAGGGAAAGAACAGCGCCTCCCCGCCCTCGGCCTGGATCGCCTCGACGGCCTTCTCGCCCTCGGTTTCCAGCACGTCGGACAGCACGACCTTCGCGCCCTCGCGCGCAAAGCGTTCGGCGACCGCCTGCCCAATCCCGCGCGCCGCCCCGGTGACGACCGCAACCTTGCCCTGAAGCCTCATGGTTCCTCCGATATTCTTAGTTTCGCGCTTGTAGCCAGCGACCCCCCATCCCGGCCTTCCCCCACAAGGGGGGAAGGAGAAGAGGAACCTGCAAACTCTCGATTATCGTCCCTTCCCCCTCGATGGGGGAAGGACAGGATGGGGGTGACAGCCTCTCCGAGTTTCCGCCAAGCCGCTGCTACCACGCCGTGCCTTCAACAACTGCTCTATCACCTGAAGCACGCCCTCCCGGTTCTCCAGAACCTCATTATTCCAAAACCGCAACACGACAAACCCTTGGCTTGCCAGCCACTGCGTCCGCCGCCCATCCTCCGCTAGCTGACTAGCATGTTGTCCGCCGTCCACCTCAATGACCAGACGCGGGTCGAGACACGCGAAGTCCGCGATATAGCGCCCAATAACGTACTGCCGCCGGAAACGGGCGCCGCCGATCTGCCGCTGCCGGAGCGCCAACCAAAGACGCCTTTCCGCCTCCGTCATGTTACTCCGAAGGCTTCGCGCCTGGACGACGCTCACCTCCCCGCCAAGCCGATCCGCCACAGCGACTCGCGAATCTCGTCCAGGATCACCGGATCGTCGATGGTTGCCGGAACCTGAACGTCCTCACCATCCGCAATCTGGCGCATCGTCGCGCGCAGGATCTTGCCCGAACGGGTTTTGGGGAGCCTGCTGACCACCGCCACGTGCTTGAAGGCGGCGACAGGGCCGATTTCTTCGCGCACACGCTTGACGCATTCCCCGGCGATATCCTCCTGCGGGCGGTCTACCCCGGCCGCGAGCACCACAAGGCCGACGGGGATCTGCCCCTTCAGGGGGTCGTGCACGCCCATCACCGCGCACTCCGCCACGTCGGGATGACCCGCCAGAACCTCCTCGATCCCGCCGGTGGAAAGACGGTGACCGGCGACGTTGATGACATCGTCGGTCCGCGCCATCACGAAGACGTAGCCGTCCTTGTCGATGTAACCGGCGTCGCCGGTTTTGTAATAGCCGGGAAAGTCTTCGAGGTAGGAGCTGTAGAACCGGTCCCGCGCCTGCCACAGAGTCGGCAGGGTGCCCGGCGGCAGCGGCAGCTTGCAAACGATGGAGCCGATCTGGCCGCGCTCCAGTTCCTTGGCGTCATTGTCGAGCACGCGCACGTTCCAGCCCGGCACCGGCTTCGTCGGCGAGCCCGGCTTCACGGTCATCGGCTCAATCCCCATGGGGTTGGCGGCGATCGCCCAGCCGGTTTCGGTCTGCCACCAGTGGTCGATGACGGGCACCCGAAGCTTCTCCTGCGCCCAGAACAGCGTATCCGGATCGCAGCGTTCACCCGCCAGGAACAGCGTGCGGAAGCGGGAGAGGTCGTAGTCGCCGATCAGCGCGGCCTGCGGGTCCTGCTGGCGGATCGCACGAAAGGCGGTGGGCGCGGTGAAAAGACTTGAAACGCCGTGCTGCTGGATCACCCGCCAGAACGCTCCGGCGTCCGGCGTGCCGACCGGCTTGCCCTCGTACATCACCGTCGTGTTGCCGTGGAGCAGCGGCGCGTAGACGATATAACTGTGCCCGACGACCCAACCGACGTCGGAGGCGGTCCACCAGACCTCGCCCGGTTTCATGCCGTAGATGTTGGACATCGTCCAGTGCAGCGCCACCGCATGGCCGCCGTTGTCGCGGACGACTCCCTTCGGCTGGCCGGTGGTGCCGGAGGTGTAGAGGATGTAGAGCGGATCGGTCGCCGACATGGAGACGCAGGCCGTGGGCTCCGCCTTCGCCATTGCTTCGTCCCAGTCGATGTCGCGCCCGCTTTGCAGGTCGCAAGGCTGGGTTTCGCGCTGCTTGACGATGACGGTCCGCGGCGCGTGGGCGCTCTCCGCCATGGCGTGTTCGTAGAGCGGCTTGTAGCCCACCACCCGGCCCGGCTCAATCCCGCAGGAGGCCGTCACTATCGCCTTCGGCCGAGCGTCATCGAAGCGCTTCGCCAACTCGTGTCCGGCAAAGCCGCCGAAAACGACCGAATGGACCGCCCCGATTCGCGCGCAGGCCAGCATGGCGATGGCGGCCTCGGGGATCATCGGCATGTAGACGATCACGCGATCTCCAGCCTCGACGCCTTGGTCTTGCAGGACGGAGGCGAAACGCGCGACCTGATCGAGCAGTTCGGAATAGGTGTAGCTGGCGACGCTCCCGGTTACGGGACTGTCGTGGATCAGCGCGGTGCGCGCGCCCAGTCCCGCCTCGACATGGCGATCCAGGCAGTTGTAGCAGGTGTTCAGGCGGCTGCCGGTGAACCAGCGGTAAAACGGTGCGTCGCCGTCGTCGAGCACCTTGTCCCACCGCGCATCCCAGGCGATCGATTCGGCCGCTTCGCCCCAGAACCCCTGCGGATCCTCCAGCGAGCGGCGGTAGACCTCTTCGTATCGGCTCATGACGATCCCTGCCCTTTCCAGTTCGACAACCAGCCTACGCGAGACGCGGGCCACCTACAGATCCCACACCGTGACATCAGGATGCGCGATCCCCGCCGCCTTGCCAAGCGCAGCGGCCTCCCAACGCGAACTGCAAGAGAAGCGAAGACAATCGCGCGGCGCGCAAAATGCTCGCGCGGCCTCGCTTGCCTATTGCCAAGCACACGGGGAACGGCCAGCATACGTCGGCAAAGGAAACGGCAAGCTGTTTCAGTCCGGCCCAGAGATTTAAAATTAACCAAATAACGCACTGGACAGAAACGAAGCTGTCCTCTGAACAGGCAGGATGAACCGCACAGACGCAACTCTTGGGTAAAATCAAAGGGTTGACGCGCCGCTGGTTTTGAACGATGAAAACGGGTGATGGGCTGGGGATGGCCTGCACTGCACAACGCGTTGGGGGACATGACAGAAGAGATAGCCGTCGAGACCCAAGGGCTGACGAAGGAATTCAAAGGATTCGTCGCCGTCAACGACGTATCGTTGCGGGTCCGCAAGGGAACGATCCATGCGATCATCGGGCCGAACGGCGCGGGTAAAACCACGCTGTTCAACCTGATTACCAAGTTTCTTCAACCGACTTCGGGAAAGATTCTCTACAAAGGTAGCGACATCACCCAGGCCAAATCGGCCGACCTCGCCCGCCATGGCATGGTCCGGTCATTCCAGATTTCGGCGGTGTTTCCGCAACTGACGGTTCTGGAGAACGTGCGGGTGGCGCTGCAGCGGCCCAGCGGAATCTCGTTCCATTTCTGGAAGCCGGAAGCCACGCTCAGTCACTTCAACGACCGGGCGATGGAATTGCTGGAGGCCGTGGGCTTGGCCGATGCAGCCGATGGCCACGCCGGAGAGCTGGCCTATGGTCGGAAACGCGCGCTTGAAATCGCCACCACACTGGCGTTGGAGCCGGAAACGCTGCTGCTCGACGAGCCGATGGCGGGGATGGGTACCGAGGACGTCAGCCGAATCGCTGCGTTGATCAAAACGATATCAAAAGGACGGACAATTATCATGATCGAGCACACCATGAAGGTGGTCGCCGATCTCTCCGATACTATCACGGTGCTCCAGCGCGGCGAGATACTGGCCGATGGGACCTACGAGCAAGTCTCACGCAATCCCGAAGTGATCGAGGCCTATATGGGGACCGGCGATGACGCTTGAAGCAAGCGAATCGGAAAGGCCCGGCGCCCACCCGGCGGACTCCGCCCCGGTGGAGCTGTCGGTTCAGGACCTTCATGCCTACTACGGCGAGTCGCACGTCCTTCATGGGATGAGCTTCGACGTTCCAAGGGGCGAGGTGGTGACACTGCTTGGCCGCAACGGCGCGGGAAAGACCACCTGCCTGAAGTGCATCATGGGACTGCTGCGCCAACGTAAGGGCTCGATCCGCTTCTCCGGCACCGAATTGATCGGCATGCAACCGCACAGGATCGCGCGTCTGGGGTTGGGGTTTTGTCCGGAAGAGCGTGGCATCTACGCGTCGATGACGGCGGAAGAAAACCTGCTCCTGCCGCCGAAAATCCAAGAGGGCGGCATGTCGGTCGAGGAGATATACCGGCTGTTTCCGAACCTGAAGGAACGCGCGAAGAGCCAGGGCACCAAGCTTTCCGGCGGCGAACAGCAAATGCTGGCGATCGGTCGCATCCTGCGCACCGGGGCAAAGACGCTGCTGTTGGACGAACCGACAGAGGGGCTCGCGCCGGTGATCGTGCGGCAGATCGGCGACATCATCAAAAGATTGCGGGCCAGCGGATACACTATCGTGCTGGTCGAGCAAAACTTCCAGTTCGCGTCGACCGTTGCCGACCGCCATTACATCGTGGAGGACGGCAAGGTGATGGAAATGATCCCGAATGCGGATCTCCACGCGAACATGGATAAGCTTCGCGAATACCTGGCCGTGTAAATAGGCTGGGGAATAACCCGATACCGGGTGGATCAAAAAAGGGAGGCTAAGTGTCATGAACTACAGACGCACGCTCGCATACGCTGCTGCAGTTGCTTTGACCGCCGGGGCTGGAACGGCCGCAGCGGAAGGGCCGGTGCGCATCGGCGTGATGAACGACATGTCGGGCCTTTACGCCGATCTCGCAGGCCCGGGCTCCGTGGTTGCGGCGGAGATGGCGATCGAAGACATCGGCGGCGAGGTTCTGGGACACCCTGTCGATGTGCTGTCGGCCGACCATCAGAACCGCGCCGACCTTGCCTCCACGATCGCCCGCCAGTGGTTCGACGATGACGGCGTTCACGCCATCTTCGACGTGCCGAACTCCTCAGCGGCGCTCGCCGTGCAGGAGCTTGCGCGCGAACGGGAGAAGTTTTTCTTCATCTCCGGCGCCGCGACCTCGCGCTTGACCGGCGACTCCTGCTCGCCGACCGGCGTGCATTGGACCTACGACACGACCTCTCTCGCCAACGGCACGGGGCAGGCCGTGGTCCAGGAAGGCGGCGATAGCTGGTTCTTCCTCACGGCCGACTATGCCTTCGGCCACTCGCTGGAAGAAGACGTATCCGCCGTGGTCGAAGAGGCTGGCGGGCAGGTCATGGGCTCCGTGCGCCATCCGCTCGATACGCAGGATTTCTCGTCCTATCTGCTCCAGGCGCAGGGCTCCGGCGCGGAGATCATCGGCCTCGCCAACGCCGGCACCGACACCACCAACGCCATCCGTCAGGCCGGTGAGTTCGGCATCGTCGAGGCGGGTCAGCGTCTTGCGGGCTTGCTCCTGTTTATCACCGATATCCACGCCCTTGGCCTTGAAGCGGCGCAGGATCTTGTGCTGACGACCGGCTTCTACTGGAACCGCAACGAAGAAACCCGCGCCTTTGCCGAGCGTTTCAACGAGCGCACGGGGCAGATGCCGACAATGGTCCAGGCGGGCGTCTACTCCTCCACGCGTCACTTCCTGAACGCTGTTGAGGAAGCGGGAACGGTGGACGAGGCACAGGCCGTGATGGAGCGCGTTCGCGCCAATCCGGTGGATGACTTCTTCGGCGACGGCGGCCATGTCCGCGAGGACGGGCGCATGGTGCACGACATGTATCTGGTCCGCGTGAAGTCCCCCGAGGAGTCCGAGGGTGAGTGGGACTACTACGAGGTCCTGCGCACCATTCCCGGCGAGGAAGCCTATGGCGCCATGGAAGACGGCGGCTGCCAGTACGTGAACTGATCAGTACGTCGACTGACCAGACCCCTGAAGGATCGGGTGGCGGTTAGGGCATTTTCAGGTGATGCGGACCCTGCTTCGCCGTGAGGATTGCACTACTCAGAGGGCTGGAGCACTGCTGCGTTGCAGCGAGACTTGACTGTGCTCTAGCCGCCGCCACCCGCTTCTTTAACCGAACCGAGGATCGGCGACCATGATATTCGACTTGCTGGGGGTGCCGCCGCAGGCGCTTTTGGGTCAGCTCCTTCTCGGCCTTATCAACGGCTCGTTCTACGCACTTTTGAGCCTTGGTTTGGCCTTGATCTTCGGGATGCTGAACATCATCAACTTCGCGCACGGCGCGCTCTATATGATGGGCGCCTTCGTGTCCTGGATGCTGCTGACCTACCTCGGCATTCCGTTTTGGCCGTCCCTGATCCTGGCGCCGCTGATCGTGGCGCTCTTCGGCATGGCGCTGGAGCGCACAATGCTCTCCAAGCTTTACCATCTGGATCACCTCTACGGCCTGCTATTGACGTTCGGCCTGGCGCTGATCATCGAAGGTGCGTTCCGGACGATGTATGGCGTATCGGGGCGGGTATACCCGATTCCGGAGATCTTGCGCGGCGGCACGAACCTGGGCTTCATGTTCCTGCCGAACTACCGGGCCTTCGTGGTCGTGGTCGCGCTTTTCGTATGCCTTGGCGTTTGGTTCTTCATCGAGCGTACGCGCATCGGCTCCTACCTGCGCGCGGGGACAGAGAACCCCGAACTTCTCCAGGCCTTCGGAATCAACGTGCCCCGGATGATCACGCTGACCTACGGTCTGGGCGTCGGCCTCGCCGCGCTGACCGGGGTGCTGGCTGCGCCGATCTATCAGGTGCACCCGCTGATGGGTTTCCATATGATCATCGTGGTGTTCGCCGTGGTGGTGATCGGCGGCCTGGGGTCCATGTTGGGGGCCATCGTCACCGGGCTACTTCTCGGCGTCGTGGAAGGCTTTACCCGCGTCTTCTACCCTGAAGCCTCAGCCACGGTGGTGTTCATCATCATGGCCATCGTCCTGCTCTTGCGCCCTCAGGGCCTGTTCGGAAAGCGGTAACACCCTCATGGAACGCAATCATCTTATCCTAGCCGTCGTTGCGGTGGTGGCGCTGCTGATCGCGCCGCATCTCCTTTATTCAGTGTTCCTGATGAAGGTGCTGTGCTTCGCGCTGTTCGCCTGCGCCTTCAACCTGCTGCTCGGCTACGGCGGGCTGCTGTCCTTCGGGCATGCGGCCTATTTCGGCTCCGCCTCCTACGTCACCGCGCACACCATGAAGGTCTGGGGCTTCACTCCGGAACTCGGCATTATCGCCGGGATGTTGGCGGCCGCCCTGCTCGGGCTGGTGTTCGGCTGGCTGGCGATCCGCCGGGCCGGCATTTACTTCGCCATGGTCACGCTCGCCTTCGCGCAGATGGTCTATTTCTACGCCTTGCAGGCACCGTTTACTGGCGGCGAGGACGGCATTCAGGCGGTGCCGCGCGGCGAGCTTTTCGGGTTCATCGACCTGCGCGACGACATTTCTCTGTATTACTTCGTGCTGGCGCTCTTCCTCATCGGCTTCTTCGTGCTTTACCGCACGGTGTACTCGCCGTTCGGGCAGGTGTTGAAGGCGATCCGCGAGAACGAGCCGCGCGCGATCTCGCTCGGGTACCGCACCAATCATTTCAAGCTCGCGACCTTCGTTCTGTCCGCCACCTTCTCCGGCATGGCCGGGGCGGCCACCGTCCTGGTCTTCCAACTTGCCTCGCTGACTTACGTGGAATGGCAAATGTCCGGCGAGGTGGTGCTGATGACGCTGCTCGGCGGCATGGGTACGGTGCTCGGTCCCGTTGTCGGGGCGGCGCTGGTCGTGACGTTGCAGACCTACCTCGCGCCGTTCGGCGCCTGGGTTACCATTATCCTCGGCGTCATATTCGTGATATGTGTCCTTCTGTTCCGTCGTGGTATCGTGGGGGAAGCGCTGGCTCGTTTCGCTTTTCTCAAGAATGATAAAGCACAGCTCCAGCGCTCAGACGTGGCCGAAGCAACCGTGACGAAGGAAGCCGCTCATGATCCGGTCAAGCCCCTTTGAACGCGATCTTGACCGCAACGCCGCGAACTATGTCCCGCTCACGCCGTTAAGCTTCCTGCGACGGACCGCATCTGTTTATCCCCACCGCACCGCCGTCATCCACGGCAGCTGGCGCTACGACTGGGCCGAAGCTTACCGGCGCTGCCGCCGTCTGGCCTCCGCGCTCCAGTCCCATGCGGCGATCAGACCCGGCGACACGGTTGCCGTCATGGCGCCCAATACCCCGCCGATGTGGGAGGCGCACTACGGCGTCCCGATGCTGGGCGCCGTCCTCAACGCTCTGAATTTCCGCCTGGATGCCGAGACGATCGCCTTCATCCTTGAACACGGCGAGGCGAAGGTCCTGATCACCGATACGGAGTTCGCCCCGACCATCAAGGCCGCCCTGGCCAGCATGAAGAGCCCGCCGCTGGTGATCGACATCGCCGATCCGCAGGGTCCGGGTGGCGAAAAGCTCGGCGAGATCGAATACGAAGACCTGCTGGCCAAGGGCGATCCCGAGTTCCAGTGGCGCATGCCCGAGGACGAGTGGGAGGCGATTTCCCTCAACTACACCTCCGGCACGACCGGCAATCCGAAAGGCGTCGTCTACCACCACCGCGGCGCTTATATGAACGCCGTGGGCAACGTGTTGACTTGGTCTCTCGGGAGTCATCCGGTCTATCTGTGGACGCTGCCGATGTTCCATTGCAACGGCTGGTGTTTCCCCTGGACCACGGCGGCGATGGCCGGAACCAATGTTTGCCTGCGCAAGACCACGGCAAAGACGATTTACGACGCCTTCGCCGAAAGCGGCGTCACCCACCTCTGCGGCGCGCCGGTCGTGATGCAGATGCTGGTGAACGCCACCGACGAGGAGCGCCGGGACTTCCCGCAGGACGTCAAGATGATGACCGCCGCCGCGCCGCCCCCCGCCAGCGTGCTTGCGAAGATGGAAGCGCAAGGCATTCATGTCACCCATGTCTACGGCCTGACCGAAGTCTACGGCCCAGCTATGGTCTGCGCTTGGCATGAGGAATGGAGCGATCTGCCGCTGGAGGAGCAGGCGCAGAAGAAGGCGCGGCAGGGCGTGACGTATCCGGTGCAGGAGGCGGCGATGGTCGCGCATCCGGAGACGCTGGAGCCCCTCCCCTGGAACGGCGCGAGCCTCGGCGAGGTCTTCATGCGCGGCAACATCACGATGAAGGGCTACCTGAAGAATCCCGAGGCGACGGAAAAGGCGTTCGAGGGCGGCTGGTTCCACACCGGCGATCTGGGCGTGACCCATCCCGATGGCTATATCGAACTGAAGGATCGCTCCAAGGACATCATCATATCCGGGGGCGAAAATATCTCCTCGATCGAGGTCGAGGATCTTCTGTATCGCCACCCGGCCGTCGCGGCCTGCGGCGTGGTGGCCATGCCGGATGAGAAGTGGGGCGAGACGCCTTGCGCCTTCGTCGAATTGCAGCCCGGACAGAGCGTGACGGGCGAGGACCTGATCGCCTTCTGCCGCGAACGCATAGCCCACTTCAAATGCCCGCGCCGCATCGTGTTCGAGGAAATCCCAAAGACCTCGACCGGAAAGATTCAGAAGTTCAACCTTCGGGAACGGGCGCGCGAACTGGCTGGCGGCTGACCGCAATCCCTCTCTGGGGTCGCGCGAAGTGCGGCGATCACTTTCCGGGGTCGCGCAAAGTGCGGCGATCACTTTCCGGGGTCGCGCAAAGTGCGGCGA
>SKZV01000205.1 GCA_007127165.1 Rhodovibrio sp. | reverse complement strand
GCCCGGCCTGCCCGACGAGCTTTCCGGCGCGTTGACGGCTGACGGACATTACGATGCGCCTGGGATGACCTATCCGAACGGCTGCCACATCTGCGAGGTCGAGGTGGACGAGGCGACCGGCACGGTCGCGGCCACGCGGTATATTGTCGTGGACGACTTCGGCAAGGTGGTGAACCCGCTGCTGGTCGAGGGTCAGGTGCACGGCGGGACCGCACAGGGGCTGGGGCAAGCGCTCTTCGAGAACACCACCTACGAAGAGGAGTCGGGACAGCTCGTCACCGCCACCTACATGGATTACACCATTCCCCGCGCCGACGGCATTCCGCTGATCGAGTTGCATCTGATCGAGGTCCCCTGCGCCACCAATCCCATGGGGATCAAGGGCGCTGGCGAGGCCGGAGCCATCGGCGCGCCGCCCGCCTGCATCAACGCGCTGCTCGACGCACTCGCGCCCTACGGCGTGCGCCACATCGACATGCCCGCAACCCCGGAAAAAGTCTGGCAGGTCATGCAGGATAGCCAACTCCAGGAGGCCGCCAAATGAGCGAAGCCGCAAGTCACCCAGTCGCCACCCGCTCCGACGCCGACGACCTGCTGTCGGTCCTGCGCACGATCGCCGAGCGCGCGGGCAAGGAAATCCTGGGCTACTACGCCGAAGCGAAAGAGATCGAGGTTACGACAAAAGCGGACGACTCGCCGCTCACCGAGGCCGATCTCGCCGCCCATCGCCTGATCACCCAGATGCTGAAGACCTTGACGCCGAACATCCCCATTGTCTCCGAGGAAGACGAAGGCGCGAACGCGGCAGATGCTGCAACGGTGGGCAAGCGTTTCTGGCTGGTCGATCCGCTCGACGGCACCAAGGAGTTCATTTCCGGAAGCGGCGAGTTCACTGTCAATATCGCGCTGATCGAGGATGGCAAGCCGGTGATCGGCGTCGTCCACGCGCCCGCGATGGCGATGACCTGGGCGGGCGCGGTGACGGCGGAGGGCGAACGCTTCGCCACCTTCAACGAGACCGATCACCCGCCGATGGAAATCAATGGCCGCACGATCCCCCCGGAAGGCGCCACCGTCGTCGCAAGCCGTCGCCACGGCGATCCGGCCTCGCTGGAGAAGTTCCTAGGCGGGCGAAAGATCGCCGATACACGCAACGCCGGGAGTTCCATCAAGTTCTGCCTTCTGGCGAGCGGCAAGGCGGACATCTATCCCCGCTTCGGCCGCACGATGGAGTGGGACACGGCAGCCGGGCATGCAGTGCTCGCCGGTGCGGGCGGGCGTGTTGAGACGGTGGCGGGCGAGCCGCTTCACTACGGGAAGCCGGGGTTCGAGAACCCGGAGTTCGTGGGATATGGCGCCAAAGATTAGCGAATGAGGCACCGGCGATGCCTAATTCGGCAGGGCCCCTCGATAATCCGCTAGACGCACCGAACGCCGCACCTTAACGTTTGGCGATGAGTGCGATCAAAAATTGGGCGTTGGAAGGCCTGCGGTGCGCTGGGGTCAATGCAGTTGCGGCGGGTTGCGTGGTGTTGGCGCTCTCCGTCGTGGTTGAGACGCCGCTTGCGGCGCAGTCGCACCAAACAAGCGCACTGCCCGCTCAACGAGCGAGTTTCCCCCCGCCACCCGATAAACCGCCGCAAAGAGGCGAGATCGGGCTTGCTTCCTGGTATGGCGAAAAGTTCCATGGCCGCGTCTCCGCCAGCGGCGAGGTGTTCGACCAAAACGCCCTGACGGCTGCGCATCCCGAATTTCCCTTCGATACGAAGGTGCGGGTCACCAGCCTGCATAACGGCCAGTCGGTGGTGCTGCGGATCAACGATCGCGGTCCCTATGCCGACGAACGGATCATCGACGTATCCCGCCGCGCGGCCCGCGAACTCGACTTTCTGGAAGAGGGCGTTGCGAAGGTGCGCGTTGAACTAGTCACCCTGCCGGATTAGTCTTCGTGCCGGATCCGTCTTCGTGGAAATGGTCGCCGCCTTCAATAGCGGGCGGGCGACCAGAAGGTTCCGGGCTCCAGTGCACTGTTCATTCCCACAAACTCTTCTCCGCCCAGTTTAGCCAAGGTTTCGAACAACACCCGCGCCTCTCCACGCTCCGCCGCACCCCACTTCCTAGGGATAGCGGCGCGATAGCTTCTCTTCATCGCCTCGAAGGTCTCTTCATCTTCGACGTCCATGAGGTCGCGGAGGGGCTCCCATGCCTCGTCGCTTTCCCTTAAAAGTGACTTCGCCTGGCGCGAGGCTTCGAGCAGCCCCAGAACGGCCTCTCGATTGGCTTCCGCCCAGTCGTCGCGGAATATGAACCCGAGCAATGCCACGCGGCGCTCGGCCCCAAGCAGGCGGGCCGCTTCCTGCGCATCCAGTATCCGCTCCATCCCATTCGCCTCCAACCGCTCGGCAAAGCCCCACTTGGTAACCACGGCGTCCAGCATCCCCTCCGCGAATCGCTGCTCCAACAGCCCCGGCTCGCCGTAGACGATCTCGGCTTCGTCCCGCAGGTCGAACCCGCGCTCCTGAAGCACCAAGCCGCGGATCATCAACCAGCTTATTTCGCGCGGACTATTTGCCACGCCAAGGCGCTTACCCCGCAGGTCTTCAATGGTCTCGATTCCGGCCCCGGGCGCTTTCAGCAATGTGCCCGCCCCTTGTGAGAAGGGCATGAATGCAAAGCGCTCTCCCTCAGCCCTTGCGCGCGAAACCCAGATCCAGTTGCCAATAATCATGTCGACCTCACGTTCCCGCAGGGCGCTGATCGTGGCGTTTTGGTACTCTGTCGAAACCACTTTCAGCGCCACGCCGTTCTCCACGTCGAGACTGTGGTTGCGGATCGTCTCCATCTCCCATTCGGCGGCGCCGTGGTGCGGCACGGCGACTCGGATGGAGGTTTCTTCGGCAAGCCCTTGTTGGGCTAGAACGAACATGACGGCAAGGCCCGCAAAGACGAGTCCCGCAGGCCGCAAGACTCGGTCTACTGCGGTTCTCCACATGATGCCTCCCCTCTCAGGTCTTCTCTTCGCTCCTGGCGTGCAAAGATTGCAGCAAAAACATTAAGCCAGTACGACGTATGCATCTATAATGCGGCGGAACTTTGCAAGGATGATCTTTCCAGCTTGTAGGTTGTCGGAGACTTTGGATGTTTCCTTGCAATCAGAGTAACTTAAAATCGGTCATGAGGTTAGCGTTTATCGTTTAGCTCCATTTTAGAGAGCAACAAAGGGAGACGTATAATGAAGAGAGCGGCTTCACGGGTCGCCGGTTTGGCAGCGGGCGTTATCTTCGTCACGTTCGGGCTCGCGCTACCGGCCACGGCCAATGATTATCCGACGGAAGCGCGGGTCGACTATGTTCTTGGCTGCATGGCTGCGAACGGCCAGGACTACCTCGTCATGCAGAAGTGCTCGTGCAGCATCGACGTTATTGCCGACCTTTTGAGCTATGACGACTACGAAGCGGCGGAGACCGTCTTGCGGATGCGCGACCGCCGCGGCGAACTCGGCGTGATGTTCCGCACCTCGCCGGCGCTGGAAGAGCGGATGCAAAGTTTCCGCATGGCGCAGGCCGAAGCCGATTTGCGGTGTTTCTAAAAAGATTGCCGCTCGCGATCGGCTGCGCACTCGCATTGTCCGGTGCTCCGGCGCAGGCGGACGATGCCGAAATCAGGCACGGCGAGCGCGTATTTCGAACACAGTGCGCGGGCTGCCACTCAACACGTCCGGACGACCACCGGGCCGGTCCGAGCCTTTACGACGTTGTCGGGCGAACCGCCGGAGAGGTGCCCGGCTTCGATTTCTCACCGGCGTTGCAGCAGGCGGAGTTCACCTGGACAGGCGAGACGCTTGACAGCTTTCTCACCGAACCTGCCGCGATGCTGCCCGGCACCCAGATGGTCTTCTGGGGTTTGGATGACCAGCCGCGATCCCGCGTCATTCGTTATCTGGAAACACTCTCCGACGACCCACTCTCGGGCGACGCGGGGCGTTAAGCGCCTTCAGCCGCAACCGTTCGATCTGCGAGGGTATAGTCCCGTGCCACGTGGGTTACCCGGATGCGAAAGTCGGCGAAGATCGAGGCTTTGCCCTTCTCCTGCGCCACCATATGCTCACCGTGATTGCGCCAGGCATGCACGGCCTCCTCGTCCCGCCACTCCGAGAGCGAGAGGTATTTACCAGGCGAACTCAGGCTCTCGAAGCGTTCGACCGAAATAAACCCATCGACCTTTTCTAACTCCTGCCGTAGTGCGGCGGCTAGATCGAAATAGTCGTCGGTTTTCCCTTCCTTCATCATGACCTCGAAAATCACGACGACACCACCGCCTGTGGCGGACTGTCCTGCCGACATCGCCTTCTCCCTTTTTTTTCGACTGGCCGTGTTACTCGCCACCCGCTCCGGCGCGGCGCGCCATCATGCCGCGTGCCGGATTGTAACCCAGGATAGCGAGGGAGAGCAAAACCACCGTTGCTGCAAGCGCGACCAACGCCGCCTCCGCGTTCAGTTGCTCGTACATCGCAAAGCGGATCATCTCCACCGCGTAGGTGAAGGGATTGAGGGCGGCGATCTGGTACACGGTATAGCTTCCCTCCCGGATCCGCCACAGCGGATAGAGCGCGGATGAGAGGAAGAACATCGGGAAGATCACGAAGTTCATGACCCCGGCGAAGTTCTCGAGCTGACGGATGAAGGACGACAGCAGAAGCCCCAGCGACCCCACCATGAAGCCGGTCACAATGAGCGCCGGAAACAGATAGAGGTAGCCCGCCCAGGGTGCCTGCACGCCGTAGACGAAGGCGATCAGCAGGAACACGTAAACCTGCACCACCGACACCAGCGTCCCCGCCAGCAGCTTGCACACCAACAGGTACCAACGCGGAAACGGGCTCACCAGCAGCACCCGCATACTCCCCATCTCACGGTCGTAGACCATGGAGAGCGAGCTTTGCATGCCGTTGAAAAGCTGGATCATGCCGACCAGTCCCGGTACGATATAGACCTCGTAGAGGATATAGGTCTGGTACGGCTCGGTCATGGCGACGCCCAGCGCCATGCGGAACCCTGCCGCGAAGACCAGCAGCCACACCAGAGGCCGAACGATGGCCGCGACGAAGCGGCTGCGTTGATGCACGAAGCGCAAAAGCTCCCGGCCCAGAATGCCGCGCATGCAATGGAGGTAGGCGGCGATCCTCATGCGACGGCTGCACCCTTGCCCTCGGTCAAAGTGTCGAACGCTTCGCCGAT